>JAHDYP010000098.1 GCA_023383055.1 Verrucomicrobiota bacterium | reverse complement strand
CCTGGTGGAACTCCTGGCCTTCCGCCCCAAACCCTGACGCTCCACCCACCCGCGCTCATGCCCGCCAAACTCGTCTCCGTCATTACCAGCGCCGACCCGGCCGTCCGCAATCAGTCGCTCGAACACCTCTGCCGCTCGGCGTCGCTGCCCGAGCTGCTCAACGAGTGCGCCGCCCTGGACGCTTTCCGTCGGACCGCCTCGAACCTCTATGAACGCGTGCGCGCCCTTTTCTTCCTCTACGCGCTGCACCGGTTTCACCTGCCGTTCCGTCCCGAGCTCAATCCGCGCGGCCTCATCCCTTTCGCCGGCTACGAACACCTGCTCAACCGACGCTTCAACGAGGCCATCGCCAGTTTCCTCGAACACCAGTCCGAACACGGGCCCAGCGACGGTATCTCGAGCGCCCTCGCCACCGCCTATCATCGCCTCGCCTTCCAGACCCTGGCCGACCAGGTCCGACGCAGCGTCCGCACCGTCCGCGGCAACCAATGGATGTTCCGGATGGGTCATCCCCTGGATCAACCCCTGCGCATCCGGCCCGAACTGACCCGCCGGGATGCCACCGGCGTCTACCCGATCCTCCGCGAACAAACCCCCGTGCGCATGGACCTCAGCCATTGCGGCTGGAGCGACATCTTCTTCCTCGGCATGGATTATCCCGAAGGCGCCCGCGTCCTGAACGTCTCCATCGACCTCGCCATTCATGGCCGCGATGCCTCACCCCGCCCGCCCGTCCAGGCTTTCCTTCGCGTCATCGATGACCCCGTTCTCCGCCTGACCTCCGTCGACCTCGGCGCCACCGCCGAGATCACGCAACTCGCCGAGGTTTTCGATTTCGCCAAGGATTACCTGGGACTGCTCAAAGCCGCTGTCATCGCCTGTGGCATTGTGCCCCCCGGCATCGAAGGCAGTGGCCAGAGCCTGGCCGAGTTGCTCGCCCGGATCGTCGGCCCCGGCCGTGGCCTCGAGCTCGTCTCGTGCGTCAACAATATCCCAAAAGGCTCGCGCCTGGCTGTCTCCACCAGCCTCCTGGCCTCGCTCATCTCGGCCGGAATGCGCGCCACCCGCCAGACCAGCTCCCTCACCGGACCGCTCGAGGAAAGCGAACGCCGCCTCGTCCTCGCCCGCGCGATCCTCGGCGAATGGCTCGGCGGTTCAGGCGGCGGCTGGCAGGATAGCGGCGGAGTCTGGCCCGGCATGAAACTGATTACCGGCGTGCTTGCCCAGGAGAACGACCCCGAATTCGGCATCAGCCGCGGCCGGCTCATGCCCCAGCACCGCATCCTCGATCACCAGGCCGCCCCGCTCGAAACCCGCCGCGCCCTCCAGGAAAGCCTCGTGCTGGTCCATGGCGGCATGGCCCAAAACGTCGGACCCATCCTTGAAATGGTCACCGAGAAGTACCTTCTCCGCTCGCCGGACGAATGGCGGGCGCGCCAGGAAGCCCTTACGGTGCTCGACGAAATCCTCGCTGCCTTGCGCACCGCCGACATCCCCGCGATCGGCGCCGCCACCACCCGCAATTTCCATGGCCCGATCCAGACCATCATTCCTTGGGCCTCGAATCTTTATACGGAAACCCTCATCGATCGCGCCCGCGCCCAGTTCGGCCGGGATTTCTGGGGCTTCTGGATGCTCGGCGGGATGTCCGGCGGCGGCATGGGGTTCATGGTGGCACCTCACCGCACCGCCCAGGCCCGCGGCCAGCTCCAGGAAATCATGTCCACCGCGAAACAGGAGCTCCAATACGCCCTCCCCTTCGCCATGGAGCCGGTCGTGTACGACTTCGCCATCAATGAACACGGCACCCGGGCCGATCTCCTCGAGGGCCCGGCCGCACTCATGCCCGCCTCCTACTACACGCTGATCGCGCCTCCCCTGCTCCGACAGGACTGGCGCACACTCACTCCCATCCGCCGGGCCGAACTCGACCTCGTCGCCGCCGCCTGCCGTTCTCAGCCCGAGCTCCGCGGCATGGTGCAGACGCTCTTCGACGTCATGCTGCCCCGCAACCGCACGGATCAGTCCGCCCATCCCTCGCTGGCCCAATTGCTCGACCAACATGGCTTCGACCCCGCCCAGCACGCCCAGATCCGCGCCGACCTCCGCGACGGCCGGATCGGCCTGGCCCAAAACCGACTCTCCGCCAACGTCATCCTCGAAAACGCTCGCGACCAGGACGTCGTGGATGCCACCCCCTGGCTCGCCCTCGCCGGCCTGCAACCTCAAGTCCAACCCGCGTCGACGCCCGAGTTTGAGCTTGGCCGCCAAGCCCTCGCATCCGGCACGGTCGCCGTCGTCAGCCTCGCCGCCGGTGCCGGCAGCCGCTGGACCCAGGGCGCCGGCGTCGTCAAAGCCCTGCACCCCTTCGCCCGCCTCGGCGGCCATCATCGCTCGTTCATCGAAGTGCACCTGGCCAAAAGCCGGCGCGTTGGCCGCACCTGCGGAACTCCGGTTCCCCATGTCATCACCACCGGTTACCTGACCCATCAACCCATCGCCGAAGCCTTGCGCCGGACCGGGCATTTCGGCTACGACGGCCCGCTCTTCCTTTCGCCAGGACGCTCCGTGGGACTCCGCCTCGTCCCGACCGTCCGCGATCTGCGCTTTGCGTGGGAGGAAATGCCCCAGCAACTGCTCGACGAACAACAACAGAAAGTCCGCGACAGCCTTCGCGCCGCCCTGATCCAATGGGCTCACTCGACTGGCGAAGCCACCGATTACACCGATAATCTCCCCCTGCAGTGTCTCCACCCCGTCGGGCATTGGTTCGAGATCCCCAACCTCTTCCGCAACGGTGTGCTCGCCCAACTCCTGCAGCAACGACCCCAACTGCGTTACCTGCTCCTCCATAATGTCGACACGCTCGGCGCCGACCTCGACCCCGCACTCCTCGGACTCCATATCCAGAACGACGCCTGCCTCTCCTTCGAGGTCATTCCCCGCCGCATCGACGACCGCGGCGGCGGCCTCGCCCGGGTCAATGGCCGACTCCGACTCGTCGAAGGCCTCGCCATGCCCCGCGAAGAGGAGGAATTCAAACTTTCCTACTACAACTCGATGACCACCTGGATCGACCTGGACCGTCTCCTCCAGGTCTTCGGACTCACCCGCGCCGATCTCCTCGCCGCGGCCCCCGCCGACCCCGCCAATCCCGCCTCCGCCCCAGCCGCTGCCTCCGACCGGATCAACACCGCCATCCGCAATCTCGCCGCCCGCATGCCCACTTACATCACCCTCAAAGAGGTCAAAAAACGCTGGGGCAACGCCCAGGAAGACATCTTTCCCGTCGCCCAATTCGAGAAACTCTGGAGCGATCTCACCGCCCTGCCGGACGTCGATTGCCAGTTCATCGCCGTCCCTCGACTGCGCGGTCAACAACTCAAAGACCAGGCCCAGCTCGACGGCTGGCTCCGCGACGGCTCCGCCGCTCACGTCGAGAGCCTCTGCGCCTGGTAACTGCCCCACCCATCACGACCGCAATTCTCGCCCAGGCGTGTTTCTGAGCGGCAGTTCGGGTTTGGCGCACCCGCGATGGCGCGGAGCTATTTCGCTTCGGAGAACTCGGGGCAACAACCGTGACCTTTAGCAGGGATGGCCGATTGCTGGCGACGGCGGAGACGCCGAGCCATGTCCTCAGGGTGTGGGATGGCTGCGACGGCCGACCTCACTCGGTGCTCGAGGGCCATACGCGGAACGCCCAGCGGTTGGCTTTCACCGAGGATGCCCGGCGGCTGATCAGCCAGTAATCTGCCGGGGCGTTCGGCTGGGACCTGGGCGTGAGTTGATGCGCCAGCGGAGTTGGGCGCGGGGAGCAACCCTGAGCCGGGACGGCCAATGGCTGGCCGTCTCTGAGATTGGCCTGGCGCTGCACGTTTTCGACACGCGCAGCGGTGCACGTAGAACCACTCTCCAGCCGCAATGGCTCGAGGCTTTCTATCACCTGGATTTCTCGCCGGATGGTGATCGGCTCGCGGCGGGAAATGGCGAGGGAACGGTCGCGGTTTGGGAGGTGGAAACCGGCCGACTCCTGGTCGGACTGCCCCGGCAAGGTCCCGACGTCAACCTGGCCTGGCAGGGGTCGCGGCTCATCACCACCGACGGCGAGGCCAACATCCGCATCTGGGACGGGCTTTCTGGAACGTTGATTCGCGCCTGGAAGCGCAGCGCGCCAGTCTGGTTCTTGGCGGTCAGTCCCGACTGGCGGCGTGTCGTGACGGATTCGGCCCGAGTGAGCGTCGTCGGTTACGATTCGGCCCTCTGCGAGATCTGGGATGCCCAGACTGGGAGCAGCTTGTTGACACTGCGGGAGCATGCCGAGCCCTTGAATGCGATGACCTTCAGTGCCGACGGCCTAAGCTCGCCACCTCGTCGTTCGATATGACGGCGAGGCTCTGGAGGCCTTTCCCTGGTCATGGACGGCATCAGCCGACGCGCCGCAAGAGACTCTGCGGGATCAAGTGCGATCGCATGCCAGACGGTATTGGCGTCAACGAGTGAACGAGGAGGCGATCACCTGGGTGAGTTCTACTGGAACCACCGTAAAGGTCCCCGCTCCGCCAGGAATGGTTCCCACCCGCGACAGCCGGGCGACCTCCAAACAACTGGATCTCTCACCCCATTACACGGGGCTTCTTACCGAGGTGTTCTACCCCCAGTTTGGCGTCTTTGACCTGGACAACGAACTCTCTGAATTCCCCGGTGAGACCGGCGTTCACGGCGGCGTCACGTTCGACGTTCGCGGCGTTATCGCGCTGACCATCCGCGAGCCAACCGGACTTTGGCGGGAGATCTGGAACCTGCTGCCCGACCGTTGCCTGGGCATTCGGGTGGAAGATCGTTTCACCCGGCTGCACTTGTTGCATGCCACCGCCTTTGCGGTTGCCGAAGGCATCCCAGTGGAGGCGTTGATCCTGCATTATGGCGACCGCACCCAAGCTGAACTGGATTTGGTCTACGGGCAGCACGTTCGCAACTGGTGGCGGAAACCGGGAGAGCCCTCAGAGGTTCCCCACGGCAAGGTTGTTTGGCAGGGTAACAACCCCATCGCGCATGCTGCCGGAGCGACCCTCCGGCTCTACCTCTCCATCCTCGAAAACCCGTATCCAGACCGGAAAGTGACTCGCCTGGATTTCGTATCGAAGGGTAGCCAGGCCGTGCCGTTCGTCGTCGCCCTGACGATCGATTAAGAGGCGACAGACTGGAGGTTACATTGATCGATGCAGCACCGTGCATGCTCTTGATCTGCAACGCTATATAAGCCAGAGACTGCAAACCTGTCCCTCTATCCCACCGCTGCAGCTTGGCGTTCAGTCCTGAGGACCGGCAGCTCTCAGCGCGACTCGGCGAGTGGATGGTTGTGGTTGGGAAAAGAACGGATGCGAAGTCGCGTTATGCGCCTTGCCAGATGGAAGCTCTCTCCAAGTCCCTCCGAGTGCGACAGATTTGCCGCTTCGGTCGCCATCCCGGCTTGGCCATTGCCATCGTAATCATTTGAGCTGCAGAAGGCTGCAGGATCCGCACTGCGAACCTGTCACCCCATGTACCGCTCCGGATGATTTTACCCCCCATGATTTTGCCCTCGGCGTTGGTCCTGTCCGCCGGGAGTCAAAATCATCTGCTGACAAAATCATGTCCGGTCCAGGATGGATCGGCTCGTCGGGGAATAGAACGCTGAAGCTGTCACTATGTCGCTGCGTCCGCGAGCCGGGACCTTGTGGACTGCGGCGGGAAGTGGAGCGCCACGCCGCTTTGGCTGAGCTGCAAGAAGCAACCGCCACCGAACCTGTCACCCTGCCCACACTCACCAGACCACGTATATGTTGTTGGTTGTCAACTATATGCGATTCAAATACTATGAACCTGTCACTCTGTCAACGCTCACCTAGGGGTGTCTCCATAGTCTGGGCTGAAGCAGGGATGGCTTCCGTAGGACGGGTGATGAGGGCTATTCAGGCGGTGTGCGAAAGATCGGAGCCGCGAGGCCCGCGACCTGTGGGCGTCCTTTCCCGGGGTTGTTACTTTTCCAGGAATTTCTGCGTAACTCCCCATAGACGGCGCGAATGGGCGATGGCGGCTGATTGCTCGGCGCGCGTAGGACCATGAAGACGAGCCATTCGAATTCCCAACTGAAAGGAGACTCTACGATGAAACACGACATCATCCTGCCCGGCATGCGTTGGATGTTCCGGCGCGGTGAAGATTCAATGAACGTTTCCCATGGAAAAATTTGGAGCGCCTTTCTGGCGATGTTGCTCATGGCTGGTGGATTGGCCCGGGGCGCCGACGGTATTTCCGGCAACGGTCGGCCTGTATCGGGATGATCTCGATTGGGCCGACTGTGAGATCAGTGCCGACTTTTCCGGGTGGCACCTGGGCACGGGCCATCAGACGAACACGGCAATCGGGATCATCGCCCGGAGCACCTATCACGCGGACAATACGATCAGCGGCCTGTTCCTGTTTGCTTTGCCGGAGGAATCCCCGGCCAATGGCAGTCCGGCTATGATTGCTTTCAATGTGGTCGAGCACAACCAGGTCACCTTCGTCGCCCGGACAGACCTGCTCGAGTCGCAGTTCGATCCGAGCCTTTGGTATCGGCTGGTGCTCTCGGCCCAGGGTGCCGACGTGAAAGGGGCGTTGTATCGGCAGGACGAGCTCGATGAGCCACTCGCCACGGTGTCGGCTTGGGATACGGTGACTTCCGCGTGGTCGGGTGGATTCACGATCGTGGCGGTGGATCGAGCCGGCTGGACGGGCATTGGCCAGTTCGGCGTGAAACTATCGATCGATAACGTGTTCGCGTCGCCAGCCGAGGTGCAGCCGGCGCTCGAGCAGACCGAGTCGATCCTCCTGCGATGGCCGGCTTGGACGACCGGTTATGTTCTGGAGCAGACGGTGGATCCCGAAGGCCCGTGGGAACGAGTGCCGGTTCAGCCGAGGCTAACAACGACTGGTCTCGAGGTGAGCGTGCCGGTGTCCGACTGGCAGCGTTACTTCTGGTTGCGCAAGCCGTAGCCCGTGGGCGAAGACCCCGCACCGAAGCGAGGGGCGCGAGACGAGCCTTCGTTTCATGTTCCGTCCCGTATTCAAATGGGAAGATTCCGTGTCGGCTCTCAGGCACCGCTGAGGCGACAGCGCAGCCGTGCCGACTGGGCAGTTGGCGAAACAGCAGGTTGGGCAACCTGCGCTACAAGGTCGTGGCACTTCTCGTGGCTTCGAGTCCCCGTCCGCGTGCCGTTCTGGCTCGGTGTATGTTGTTGGTTGGCAGAGCTATGTGAGCTATAGACTGCGAACCTGTCCCTCTATCCCAAGCAAAGGTCTGGGGACTGAGCATGGGATCCCTCTACGAGCCTGTCCCCCTATTCTGTGCTCAATTGCGTGAGCAATGGCGGTGGCGAATTCACATCTCCTCCGGAAGCCAACTTCCTTTACCGCAATGAGGAAAGCGCCAATGCCTGGTTGCTGGTGAGGCTCATCGGCACCGTGTCAAACCGTTCCGCCATTGGTGCCAAGGTTCGGGTGCGAGCGACCATTCGCGGGCAGGAACTCGGGCAGCTGCGGGAGATTTCTGGCGGTAGCGGCTGGAGCAGCCAGAACAATTTGCGCGTTGATTTCGGTCTCGGCGACGCCACGAACGTGGATCTGCTCCGCATCGAATGGCCGTCGGGGATCGTGCAAGAGTTCAGAGATTTGGCGGCGAGGCAGATTCTCACCGTGACCGAACCGCTGCGGTTGCTGCCGCAATGAGCGGGCGCGCTTCAGATCCGATGCTGGATCAACC
The DNA here is from genome assembly GCA_023383055.1 of Verrucomicrobiota bacterium. Taxonomy (GTDB): domain Bacteria; phylum Verrucomicrobiota; class Verrucomicrobiia; order Limisphaerales; family JAHDYP01; genus JAHDYP01. Next base: position 17,350 of record JAHDYP010000098.1, on the reverse strand, counting down.
AGAGTTTCGAGGTTCAGGTATCAATGGACTTGGTGGAGTGGTCGGCCGTGGAGACCGTCACGAACCTGACTGGGACGCTGGTCTTCGAGGATGCCGAGGCGGCGCAGCACACGAGCCGGTATTATCGCGTCGTGACCAGGCCGTGAGCCACGGAGCGAGTTCTGACTTCCGGTGGAGGGACGAGCGGCGGGGCTCAGAGGGCGAGCGTGAATGCGTCCATGGATCCAGCTTGGATGGCGGCTTGGCGCAGGGTGCGAAGCCGGGCTTCGTCCTGAATCGTTTCGATCGTCTGCCGCAGAGCTTCGGGCACCGGTCCGAAGCGGATCTCGAGGGCTTCCAACACCGACCGCTGCCGGGCGGCGATCAGGCCTGCGCGCTATCCTTGCTGACGTCCTTCCTCGCGGCCGAGCCGCTCACGCAGGTGATGTATGGCATATGCTGCTGGTCCTCATAGTTGATCAGTTCTCTGCGAAATTCAACCGCCAGTTCGTCCGGTAACTGGATCAACCAGTCGATCAGCCGATACAGCTCAAGAATGTCCTCCTTCCTTTGATCCCCGCTCGCAAAGTCGTCGCGTCAACCGCCACTTCGCCGTCTTACGCCTGGCCGGATCCCGCGCTGGCTGTTGGGCCACCCGATGCGCCGCAATCACCACCGCCGCGGGGTTGTCCGTCGCTTCGAGCACCTCCTCACTCAAGTCCAAGAGTTTGCCGCTCGGGTAGGCGCACCTTCCACAGCCGTCTGTCAACCAGCCAACGACACCGCTGCGAAGCGCCTCTGGCTTGCGCAGGAGTTGAAGGACGTGGCGCGTCAGTGCACGTAGATGGATTCGACTCCCGCCGCGCTGGCCAAGGCATGTTGATCCTCGTTGCAAGTGACGAAGAGGTCGGCCCCGGAGAGCCTTGCCACGGCCACCTGCACCACGTCGCCGGATCGCATGAGCATGCGGCAGCCGAATTGGGCGGAAAGCTCCCGGCATTCGCGCAATTCGTCCCGCCAGTCAATGACGCAGGGATCGAAGTAGCCAAGCTGGACTTCTTTTTCCAGAGAGGCGATCAGGCGGTTCGCTTCGGCTTCGGTGAGAGCGGCATCGGATCCAAGCGTCATCTGGCGGAGCGCATTGAAAAGTTCGAAGTGAGTCCAAGGCGACCACAATAGACGGGCCGTTTCGATCTGCGGATGAAACTGCTGCCAGACTGCATGGTTATCGTCGGCCCGGCAACGCATGGCCACCCAATAACTCGTGTCGGGATAAACTCGCTCCACCCGGGTCAGATTCATGCCCGCAAATTTCTGAGCAGCTTCACCGCGTTCACGCGGCGGCGCCGACCCGGCAGCAGCCGCTCCGCTTCGGCGGCCAACTCCGCCGTCGTCTTGTGCGGGGGACGACCTGGTTTCAGCACCAGGAAGCTGGTCTCCCCCTGGTCCGTCACCAGGACGGATTGACCCGCCTTGAGGGACCGAACCAGGGCCGGTGTGCGATAAAACTCCCGTTTGGTCACCGTCTTCATGGCAGACAATATTGTCTGCCATAACCGAGAGAGCAAGTCGAATCAACGGTTACTGCGCCCTGGCAGGTCCGTCGACCCATCACGTGCCATACAAATGCGGCTTCGCCTACGGTTTTTTCTTATCCCAACCCTGTTCCTTGATCATCTGTTCCGCCGCCGCCCGGGGGGCGAAGTCCGTCGGCAACCGGCCGAATCTCACGAGGTAATTGAACACATCGCGCAACTGTTTCACCTCGTCCTTCATTGGCGCCAACTCCGCCGCTGACTTCCCCTTCAGCTTGTCGAAATAGGCCGCCGCCAATCGGCCCGCCTTGAGTGCCGTCGGCGCGTCGACCTCATACACCAACGATTCCATCAGGCGCAGCATCTCCGGAGCCGGGTTGGACGCGTTGACCAGGGACGCCGCGTCCGCGCGAATGCTCGCCGCGATCTCCTTGCGCTTGGCCGTCGTGGCTTCCTTCGTCAACCAGCCGTCCGTCCCGCCTTCGGCCGGACGCGGGGGCAACTGCCGATACCAGATATTCCGGAACCGCATCGGATTGCCATGATCCTGCAACGACAGCGGACCTTTCTCCGGAAACGGACCCGGCTTGGTCCGGGTCATGTGCGTTCCGGGACCTTCCAACGGCGTGTGATCCTGCACCAGGACGCCATTCACAAACACGGTCACGTATCCCGGGTCGAGCACCTGACCGTCCCGGTAGATGGGCCGACGAAACACGATGTCGTAGACCTGGAACTCGCCCGGGGGACGAATCGGCAGCGCCATGGGCGGATTGATGCCGTAATACGCCCCCGCGTGGCCGTCCGCATAGGTCACATTGTCGTACGAATCCAGGATCTGAATCTCGAGCATTCCCATTAGAAACACCCCGCTGTTCGCACGTCCCTGGCTGTCCCCCTCGACTTTCGACGGCGCCGCCCACTCGATGTGCAGTTGACAATCGCCAAATTGTTCGCGCGTCAGGAGTTGCCCCGTCCCCGGCACCACCGTCATCACGCCGTCCTTTACCATCCACTTCGCCGGCTCCCCCTTGTCCGACTGCCAACCCGAAAGATCCTTGCCGTCAAACAGGATCCTCGCGTCGGACGGTGGCTTGCCTGGTTGATCTGGCTGGCTGAATGTGCCCGGCACCACGCGCACGGGCTGGGGCCGGTTGCCATCGTGCACCGCCCACGGATGATGATCGTCCGGCGGATCCCCGTAAAAACGTGGCCCCGCCGACGCCCCCAACGCCGCTGAGGTCAAACCGCAAAGCAGACAACAACTCGGAATAAGCAGTAATGTCTTCACGGCCCCAGCTTGGCGCATCCGGCCTTATGGCGTCAATGCGCCAGAAAGCGTAAGTGGCGCTGGGCAGGAGGCTGGCGCCCCGAGCATCCCGAGAGGCGGCGGGTCCACCCTATGCCTCCGGACTTCGCGAAGCGTCGTGGAGTGCGGTGGCAACCGAAGGGCGACACCGCTTTGGCTGGCGATGCGGAAGGGAGCAAAGCGCAGAGCATGGAGACGGGCCTACAATCGAGGCCGGCTTACCAGTCCCCCGGTATAGCCACGAGGCAAACGTCCGGATTGCCGAGCTTGTTCGAAGTGAACTCCACGTATTCCCCTTTGAGGTCCCAGCCGGCGTGGGCGTGCAATCCTTTGCTGCCATAGACGCGGTGGCCGGTGGTGAGGATGCGCGGTTGCGTGGTCCTGGCATTGAACAGCGCGACGGTCCCGTGCCAGTTGTCGGCCACGACCCACTTGCCATTCGGGCTGCCGGAGGCGTGCCACCAGTTTACCTGTGAAAGCTGGGCGGCGGGCACTCCGTCAAGCCACGCGCCCGCCCCGATGATCCGGATGTCACCCGTCTTGAAATCGAGCACTTTGACTGTCCCTTCCTCCCGGTTTCCTTCGTGGTGGAAGCCGCCGACAAAAGTCATCTGGTCGTTGACCCACCAGCATTCGTGCGTGGCGAGTTCACCGGGCACCTGATAGAAGGCCGGAATGGGCTGACGGGTTTGCACGTTCAACGTCCAGACGCGCGCGCGCAGAGGGTCGGGCGGATCCAGAGGCGCCCAGTCGCCGCCGGTCTCGTAGGTGCGGCTCATCGAAACAAGGTTGGACCGGTGCCGATGGAATTGAAGGTGGTCCGGCTTGAAGTCGAGTTTGGCAGGAGGCCGCAGTGTGGCGGCCGCCAGATCGTAGAAGCCGATGTAGTGATCCTCGCCAAGCCGGTAAGCGAAGGTGAGGAGGCTGCCATCGCAGTTTTCGTCCAGGGACGATCGTTGCTCCGCGCCTTCCGGCAGATCGGTGAGCCGGCGTTCCGTCACTCGCACGGCGGTGCCGGGTGCGCGGGTGATCTCGAACCGCCACTCGTAGATGCCGCCAGCCTTCACCGCATAGAGGCGGTCGCCATTGACCGACGCCACCCGGCTGCCCAGGTTCGGATCCTGCGGCCGGGTCAGCCGCGTGAGTTCGCCCGTGTCCAGCAGGTAAGCCATGACTTCCGATCGACCAAACCGCTCGGAGTTGAACAACAGCATCCGGTTGTTCCAGAGAAAGCAGCGCTCGTGAAAGTAGAAGTTACTGTCGGAGGCCGAATGGGTGGTTACAAAGATGACCTTCGCGCCGCTCTGCGGGTCAACCTCCACCTTCTGTTCCGGCGGAAAGACGGGACAGTACCACGTGGCAGGGTAAGCGGGGGACGCCACCAGCGAGGCGGTCAGCACCATCAACGGCGGGATCCTGGAAATCATGTTCTTCTCCTTTGCCCCGGCCGGCCGGCAGCGTGGAGATCCGTGGGGCGCGCTGGCGTCGAAACGGAGCGACCAAGCGCCTGCCAGACCGGGGGGCATATAATCTCTGGTTTCAGTGGATCCGCAGGCTACGTCACTGGTGTCGCCCAGACAAGATGCTTTGATCAGCCTGTTGACGGCGAATGGAGCCTTAATTCGGGGCATCAGGAGATCCGGCACTTGTTCGCGGTTTTTGCGGCGTCACCCTGGGGATTCCGTTACCTTCCGCCACTTTCGCTTAGGGACCGGGTTCACGTGGTCTTTCGCGCGTTGGAATGGGAATGGGAACGCCGCGACCAACCGGCCAGTGAAATCAAAACGGACCTGCAACTGTGCTGGATCTTGATTCCGACATTCGGACTCGCCAGTGCCTATTTCGCGGCGCGGCCGAAACGAAGGTGACGCAGTTCTCGTTCACCAAAACCACCGTATACCTCAAAGATGGCAAGGTAGCAAAAGCCGATGCCGTCACCGTGGGTGCGCATGTCACGGTGAAGTGGACCAGGAGGGCCGAAGGCAAGTACGAAGCCGCCGAAGTGCATGTCATCAGCAGCCTGCGTTCTGCCTTCCCTCCGGCTTCGGGGTTTCCTCAGATTGACACGAATCTCGCGGGTGACCATGCTTGGGCGGGTGGCCAAGCGGGTGCGGATTGGAGATGCGAGTGCGGTTGATCGCGGGCTGAACCACGCCAACCGGCCAGAGTCGAGTTGCGCTTCGACATTGCCCCGCATCTGTTGGGCGGAACCCGCCCTCAAGCAGGCGAGATTCCGCGCCGGATGTGGCTATAAAGCAATCCCATGAACGCCCCGGAAACATCCACCCAAACAAGGCCCCGGCCTTGCGTCACGGCAGCGACCGCCGAACCTCCGTTCGGTCGCCGCATTGCCGCCGCACTGCTCGCAACCAGCCTCTGCTATCTGGTCGCAGGCTGCCAATCCATCTCCAACAGCAAAGCGGTGGAGGCAGACAACCCTCCGAATGCCTCACTCGTGGCCAACCCACGGCCGGTCATGGTCTGCGATTTTGCTTTCGACGTGGCGCACCTGCGCACTGAAGAGGGGTTGCTGCCGGGCCGCGAAGGACCAGTCCGCCGCGTTGCGACCAATCTCCGCTCCGGGGAGACGCCCGCCCAAAGAGCGGCCCGCCTGGCAGGCATGCTCTCCGAGGCGATCGCCGACGAACTCGCCACACTGAAGATCCCCGCCACGCGCCAACCGAAGGACTCGCCCTGGCCCGCCAGCGGGTTGGTCGTCTGTGGGGAGTTCCTGGAAGTGGACGAGGGAAATCGGCTCAGGCGCGCCGTCATTGGCTTCGGGGCTGGCGCGAGCGAAGTGTTGACGCAGGTCGAAGTATTCGACCTCGCCCGAAACCGTGAAAGGCCAATCCTGGTCTACGGCACCGGGACCGGGTCGAGACCCACACCCGGTGGCGTCGTCTCCATGAACCCCTACGCCATGGCCGCCAAGTATGTCCTGTCGCGCGGCGCCACTGAGAAAGAGGTCCGCAACCTTGGCAAACAGATCGCCAGGGACCTCGCCCGGGTGGAAGTCGGGAGTGCGGGCAGCCACTGAACCGGGTCAACCACCGCGCGATTGTCAACGATCGCGAATCCGTTGGCTTGTCGGCTGGCAGGATTATCCCTCATATCCGCTCGATCCTCCGCCTGCCTGCTCCGCCCAATCCGTCGAGCAATTCCCGCACGGTTTGCGTCTGTCCCGGAAGAACCAGGTTCGGCAGTACCTCCGCCAACGGACAAAGCACAAAGGCCCGCTCGCCCGCCCGTGGATGCGGCAGAGTCAACTGCGCGGTCTGACGCCGTTCGCTCCCGAAGACAATGAGATCCAGATCCAACGGTCGCGGCTCGTTCGGCACCCGCTTCGGACGGCGCCCGAAGTCCCGTTCCAGCGACTGCAGTGTCGTCAGCAACGTTTCCGGCGTCTGTTCCGGCGCTTTCGCCCACGCCACCACCGCATTCAGGAAGTCGGCCGAGCCGGGCGGACAATCCACCGGCGCCGATCGCCACAAGGCCGAACGCCGCATCGAGCCGCCCACAAGCCGCTCGAGCCGGTCCATCGCTTCCGCCAGGATTTTATCCGAGGCTCCTTGATTCGACCCCAGGGCCACCACCACCCATTCGAGCCCGTCCGCCAAGCCCCCTGCATCCGGATTGCTGTTCACTTCAAACCCAGCACGTCCTGCATGTCGTAAAGCCCCGGCGGTTTGTCCTTCACCCACTCCGCCGCCCGCAGTGCTCCCTCCGCAAAGGTCTCCCGGCTTGAAGCCCGATGAGTCAGCTCGACCCGTTCGCCCGGCGCCGCAAAGATCACCGTATGATCTCCCACCACGTCCCCGCCGCGGAGCGAGTGCAGGCCGATCTCGGTGGCGGTCCGCTCGCCCGTGATCCCCTGTCGACCATGGCGCACCACCTCGGCCAATTGCTGCCCGCGCACCGCCGCCAGCACCTCGGCGAGGGTCTTGGCGGTGCCGCTCGGGGCGTCTTTTTTCAACCGGTGGTGCATTTCGACCAGCTCGAGATCAAAGGAGGGCCCCAGAATCTCCGCCGCCTTGCGCGTCAGCCAGAAAAGGGCGTTCACGCCCGTCGAGTAATTCGAAGACCAAACCACCGGAATCCGCGCGCTGAGCGCCGCCACGGCCGCGCGTTCCGGATCTCCATGCCCGGTGGTGCCGATGACCAGGCCTTTCCCGTGCTCCGCGCACATCCGGGCAATTCCCAGGGTGGCCTGGTGCAGGCTGAAATCGATCACCACCTCCGCCGAACCGAGGCAAGATTCGAGGTCATCACCCAGATCGATTCGTCCGACCACTTCCATGCCGGGCCGCCGGGCCGCGCAAGCAATCAACGCCTGGCCCATCCGCCCCCGGGCTCCCGTGATGACGACCCGGATGCTCATTTCAACACCCCGCACTCGGTCATCGTCCGCCGCAAAAGTTCCCGGTTCTTGCCCGCCAACGGCACCAACGGCAGCCGCACCTCGTCCCGGATCATCCCGGCCATCGCGAGCGCCGACTTGACCGGGATCGGGTTGGTCTCGATGAAAAGCTGCTTGAACAACGGATACCATCGCGCGTGGAGCCGCTGAGCTTCCCGCAACCGGCCCGCCTGGTAAGCGGATACCATGCGCGCCACTTCCTTCGGAATGAGGTTGGAGGCGACGCTGATCACCCCCTGGGCTCCGACCGCCATGAACGGCAACGTCAATGAATCGTCCCCGCTCAGGATCACGAACCGCTCCGGCACCATTGTCCGCAACGCGCTCACCCGGTCCGGATTGCCGCCCGCCTCCTTAATACCCACAATGTTGCCGCAATCTTTGGCCAGACGCTTCACGGTATCGATCCCAATCTCGACGCCGCATCGGCCCGGAATGCTGTATAACACGATCGGCAACCGCGTCGACATCGCCACCGCCCGGAAATGCTGGTACAATCCCTCCTGCGTCGGTTTGTTGTAATACGGAGCCACCTGCAGCGATCCGTCCGCGCCGGCCTTCTCCGCCGCTTTGGTCAGAAAGATCGCTTCATCCGTCGAGTTCGCCCCGGTCCCGGCCAGCACCGACACTCGTTTCCGCGCGTATTGCACCGTCAATTCCACCACGCGAATGTGTTCTTCGTAACTCAGCGTGGGCGATTCCCCGGTTGTGCCCACCGGCACCACCCCGTCGATCCCCGCCTTGACCTGGGCCAGGACCAGGCTCTCCAACGCCACTTCATCCAGCCGCCCCTCACGGAACGGTGTCACCAAGGCCGTATGTGTTCCTACAAAACTTGTCTTCACAGGGATGCGAAGCTTCATTGAACTTGCACCCTTTGGCAAAAAAAATCGGTGGCGTGCGACGAACCTTGAATGCGCTTGCGAAATCCGGCACGGTGTCCCGGCTTCGTAAATATGAGTGGCACGGTTCTCAAATACCTCGCCGTGGCGATGACGTTCGCCACTCTTTTGCCGCTCCCGGCCCTGGCCGACCCGCCGCGCTCGCAGGCCGATCTTCGCGCTTTCATCCTCGACGTGGCCCAGCGCTCGCGCAGCACGGAGTCCGCGACGGAAAAGCTCGAAGCTCGCTACGATTTTATCCACACCAAAGTCACCGAGGAACGCAACCCCAAGGGCGAACTCAAGAAACGCGAGGTCGAGCGGGTCCATCACCGACCCGGAGCCGACGCCAACCATCCCGGGGGTCCGACCGGCCCCCACGCTCGATCCTCCGCCTCCCCGGGGAGCGCCAAGGATGACAAGGAGGTCTCGCGCGAGGATTTTCAGGTCGATGCCGAGCTCTTGGGCCGGTTCAGTTTCACCCCGGCGGGTGAGGAAACGGTTCGGGGCCGGCTCCAACGGGTCATTGATTTCGAACCCGCCGGCGACTCTCTCCCGGTCCACAACTTCAAGGACAAATACATCAACCAAACCGCCGGCCGCCTCTGGATCGATGAGGAGGCACGGATTCTGACCCGGCTGCAGATGCGCCTGCGCAAGCCGGTGAATGTCTGGGGCGGTCTCCTGGGCGCCGTCTGGGAGTTTCATTTCGACCTCCAGCGCGAGCAAACTCCCGACGGCCACTGGTATACCCGGGAGGTCCAATGGCATCTCAAAGGCCGCCGGGTTTTTGTCACCAAGATCATCGATTTCCACGAGACCCGATCCGACCTCCGGCGGATCGATTAAGCCCGCGCCGATTCATCCGGAAGGAACCGGCCATGGCAGACCGCAACGGAGGGGAGCATAAAACTCCTCGCATAAAACTCCTCGCTGGCTCATCCCAGGAGTGCCTGTTAAACTCGATTCCAGCCTATGCAACCGCAACCGCTCCGCACCACCGTGATCGGCAGTTACCCGTTCCCCGGCTGGCTCGAGTTCGCCTGCCGGCACCTCGATCAGTTCGGCGAGGCCGACCGCGAGGAAATGATTGATGATGCCGTGGTCGCGGCCCTGCACGACCAGTTGGAGGCCGGGCTCGATGTCGTGACGGATGGCGAGCAGACCCGGCTTGATTTCAACCTTTCGTTTTACGGTTTCCTGCAGGGCATTGAGCTTGAGTCCGCCCCACCCCGCCGGTTCGGCCCGCCCGCCCACGACCAACGCGGCAAACACCGCGTGACCGGCGAGCTCCGCGCGCCCCGCGGCCTGGGCACGGTGTCCGATTTCCAACGACTCCAGCGGCTCACGCACAACTGTCTCTCGTCCTTGAATTCCCAGCACCCGCAAAGGTCCGTCCCCACCCTCAAAGCCAGCGTTCCCGGTCCCTATACCTTGAGCGGCCGGCTGCTGCCCAACCGACAGTACCCCGACCGTTTTGCGCTGACGGAGGCGCTGCTGCCGATCGTATCGGCTGAACTCGAAGGCCTGGTCCGGGCCGGCTGCCAGGAGATCACCGTCGACGAACCGTCGATGAGCTGTTACGCGCACCTCGAAGATCCCCGGCGCTTTGTCGATATCTTCAACCGAACGGTTCAACCCGCCGTGGGTCATTGCCGGCTGTCCACCCATCTCTGCTTCGGCAATTTCAAAGCCCGCGCGGTCGGTCTCCGCCGTTATGCGCCCATGTTCCCCGCCTTTCTCGACCTGCAGGTCGACGAGATCCACCTGGAAATGGCCAGCCGCGAGTTCGCCGAACTTGAACTGATCGCCGAGATTGCCAAGACCAAGGACGTTGCGGTCGGGGTCATCGACGTCAAGAGCTACTACCTCGAGCGCGGCGAGGATGTGGCGAACCGCGTCCGCGCCTGCCTGAAGCACGCCCCGGCCGAACGCCTGGCTTTCGCCCCCGACTGCGGGCTGAGCCAGACGGCGCGCTGGGCGGCCAGGTCCAAGCTTAAGAGCCTGGTCGAAGGGGTGAAACAGGTGCGCCGCACCCTTGGCTTCGCCACCTCTCACTTCCGACCCAACCCATCCTGAATCCTGGAGGAACGACCCGCACGAGTCCGCAACTGCGGATCTGCCGGTCTTCCCATTCCGCGCTTGATGCCCCCATGATCCGACCCGTTCGCCAAGACCGGGATTTCCTGGACGACGTCGCCGCCCACCGCGACGAACTTCAGCACCTGCGGCTCTGGTGGCTCGGTCAAAGCGGCTTCCTCCTGCAATGGCAGGGGCGTCATCTGCTGTTCGACCCCTATCTCTCCGATTCCCTGACCCGGAAGTATGCGCTGACGGACAAACCCCACGTCCGGATGACCGAGCGGGTGGTGGCGCCGGAAGCGCTCGATTTCATTCAGGTGGTTACCTCGAGCCACAATCACACCGATCATCTCGATCCCGACACGCTCAAGCCGCTTCTGGCCGTCAATCCCCGCCTCGAACTGGTGATCCCCGAAGCCAATCGCGAGTTCGTCTCCAATCGACTCGACGTGATCCTGGAACTGCCCGTCGGCCTCAACGCCGGCGAATCCGTTCGTCTCCCGCCATTCACCATCCACGCCGTCCCCGCCGCCCACGAACAGATCGAGCAGGATGAGGCCGGTCGCCACCGGCACCTGGGGTATGTGGTTGAGGCCGGGCCATGGACCCTTTATCACAGCGGCGATACCGTCCGCTACCCGGGAATGGTTGAACGCCTCCGGAACTGGCGGATGGATCTGGCCCTGCTCCCCATCAACGGCAGTCTGCCTGAACGGCGCGTGGCCGGCAACCTCTGGGGAGCCGAAGCCGCGCAACTCGCCCACGAAATCGGCGCCCGTTGCGTCATCCCCTGCCATTACGAGCAGTTCGAGTTCAATACGGCGTCGCCTGACGAATTCGTGGCGGCCTGCCGGGCCCGGCAACAGGCCTATCGCCTCCTCCGGGCCGGCGAAGGCTGGAGCAGCGGCGACCTGCCGTCGCCTCCGCTTTGACGCCGTCCACTGACCGCGGTCTGCGAGTCTTCGTCCCCCACCCGCTTTCCGACTCGCCAAACTTGTCCAGGCCATTATGCTCCGCCCGTGTCCGAATGGGTCGTGGAAACACGCGGTCTGGTGAAGCGCTACGGCCGACTGGTGGCCTTGAATGGGCTTGACCTTCAAGTCGCCCCCGGCGCGATTGGTTTGCTGGGGCCGAACGGCGCCGGCAAGTCCACCTTGATCAAATGCCTCCTGCGGCTGCACCGGATCACGGCCGGCTCAGCCCGCGTGCTGGGGGCGGAGGTCCAGAAGGAAGGGCGGAACATTCGTCGCCGGGTCGGTTACACGCCGGAACAGGATTGTCATATCCCGGGCATGGTCGGCTCCGAGTACGTGACCTACTGCGCTCAGCTGTGCGGCCTGCCATTCGAAGCGGCGCGTCAGCGTGCCCATGAGATGCTGGACTTTGTGGGGATGGGCCAGGAACGCTACCGGCGGGTGGACACCTACTCCACGGGCATGAAGCAACGGCTTAAGCTGGCGCAAGCCATCGTGCACGATCCCGAGGTCGTGTTTCTCGATGAGCCGACGAACGGCCTCGATCCCAAAGGCCAAAGTCAGATGTTGCGGTTGATTCAAAGCCTGTGGCGCGAACACGGGATGACGGTGATCCTGTCGACCCACCTGCTCCACGATGTCGACCAGGTGTGCGATCAGATCATCTTGCTGGCCCAGGGCCGGCTGCTGGTGCATGACAGCCTGGAGCATCTCAAGGCCCAGCGCCGCGGAGCCGCGGAGGTCGTCGTGAGCGATCGCGAGGAGGAATTTGCCCAGGCCTGCCGCCAGCAGGGCTGGCCGAGTGAGATCTTGTCCAACGGCCACGTGCGGGTCGAACACGGCGGCGAGGATCTGGCGCCCATCCTGGGCGTGCTGCGGCAAAACGGGCTGGCTGCGCTCGAGATCGCCCCAAGCCCGAACGCCCTCGAGGAAATGTACGTTCAAGCCCTGGAGACCGCACATGGCGCTGCATGAACTTGGGTACCGGCACTGGGAAGGCCGGCATCGCGGAATCTGGCGGCGCCGATGGACCATCTCGGCGCACGGGCTGAAAGCCGTGCTGGCGAACCGATGGATGCGGTATGTGCTGACCGGGGCGTGGGGACTCGCGCTGCTGCAGGCGGCCGTGCTCTTCTGCATCGGGCAACTGCTGGTTGCGGACAGCCTGATTGTTCAGTGGTCGGCCAATCTGGACGGGCTGTTGCGAACGTTCATTGGGAGCCTGACTCTGTGGCTCGAACAGCACCCGGAGATCTCGGTGCGCACGACGCAGAACCTGGTTTTCTACAACTTCAGCCTGTTGTATCTGACGCTCGCATTGCTGGCCATCACGCTCGCCATACCGCATCTGATCACCCGCGATCTGTCGAGCAACGCCATCATCATCTACGCCTCGAAAGCCGTGAACCGCCTGGATTACCTGACGGGCAAGCTCGGCATCCTGCTGGGCTTGTTGACGCTGGTCTGGCTGGGACCACTGCTCGCGGCGTGGCTCGTCGGCAATCTACTGGCCCCCAACTGGCACTTCTTCTGGCATGCCCGCATCCCGCTCCTTAACTCGCTGCTCTTCGTCGGAGGCGGGATGGTTTTCCTGAGCCTGCTCGGATTGGCGGCATCCGCGGTTTCCTCGAAGGAGAAGGCCGCCGTGGGTTTCTGGCTCCTCCTGTGGCTGCTGGGGAACGCGTTCGTCCCCCCGGGTCAACGCCAGGAACCATGGCTCCAGCACCTGAGTTTCCACCACAATCTCAAGCAGATCGCCGAGGCCATCTACCAACCCAAAACCGAACTGGAACGCGCCCGGGACAACATCCCGGTGCTGGGTGACATCCTTCGGCGTCCCATGCACCGGCACCTGCGAGATTGGCGGGCGCCTCGAACCCGTCCCGCCGGCATGGCGCTGGGAATCCTTGCGGTTGGATCCGGCATCTACCTGCTGAGGCGGACGCGCACCGAATGAACTCCGTCATCCATGCCCATGAATTGAGTCGGTGGTATGGCATCGTCATGGGCCTGAATCACGTGACCTTTGACGTGCCGGCCGGGCTTACCGGATTGGTCGGCCCCAATGGCGCCGGCAAGAGCACCCTGATCCAGTTGATCACCGGCCAACTCCGCCCCAGCTCCGGCGAACTCCGCGTGCTGGAGGCCCGGCCCTGGAACAATCCAGCCCTGATGGCCCGCATCGGCTACTGCCCCGAGGGGGAAGCGGTCCCCAAAGACTTGCACGCCCTGGACTGGCTGGTTGCCCTCGCCCGGCTCTCCGGCCTCGATGCGGCCACGGCGCGACGACGCGCCGGGGAGGCACTCGCTCGCGTCCGGCTCGCTCGCTCGAATTGGAACCGTCCACTGGCAGAGTTCTCGAAAGGCATGCGCCAACGTGCGAAGCTCGCCCAGGCGCTGCTCCACGACCCGGAACTGCTGGTGCTCGACGAGCCGATGAACGGCCTCGATCCCATGGGCCGCCAGGAGATTGCCCAAATCCTTCGCGGTCTGGCCCAGGCCGGCAAAAGCATTCTCATCTCGAGTCACATCCTGGCCGAACTTGAGGCGCTCTGCCGCAATTTCCTCATCCTGAACTGGGGACGCGTGCTGGCCTCGGGCAGCCGGAAGGAAATCCGTCAGGACCTCAGCCAATGGTCGGAACAACTGCTGATCCGGTGCGACGATCCGGAGCGTCTGGCCAGGCACCTTTTCGAGGCCGGGTTGCTGCTCGGCTTTGAGCTGCGACCCGAACGCAACCAACTGGAAATCCGGATTCGCGACCCGCGATCGTTCTACGCCACCTGGCCGGATCATCTCCTGCGCAGCGGCGTTGCCGTCCACGAAATCCGCAGCGAAAGCCGGTCGTTGCGTCAGATCTTCGAACACATGACCTCATGAAGCCCACTCTCGACGCTCCGCGTTCCGCGGGTTCACCGCCGCTGCCCCTGCCCGGTTGGCTGGCGGCTTGGTCGGGGATTTGGGCCATGAATTGGCGTTCGGTCTGGTCAACCCGGCGCTGGCCCATGCTTGGGTTGGTGGTCGTGGGCGGCCCGGTCCTGGCCTGGCTGGCCCTGAGGAACGTTGAAGTCGACCTGCGCGAGGAATGGCTGACCTGGGTTGCCACCTTTCATTTCGGCCTGGTGGTGCCGCTCTGGTGCCTGATCGCCTTCGGTTCGCTGGTCCGCGATGAGGTGCAGGCGGGCACCATCGGTTTCCTGCTCACGCGCCCCCTGACTCGGACCCGTTTCTTCGCGTTGCGCTGGCTCGCCGTGCTGGTGACCGTGCAGGGACCGCTCGGGCTGAACACGATTCTGCTGGGCGTGGCCGCCCTCGCGCTCGGCGTCCCGGGCGCCATGTTGCTGACGTTGCTGCTCCTGGGCGCGCTGTTGCTGGTCGTGCCCGCTTACGGCGCCATCGCCGCCTGTCTTGGTCTGCTCACCCGGAAGTATCTGCTCGTGGGTCTGGTCTATGGTTTCGTGGTTGAGGTCGGCATTGGCCAGATCCCCACCAACATCAACACGCTGTCGGTCGCCCGCCATTTCCGGACGCTCCTGGCGCAGTCCGAATTGATCGAACAACATGGCGGCTGGTCCGCGGGTCAACTGTTGGGCTCACTTGGCGGCCTGCTGCTTCTGACGCTGATCTATCTGGGCGCTTCGCTGTTGCTGTTCAACGTCCGCGAATACAGCCAAAGCGAAGAGAACAAGCAGTAGACCGTTCGACCCTACACCCCGGCTGGCGGTTCGTCCTGGCGTTTGAGGTCCTCGGCCAGGAAACGAATCACATCCTTGAACCGTATGGCATTCTCGGGGTTGGCCTGAATGAGCGCCTGGTGAGCCTCCAGCGACGTGCGGGTGACCTCGCGCTTGTCGGCGCTGGCCGTCAATTCGACATCGGTGGCGCATTGGGCCGCCAGCGGTTGCGCGCCGCTGACCATCTCGAAAAGGTGATCCACGCCCAGGTTCTTGAGCAGCCCCACAATCCGCTCGTTCGGGTTGAGGATCTGGACCGAGCCGGCCGATTCCGACGGACTGCTCGACAGCGTGAGTCCGAATCGGGCCAGAATGCCGAGGAACGTGCTGTCCATGATCACGCACTCCGTGAGATCAAGCACGAACCGGCGGCACTGCTCCTCGCGGAGCCGGTACACCAGGGTCTTGAAATCCGCGCTGCAAATGAACGTGGCCCGGCCGCAGATCTTGATGAGAGCCGACGCGTTCGTTCGCGCCACCAGCAGTTTGCAGTTACCTGTTCCCATACGCCATCCGCTGCCAGAATAGTTCCGCCCCTGCCGAATGGTCAAGGTCGGCCGACATCGTCGTTTTACGTCGCGCGCCCGGTCTCATTCCCCATGGCGATGCCCGCCAGGGCGCGCTGCAACACCAGGGCCTCATCGAGATTGCTCCCCACGAGTTGCCGATTGCAGTCGAGCAGTCGTTCCATCGCGGCCACAAGCTCTTCGGTGGTGTAGTGCCGCGACTGTTGCGCCGCCCGGAACAGCACATAGGGCGTCATGGTTCGCGGATTGTACTTTTTGTCCTCTGGCAAGGGTTTGTCCGCGAGACGCGCCAACTGGGCCTTGAACCGGCCCAGATCGCGGTCCGGCTTCAGCCAGCCCTCGCGGATCAGCTCCTTGGCCAGCAACATCCCGCGCACCTTCGAAATCAACCCGTAAAGCAGGCCGATTTCGCTCTTCTTGCGGTCGACCTGCATCTCCCAAAGTTCCTCACCGAGGGCCTTGAACAACCCCGGCAGATCCCGGTCTCCCAATGCGTCGCCCAACGCGAACGCGCGGGCCTGTCGGCTGCGGCTGACCACTGCCTTCAAATCCCCGCTTCGAACCTGGTCCCGATCCCCCACATAAAGCGCCAGCTTCTCGATTTCCTGATGGAGATGCCGCACGTTTGGCCCCACCATGGCGACCAGTTCCGAAAGCGTTTCCGGATCGAACCGCTTGCCCGATTCCCGCAAAAGCCCCGCCGCCGTCTCCGCCATCCGCTCCATCCAGTCCGGCGTTTCCATCGACAGCTCGGCAAAGTGTTCGACGTCCCCGAGTTTCTCGAGCGCCTTGTAGAAGGAACGCCGCTTGTCGACTTTGCCCGCGGTCACCAGCAGACGCACGTTGCCCCAGGGAAACGCCTGCAGAAAGGGAACCAACGCGGCCAACCGTTCCGTAACGACCGCCGCGCCCGCCGTCCGGTCGTCGCCCAGAAACGTGCAGTCGCGGAACCAGACCACCTTGCCCGGGCCAAAGAAAGGCAGGGTCTCGAGCGCCTCCCGCAACCGGCCCAGGGTCTTGACCGCCTCGCTGGCATTGCCTGCGGCGGCATCGATGGTTTCGTGATCGGCTCCTCCGATTTCAGCGCTCCACTCGCGATAGCTCTCCAGCCCGCGCCGCTTCACGCCATACTCGTCCCCCCCGTGAATCAACCGGACCGGGCGCTGAGGATACCTGACCGTAGGTTTCACGATGTTCCGGCCGCCGTCGGCAGGCTTGCCGCGCGCACCGTGTCCAACCGCCGCACCAGAACGTCAGGCCACCGCATCGCCACCGTTCTCGTTGATGCGTTCGAGCAACTCCGACATGTCGTCCACCTGTTCGAAGAGCGGGCCCGCCACGAAGATCGGCTTCTTGTGAGCCGTGGCGATCGCGATACAGTCGCTCGGACGCGCGTCGATCTCGACAATCTTCCGTCCCAATTCGTTGTGCTGATGCAGAATCAACCGGGCAAAGTAGGTGGAGTTCCGCAATTCGGTGATCACCACGCGCTCGACCGAGATATTGAACCCTTCGAAGATGTTAACGATCAGGTCGTGGGTGAGCGGCCGTTCGCTCGGCGCCTGCCGCAGGAACTTCCCGATCACAACGCCCATGTTGTGCTCGACCTGAATGACAAAAACCTTTTCGTCGTTACCGACAAAAATCGCGCAGCCGCTATTGGCGGGCAGGATGCCGCGGATCTGAACCGGCACAACTTCTCTTTTCATACCGCAAGTGTAGGCGAGGCCGGTCAAAACACAAGTTTCCGTAACGGCGCTTCACCGCGCGGCATGCCTCCGCCTTTTCCCTGTTGCGCCCGCCGTCGCCCGCGGCGCACAATCAGCCCCGTGAGTGGCCACCGCAAAATCCTCTCCCGCGAAGACCTCCGGGCGTGGCGCGCGCAACTCCGCGCCGCCGGCCGCAAGCTCGT
>JAHDYP010000097.1 GCA_023383055.1 Verrucomicrobiota bacterium | reverse complement strand
ATCGTCGACAACAGAAACTCGACGCCCATCCCTTCCGGATGACAAAGCCGACCGCCACGCTCGCTTTCCTGCCCCGCCGCCGCCTCCTCAAGTTCCCGAAAGGTCCAGGATCGGCCCGGTGCCAGATCGTGCACGGCCCAGCGATCGCCGTGCTGATCCACGATTTGGCGCCAGAGCTCGTAAAGCATTGTCTGTTTCGTAGCGCACCGATAGCCTGACCGGCAAGCATGATGTCCGCAACTCAAGCCTGGCGGCCGCTCCTGCTGCTTGCGCTCATCCTGATGGCTCAGGGGTGCGCCAGCAACCCGCGAACGGTCGCGGACCGGCCCTTCAGGTTCCAGCAAGATACGTTCGCCTACGCCAACGAATTGGTCTGGGAGTATGCCTGGGATGAGGAGGGTCGCTGGCGCGGCACCCCGCGCACACCGGAACCCGAATACAGCCATCGCTGCTTTGTCGTCGTCAGAGCCGCCAAACAGTTCTTCTGGCATGCCAGCTTCGAGCCCCATGCCCTCCCCGCGGATGATCTGACTTACCGTCGCCTGGTCCGCGAAGTCCTCAACTCGAGCCCCCGCGCACCGTCCGCCCCCGAGGAGCGGATCCGGATTCCAGGTTATCCGCATCTGTATGCCTTCAGTGCCGCACAGGGGCGCCTGCTCAAGGCTGAATCCGGCGGCGCCTGGCAGAGCTACTTCCAGCGCGGCCATTGGCGCATGATCTTCCCGTTCTCCCGCAGTTCGCAGGAGCGGACCGCGCGGGGTTTGATTGCGGCCGTTGGCCAATCCCGCCCGGCTGTGGCACACGTGCTTTGCTTCCCCAGCCTGCGCATCAACCACGCCGTGCTCGTCTTTGGCGCACGCGAGGAACCCGCACACATCGTCTTCGAGGTCTATGATCCCAATACTCCGGAACATCCCGTTGAACTGATCTTCGATCGGTCGACCCGGACCTTTCGATTTCCGGCCACGGCCTATTTCCCCGGAGGCAACGTCAACCTCTACGAGGTCTACCACCACCTCCTTTACTGACCGCAGACCCGCGAGGCACCTTCAGACTCCGGTTCGGGGACTTCGAAAAAATGCTGCAAATAAGGTTTGCTTTCGGTGCGTTTCGCTGTCATGGTCCGGCCCGAAATTTAGATGACTCGTCAATCTCAAGGTCTGGTAAATCCTCAGGTGAACTCAGGTTCGGTGACGATTTGAAACCCGAAAGTCGGGAACAGTTTGGGAGGAGGCAGCCACTCTAAAGTAAAAGTCAGTAAGTCAATGAGCACTAAGTTATTCGTCGGAAACCTGTCCTACAACGTCACCGAGAACGACCTCGAAGACCTGTTCGCACAGCACGGAACCGTCACGGAAGTCAACCTGATGTTGGACCGGGCCACGGGACGTCCCCGCGGCTTTGCCTTCGTCACCATGGAAAGCAAAGAGGCCGCCGACGCGGCCACCAACGCCCTCAATGGCGCTGACCTCATGGGCCGAGCCCTGACCGTTAACGAAGCCCGTCCCCGCGAAGAGCGGCCGAATCGTGGCGGCGGCGGCGGTTACGGTGGTGGTGGTGGTGGTGGTGGATACGGCGGCGGCGGCGGCGGCGGCGGACGCCGTCATCAACGCTAGTCGCTCGACTGGTTTTCCTCAGCGCCCCGGTCGACCCCGTCGGCCGGGGCCGGTTTCGCAAGGGTCTTTCAAGGAGTTTCGGATCGGATACCGATTCGGGCAGCCTTGTCATTTCAGGCATCAGGCTGATGCGGCGTCCACGCGCTGTCTCTGCGACTTTTTCACGCTGCGACGGGCTTTGTCGGCCAGCATACGTTCCTTCGCCCCCCGGCTGCGGACTCGCTTCTGCCGCCGTGCCTGCGCCTGGCGCGCGCGGATATCGGCCTCTCTTTGTTTTCGGAGGTTCTCGAGCTTGGTCAGGAGAGTCTCACGGGCCAGGAATCGGTTGAGCCCCTGCTGACGCGTGGACTGACACTTGACCTGAATTCCCGTCGGCCGATGCCGCAGCATCACGCAAGTCGCCAACTTGTTCACGTTCTGTCCGCCGCGACCGCCGGAACGGACAAACGACTCCTCCAAATCCGACTCCCTCACGCCCAACGCTGCCATGCGACGGGCCAACTGTTCTCCCCGCGGCGCGGCTTGATCCCCGAAAGCGCACATGGTCCTCCCCGGTTTCAGCTCACCGGAATCAAGGAGACCCGCTCGTTCTGGTCGTTGCGAGTGACCCCTTGTGCCCGTGGATCCAAGGTGATCACCCCATCCACGAGGAACGCATAACGATGATGGCCATGCTTGAGCTCCACGGAAAGCAACCAGGCCCCGTCCGGCATACGCTTCATCGGATGCGCCGCGGCATCCCATCGGTTGAAGTCGCCCACCAGGCTCACACTCCGCGCCTGCGTGGCGTCACAAATGAAATTGACGCCCCGGAGGGTCCGCTTGCCGGCCAGTGCCGGCCCGAAAGGGTTTCTGTTCATGTCGTTTACTAAAAGCGCCCTGTCCCAGGGCCGCCGCCTACGTCAGCAGATTCTGCAAGATGATCATCGCCGCCCGCCGGACCTGTTCGGACTGGGCCTCGAGTATGCCGTATTCCTTGGTCCAGCCCGTTCTCGGCTCGTGCCGCTCCCGCCAGACCGTCTTGAGCACCCGCTCGGTGCGCTCAACCTGCTGCATCGCGGACGCCAAGGATTCCCGCCCCTCCGGTAGATCCGAGATGTTGCCCACGAAAAATCGGGTGATCCGCCGGTTGTTGAACATCGCATGCAACAACATCACCACCGTCTGCTCGTACGCAAACCAACGCTGCGCAAGCACCTCCCGCAGAAACCCGTGACGCACCGCGAAGAACTCCGACCGCGGTCGCTCGGTGAACTGACGAATCTCCCGCGCCTCGGCGGGAAACCAGTTGTACATCAAGGCGAACGTGCCGTAAGTGTCAATGAGTTGCTTTGAATTGTTGTGGTCGGTCGCGATCTCCCCGATGCAGATGTCCTGCTGCAGTTCGAGGCAGATCTCAGGCAGATCGTGCAATCGTCCCAACACCTCCCCGCCGATCGCCGTTCCGTAATTGAAGTCCCCAGGGATCAGCCAGTAAACATCGCTGCCACCGCCCGCTTCATACGCCTTTCCCAGACCCGCATACCACATCTGGCACGTATCCACACACCACGCATCCATTATCTCCGAGTGCCGCGCCACCACGTTGCGCTTGAAATCCAGGAATCGCTTGTTCTGCTCCATGCTGTAATGCGTCTTCCGATCCATCACCGTCAGCGGCCGGCTGTACTTCTCCTTGTCCTCATCCAACCTCGCCACCAATCGGTACAGCTCCTCGAGATCGGAATAATCGGCCGCCTGTCGGAACGGATAAATGATGACCGGATGGATCTTGCCCGGAACGGTCGGCTCGGATGTCTTGGCCTCCCGCCGGGTTCCCTGGTTGCCTGCCGGGCTCTTCTTCATGGCCTCCATCCTAGTCTGCCGCGCATCGTTGTCCATGCGATTTCATACGCCAACGCGCCAAACGCCTCATTACGGAATCCGATGTTGCCCCCATTTCCGCCCTTGCGCACAATCCGCCCCTATGTCGAGCACGCGCAGGCAGTACCCGTTTCATCTGATCGAGCCCAAATGGCAACAACAGTGGGATGTCCAAGCCACTTTCCGGGCCTGGTCGCCCGGTGAACGCATCCCCGCGGCTCATCCATTTGGCCAGCGCCATGGCCTGCGGGACGAAACCGCCACCACGCTCAACCTGCCTCCCAAGTTCTACGTCCTCGACATGTTCCCCTATCCGTCCGGCGCCGGACTCCATGTCGGTCACCCGGAAGGCTACACCGCCACGGATATCCTCGCCCGATACCGCCGCGCCGCCGGATTCAACGTGCTGCACCCCATCGGTTGGGATGCCTTCGGCCTCCCTGCCGAACAGTATGCCGTCAAAACCGGCCAGCATCCGCGCGTCACCACCGAGGCCAATATCACCACCTTCCGCCGCCAGATTAAATCCCTTGGCTTCAGCTACGACTGGCAACGCGAGATCGACACCACGGACCCCAGGTATTTCAGATGGACCCAATGGATCTTCCTCCAGCTTTATCACTCCTGGTTCAATCCCGCCTCCAACCGGGCCGAACCGATCGAGAGCCTCCCCTACCCCGCCGAGCTGAAATCCGAACCGGAACGCCGGGTCTACCGCGACGGCAAGCGCCTAGCGTATGTCAGCGACGCGCCGGTCTGGTGGTGCGATGCCCTAGGCACCGTCCTCGCCAACGAAGAGGTCATCGACGGCAAGAGCGAGGTTGGCGGCTTCCCCGTCGTGCGCCGCCCCATGCGCCAATGGATGCTCCGGATCACGGCATACGCCGAACGCCTCCTC
Organism: Verrucomicrobiota bacterium; assembly: GCA_023383055.1. Taxonomy (GTDB): domain Bacteria; phylum Verrucomicrobiota; class Verrucomicrobiia; order Limisphaerales; family JAHDYP01; genus JAHDYP01. Next base: position 21,222 of record JAHDYP010000097.1, on the reverse strand, counting down.
CAGGATCTCCAAACCATCGATTGGAGCGATTCCCTCAAGGAAATGCAGCGCAATTGGATCGGCCGCAGCGAAGGCGCCGACGTCACCTTCACCATCGACGCCCCCGGACTCCCGGCCGCCGAACGCCAGGTCACGGTCTTCACCACGCGTCCCGACACCCTCTTCGGCGCCACGTACATGGTCCTCGCACCCGAACATCGGCTCGTCGACGCGATCCTGCCTGCGACCTGGCCCGCCAATACTCCGGTGACCTGGAAAGGCCAGCAACCCGGCGCCACCCAATCCCCCCAAGCCGCCGTTGCCGCCTACCGGGCCTACGCCGCCGCGCGGAGCGACCGCGAGCGCACCGACCTTGCCAAGGAAAAAACCGGCGTGTTCACCGGCGCCTACGCCTTCAACCCGGCCAACGGCGAGCGCATTCCCGTATGGATCGCGGACTATGTCCTGCTGAGCTACGGCACCGGCGCCATCATGGCCGTCCCCGCTCATGACACGCGCGACCTCGAGTTCGCCCGCGCTTTCAATCTGCCCATCCGAACCGTCGTCCAAGCCCCCGGCAACACCGAGTCGATCGGTTTTGTCGACGACGGCATCAGCGTCAATTCCGGTTTCATCACCGGGTTGCCCACCCCCGATGCCAAACGCAACATCACCGACTGGCTCGTCCAACAAGGTCTTGGCCAGGCGCGCGTGAACTATAAACTCCGCGACTGGCTCTTCAGCCGCCAGCGCTACTGGGGCGAACCTTTCCCTATTGTCTGGAAACCCGGCCCCGACGGCGAACCCTTCCACGAGGCGCTGCCCGAGTCCGAACTTCCTCTCCTCCCGCCGCCCCTGGACGATTTTAAACCAACCAACGACGGGCGACCTCCCCTCGCGCGAGCCACGGACTGGCTGAACCTGGCAGGTGCCCAGCGCGAAACCAACACCATGCCCCAGTGGGCGGGCAGCTGCTGGTATTACCTGCGTTACCTCGATCCCGCCAATGACCAGGCCTTCTGCCGCCCTGCCGCCGAGCGCTACTGGATGGGATCCGCCGGCCATCCCAACGCCAGGATCACCCCCGGCGTCGACCTCTATGTCGGCGGCACCGAACACGCCGTCCTCCACCTCCTCTACGCCCGGTTCTGGCACAAAGTCCTCTTCGACCTGGGCCACGTCTCGACCCCCGAGCCGTTCTACAAGCTCGTCAACCAGGGACTCATCCTGGGCGAGGATGGCCAGAAGATGAGCAAGAGCCGCGGCAACGTGATCAACCCGGACGATATCCTCAAGGATTATGGCGCCGATGCCTTCCGACTCTACGAAATGTTCCTGGGCCCGCTCGAAATGACCAAACCCTGGAGCACCCGCGGCGTCGAAGGGGTCTATCGCTTTCTTGGCCGGGTCTGGCGGCTGTGCATCGATGAATCGAGCGAAACCGAGTTCGAACAACGCTGCGCCGCCAACCCCGACCAAGCCGCGCAACATCTCGAGGCGCTCCGGCCGCATCCGGCCATCCAAGCGACCGCCCCGGACGCCTCACAACTCCGGGTCCTTCATGCCTGCATCAGGAAAGTCACCGAAGACCTCGATCACCTCCGCTTCAACACCGCCATCTCGGCGCTCATGGTCTTCGTTAACGAGGCCATCGCCTGGGATGTCCGCCCGCTCGAAACCCTTCGCACCTTCCTGGTCCTCCTTCACCCTTTCGCTCCGCATCTCGCGGAGGAACTTTGGCAACTGCTCGACACCCAGCGGGAATCGGCCGCCGGAACCGGGACGCCCGTCGCGCCCAACACCATCGCTTACCTGCCGTGGCCCCGGTTCGACCCCGCGTTACTCGTCGAGGAAACCCTCGAGATCCCGGTCCAGGTGAACGGCAAACTCCGCGATCGCATCCGCCTTCCCGCCGATACCACCCCGGCCCAGGTCGAACTGGCCGCCCTCGCCGCGGACAAGATCGCACCGCTCCTTCGCGGCAAAACCTTGCGAAAAATCATCGTCGTCCCCGGCAAACTCGTGAACCTCGTCGTCAGTCCGTAATCCGCGCCACCTTCGGCTGCACCAGCCGTTCGTAATCCGCGTACGTCATTTTGACGACTTCCGTGTGCGATCCCGCGTTGAAGGCGATCTCCCGATCCTCCGCCAACTGCGACGACACGAAAACTTCCATCCCATACAGGTTGCCAAAGGGCGGCATCGCCCCCGTCTCACACTCCGGGAACAATTTTCGGAATTCGTCCTCCGTGGCGAGCCGTGCCTCCGAAGCATCCGCCGCCTGGCGCAGGCGCTCCAAATCCAGCTTGCGGGTTGCCGGCATCACCGCCATGCAGGTCCGCCCCTCCAGCATCACCATCACCACTTTCGCCAGGTCCTTGCCCGGGATGTGCGCGGACTGAGCCACTTCCATGGCGGTGTAGGCAGGCGAATGACTGATCACCACATACTTGATTTTGTGGGAATCCAGGAACTCCTTGAGCTTGCGGACTGGCATAAGCGTCCTCTCATCATGTTCTCCCGGGCATTAAACTGCCGCACGGCGGCAGCCGCTCGGTTGGGTTCGCGCCCAACATACCCGCCCCAACTCCAAATGTAAACCGCCCGCCGCAACGGACTTTGGCATTGCTTCCACCTCCCGCACCCCCTAAAAAGACGCCTCGGCTGTGGCGGAAAACCAGCCGATCCGTGCATCTCTCCGGTTGAATCCATCAGCCGGATGGATCGTGGTCGGACCCTAAAACCGCATGCCAACGTCCATCACCAATTATCTCGCCGAGTTGATACCGCTCCTGGCTTCACCGGCAACTCCCCTCCTGGACTCACAGTTCGACCAACTCGCCCGCCAGTTATTCGCCACGCAGTTCCGCCTCGTCCAACCCTACCGCAACCTCTGCCTCGCCCGCGGATGCACACCGGCATCGCTCACCCACTGGACCCACATCCCGTCCGTCCCCACCGCCAGCTTCAAGGAATTCGATTGGACCAGTCTCCCGCCGGACGACCGAACCACGGTGTTCCATTCCAGCGGAACGACCGCCGACACCCCCAGCCGGCACTTTCATGATGCGCGCTCGCTCGAAATCTACGAACGCTCAGTCCTGGCCTGGGCCCGAGGGTGGCTGTTCCCTCATGACTCCCAGCGACTGGAACTCCTCATCCTGACACCCGATCCCGGGACCGCACCGCATTCCTCGCTGGTGCATATGTTCGATGTCATTCGCCGCGAGTGGGGCACGGCTGACTCGGGTTTTGCCGGAGCATGCAACCCCGCCGGCCAATGGATTCTGCCGCACCATCCGGTCCGATCCCACTTGATCCGATCTCAAGCCGAGGGACGGCCCCTCGCGCTCCTGGGCACTGCGTTCCTGTTCGTCGAGTTGCTGGATCAGCTCCGGACCGACCCGATCCCCAAGGCACTCCCCCCGGGGTCCAGGATCCTCGAAACCGGCGGCTACAAAGGCCGTTCCCGAGCCCTGCCCAAGCCCGAGCTCTACCGCCAATTAACTGAATGCCTGGGCATCTCCAGCAACTCGATCGTGTCCGAATACGGCATGTGCGAACTCAGTTCCCAGGCGTACGATCACGCCGCCGGCACCCCCGAGACCGGCCTGAACCGCACGTTCCGATTCCCACCCTGGACGCGCGCCGTCATCGTCAACCCGGACACGAACGCCCTGGCCAGCCCTGGCGAATCCGGCTTGCTCCGTCTGTTCGACCTCGCGAATGTCCGCTCGGTGATGGCGATTCAGACGGAAGACCTGGCGCGTGCGCACCCCCATGGGTTTCAGTTGCTCGGTCGCGCCACCACCGCTCAAGCCCGCGGCTGTTCATTGATGGGCCCCTAACCCGGGTTTTTCAGGGATCCATGCGCTTTTTGAATCACATTTGGCGAGGCACGAAGAACCCGGGCTCGACGTTTGACACTCCGCGTTCAACTCCCGGCATTCGCCCCCCAACACCTCACCATCCCGCCCGCACGCTCTGGCTGCTGGGGGTGTTGCACGCCTTCACCCATATCTACCACGTGGCGCTCGTCCCGCTTTACCTTCCCATCCAGCGTGACCTCGGCCTCGCCACCGTCGACCAGGCGACCTTGCTCCAAACCCTGCTGATGCTGGCCTATTTCGTCCCGAGCTACGCCATGGGCATCCTCGCCGACCGGCTCGACCGCCGCCTGCTGCTGAGTCTTGGACTCGCCATCAATGGCCTGGGCTTTGTCGGTTTGGCCCTCGCCCCCAATTTCCTTTGGGCCCTGGCCAGCGTCTTCGTCGCCGGCATCGGCGGAAGCTTCTACCATCCCTCCGCCACCGCCATGATCGCCCGCCTCTTCCCCATCGGCACCGGACGCGCCCTGGGACTGGTCGGGATCGGCGCCGGCGCCGGTTTCTTTCTCAGCCCGATCTACACGGGTTGGCGCGCCGAAATGTCCGGCTGGCGCGCGCCGGTGCTCGAGTTGGGGCTCCTGGGCGTCGCCATGGCCGCCCTCTTCTACTTGGTCGCCGAGACCCAAAGCTCGCCTCCCCCGCCCACTCGTTCCGTCCACCGCACTCCCATGTTCCCCTCGCGCGCCCTGTGGGCCTGGTTCGTCCTCGCCAGTGTCCTCTTCGGCCTGCGCGATTTCGCCGGCACCGGCATGGGCAGCCTCAGTTCACTCTTCATGCAAAAAGTCCATGAGTTCGGCCTGCACGAGACCGGCCTCACGCTCAGTGCCATCTTCCTCGCCGCCGTCATCAGCAACCCCTTCTTCGGCGGGCTGAGCGACCGCGGCCGGATTCGCTGGACCTGCCTGGTGCTGGGCATCGCCGCGCTGCTGGTGGCCTGGTTCCCTCACGTCCCACCCCAGTGGTTCGTGCCCGTGTTCGCGCTCTACGGTTTCTTCTTCATGGCCAGCTATCCCATGATCGAAGCCGCCCTCATGGAGTCCGTGCCCGATGCCGTGCGCGGCCGCATTTACGGCTTCTTTATCACCGTCGGCGGCCTGATCGGCAATCTCTCCCATTGGCAGGTCGGCGAACGGGTCAATGCCATGGGCGCCTCCGCCGGTCAGACCCAGCTTTACTTTCCCATCTATACCGGGCTCGCCCTGCTGATCGTGATCTCCCTCGCCGGACTGCCCTGCCTCCATGCCATCCGCAAGCGGGAATCCCCCCAGCGCCACGCCACCGCCACCCGCCCAGCCTGAACATGAAACCGCTCAATTACTTCCTGGCCGATCTGCCCCCGGGCACCAGCTTCAGCCCCACCATGATTGCTGAGGCCTGCCAGGCCCTGAAACATAACCGGGCCCAATACCTCGCCTCAAAATCCACCCTGAACCTCATCGAAACCCTCGCCGACGTCGCCGCCGATTGGTGCGATCCTCACAATCCCATCCGCCAACTCGCCCTCAAGGATGGTCCCGCCGCCACCGGGTTCTCCGCGCCGGTGCTCGCCCGTGGGCTCGACCAGTTCTTCGGCCAGTTGACCGCCGACCGCCTCCGTCAACTGGTGTTTCAGGACCTGGGCCATCTCGATCGCCTTGATCGCTTCGTTGCCACCGAACCCGAACACCAAACCCGCCGGCTCGCCCTGGCCACCAGCCCCGAACTGCTCGTTCATATCACCGCGGGCAATCTCCCCGTCCCCGCCCTCATGAGCATCGTCCTCGGCCTGCTCGTCCGCTCCGCCCAGTTCGTCAAATGCGCCACCGGCACTTCCTGGCTTCCCCGGATGCTGGCCCACTCCATCCACGCCCGCGAATCCAAACTCGCCGCCTGCCTCGAAATCGCCGAATGGCCCGGCGGCAATACCCCCCTCGAAACGGTGCTGTTCGAACAGGCCGATTGCGTGACCGCCACCGGCCGCGACGAGACTCTGACCGCACTCCGCTTGCGCCTGCCTCCCCAAACCCGCTTCGTCGGCTATGGCCACCGCGTCAGCTTCGGCTATGTCAGCCGTGAAATGCTCTCTCAATCGGAAGCCCGACAGCTCACCCGGGCCGCCGCCCGCGATGTCTCGGCCTGGGACCAGTCCGGCTGCCTCTCCCCTCACCTCTATTACGTCGAAACCGGCGGCACGATCGCCCCGCGGGACTTCGCCGAACAACTCGCCACCGCACTCGCCGAACTTGAAGCGGTGGAACCCCGAGGACAACTGCCGCCCGCCGAGGCCGCGGAAATCTCGACCCGGCGCGCCGTATACGAATTGCGTGCGGCTCAGTCCCTCGAAACCCAGCTCTGGCAAAGCCCGCAATCGACCGCCTGGACCGTGATCTACGAGGAAGACCCGCGCTTCCAAACCTCGTGCCTTAACCGCTTCGTGTATGTGAAACCTGCCCGCAATCTGGCCGATACCCTCCAGCAGAGCGCCGCTTTCTCCGGCCGGGTATCCACCGTCGGCCTCGCCGCCTGCGGCGACAAACTCCGCGAACTCTCCACCGCACTCGCGCGCTGGGGCGTGGCCCGGGTCTGTCCCATCGGCCGAATGCAGGATCCCGCTCTCCCCTGGCGCCATGACGGCCGCCCCACCCTCAACGAACTTGTCACCTGGACCGATTGGGAATTATGAACGTCGAATTACGCAAAACCTTCCAGTTCGAGGCTGCCCATCTCCTCCCCAAACTGCCCGACACCCACAAGTGCCGCCGCTTGCACGGCCATAGCTTCAAAGTCGACATCGTCGTCGCCGGCCCCTGTGATCCCGAGCTCGGCTGGCTCATCGATTACGCCGACCTCTCCGCCGCCTTCCGCCCACTCTGGGAACAACTCGATCACCGTTACCTCAATGAGGTCCCCGGCCTCGAAAACCCCACCAGCGAACAAATCGCGGTCTGGATCTGGGACCGACTCAAACCTCAACTGCCCCTCCTTACGGAAGTCGTTGTGGCCGAAACCTGCACCGCCCGATGCGTCTTCCGCGGCCACCCAGGTTAGCCGGCTGATCCGTTCGCCCCGGCACCCCCGTCCCCGACGTTTCCACTGACGCTCGAGGGTCGTTTGTTGCCCTCCCATACCGCCCCGCGAAATGGCTTGCCGCCGCACCGCGACTCGCTATAAATGCGGAAGTCCCGTTAACCCCAATAATTGCCTCGTTGACCTATGAAAACTGGACATTCTCACTCAAAGTTGACCTGGATTAACCCTCTTCTGACCCTGGCTGCCGTGCTAGGCACGGCAGCCTCACTTGCCGCCGCCCCGCTCATCCTCGACGTCGTCGAAACCGGCGGCGACAACGAAGCCACGGATACCGTCGCCGCTAAATGGACCGGTCAAACCTTCGTCAATGGCATCGCCAACGAACCGCTCCCCAATACCGCCGCCGATGCCCCGTACACCGTCGGTTTCTTCCAGGAAGCCGCCCCGGCGTTCGTCGATCGCAATCATCGCTACACTCAGGCCAGCACCACCCTGCCCCTCCCGAGTTATCTCCTCGGAGCCGAATACATCATGTCCGGCAATGACAACCGCGACAACAATTCCTATCAGTTGGACATCACGGTCTCCAAAGCCTGCATCGTCTACATGCTCGTCGATAACCGAATGCCGGATAACAAGGCGAATACCACCGCTCCCATCTTCGGCACCACCCGTGACTCCAATATGGGTTGGCTGCCCCTCGACGGCTTCACCGGAGTCTTTAGCGGCATCAATCGCGACGGTAGCCTTGAACGTCCGGACGAAATCGGCATCGACGAAGGAGCCGACGGCGCGGGCCCGGGGCTCGGCATCAACCAGTGGTACTCGATCTACGCCAAGCAATTCCCCGCCGGCACCCTGAGCATCTATCAGGCAAACAACCCCGGCCGTAACATGTACGGCGTCGTCGTTGCCCCCGTGCCCGATAACCCCCGCATCACCGCCAGCAGCGGTGATCTCTTCGGCGTTACCTTCCAGGTCACCGACGGCAATGTGACTTCCCTGGACCCGAACTCGATCGCGCTTACCCTGGACGGTCAACCCGTCACTCCCACCGTCTCCAAGGACGGGGCGGTGACGACCATCAAATACGCTCCTCCGGTAATCTTTCCCTCTCTCTCCACTCACACCGCCACCCTCACCGTGTCCGATAACGCCAGCCCGGCCAACGAAATTGCCTCTACCCTCCAGTTCACCGTCGAATACTACGGCACCCTCACCGCCGATATGGCCGTCCCCGCCAGCGCACTCAACCTCAATGAACAAGGCTTCGTCGCGCGCGTCGCCCAAGCCCAATTGCTGGCCAAGTGGCCCGCCACCACCCTGCCGACAAGTGTGCAGCGGGCCGAGGATCATCTGGCCGGCCGCCTGCGCAATCCCGAAACCGGCAGTCCCTTCCCCAACCTGGTCTACACCGGTGACGCGGAAGCCGACGGCACCTACCGCATACCGGGCATCGCTTTCCCGGATGAATACATCAACTGGAACCAGGAATCTGGCCCGGGAGGCAACGGCACCGAGGGCGGCAACTTCACGACCGCCACCACGGGTAACCCCGACGGCCCCATCCCCGGCATCCCCGGCGATGACGCAACCAACCTGGATAACCTCAGCACTGAAATCACCACCTATCTCAACCTCAGCCCAGGCGTCTATCGCCTTGGCGTAAACAGCGACGACGGCTTCAAAGTCACTGCCGGCAAAGGCGATCCTCGCGATCCCACCGGCTTGCTCCTCGGCCAGGTCGACGCCGGCCGCGGCGCCGCTAATACCCTCTTCTACGTCAATGTTGAAGCGGCCGGCTATTACCCGATCCGCCTCCTCTACTTCGAAGGTGGCGGCGGTGCCTCTCTCGAGTTTTTCTCCGTCGACACCAGCACCGGAGTGTTCCGGCTCATCAACGACACCACCGATCCGCTCGCCATCAAGGCCTATGCCCTCCCGAACGTCAAACGGCCTTACGCCTCCATTTCGCCGCTTCCGAATTCGGTTAATGTCGCAGCCAACGCCCCGGTCCAGGCCCAACTGTTCGATCAGACCGCAATCGTGACCCCCGCGTCCATCCGCCTCGAGCTTAACGGCGCGCCCGTCACTCCCAATGTCTCGAAGGCCGGCCCTGTCACCACGGTGCTCTATCAGGCGCCCAATTACCTGCCTCCCGGCACCAATGTCGCCACTCTGGTGTATGCCGATAACGGATCACCGAGCCTCAGCGTCACCAACACCTGGCAGTTCGTGGTCGAAAACCACGCCGCTTACCCGGTCATCCCCGCCGCCTACGCCGTCCCTGCTGGATCCCTCGACCTCAACAGCTCCGGCTTCCTCGTAGACAGTTACAGCATGGCGGTTGCCCGCAGTGGTTTCGCCGATAACAACAGCTACCCGGCCGCGGAACAACAACTGGCCCGCGGTTATATCGACCCGGCCACGACTCAGCCATACGCCAACCTCTTCACCACCGGCACGGTCGGTGGCAAGCACCTCGTCACCCTGGTGAATTGGAATGAGGACGCGCCGGGTAATGCCGGGAACTTCACCGCCGCCAACATCAACGCCGACAGCCTCATCCCCGGCCAACCCGCAGCCGGCGACTCCAACAACATCGTCGCCGAGGCGATTGGCTACGTCGACCTCAAGAAAGGCTACTACCAGCTTGGCGTGAACAGCGACGACGGCTTCCGCGTCACCACGGCACCCAACTTCAAGGATGCTGCCGCCCTCCAACTCGGCCTGTTCAATACCGGACGCGGTGCAGCCGACACCTTGTTCCCCTTCTTTGTCGAAGCCGACGGCATCTATCCGATCCGCCTGCTCTGGTGGGAAGGAAACGGTGATGCTTCCTGCGAGTTCTTCATCGTCGAACCCGCCACCGGCGCACGCCGCCTCATCAACGATCGCGTCAACACGGCCTACTTCACCGTCAATTCCTACGCCACCTACACCGGCCCCGAACGGCCTTATCTTAAATCGATTACCCCTGCCAATGGTGCCGCTGGCCAGTTCCCTGACGTCACCCTGCAGGCTGTCGTCGCCAATCTCGCCGGCGGCTCGGTCAAGCTCACCATCAACGGCCTCGAAGTCACCCCCACCGTCGCCGCCCAAGGTCCCGACACCCTCGTCACCTACTCGCCCGCTGAACTCTACGACCCCGGCTCCACCAGCGTGGCCGTGCTCGAGTACGCCGGCATCCCGACTACCGTGACCTTCGTCGTCCAGACTTACGTCACGCTGCCAGCCGAAGTCGGCCTGCCCAGCAGCTCCGCGGATACCGAAGCCCCGGGCTTCTGGTCCAGGGTCGTCAAAGCGCCCAACAACGTGGCTGCCCTGGCGAACATCACCGACCGCGCCGAACAACAACTCGCCGGCACCCTGATCGACCCGGTCACCAGCCAGCCTTACGTCAACGAAATTACAGCCGGCTCCGGTCCCAACGGCACTTACCTCGTCGATTTCGTTAATTGGAACGTCCGCACCAACTCCACCGAAGGCAACTTCGCTTCCGATTCGATCGTGCCCGGCGTCGACGCCACCGCCACCGACAACTTCAACCTCGCGGCGGAAGTGGTCGCCTGGCTCGACCTGCCTCAAGGCCTCGTCAAAATGGGCGTCAACAGCGACGACGGTTTCCGCGTCACCATCGCCACCAACGCCGCTCCCGCCGCCCTCCAGGTCGGCCTCTTCGAAGGTGGACGCGGCCCTGCCGACACCTGGTTCTCGTTCATCACCCCCAACGCAGGGCTCTACCCGCTTCGCCTGCTCTGGTACCAAGGCGGCGGCGGCGGCAGTGTCGAACTGTTCTCCGTCAACAACGCCGGGACCCGGATCCTCGTGAACGACCCGGCCAATCCCGAGACAGTCAAGGCCTATTACCAGGTCATCGGCGGCGTAACCCCGCCACCTCAAATCGGCCTCCCGTCCGTCTCTGGCGGGATCATCACCGTGACCTGGACCGGTGGCGGCACGCTCGAATACACCGATGACCTGAACTCCGACTGGACCGTTACCAACGACAACGACGGCGAATACACCGAAGCCGCCTCCCAGCCGCACCGGTTCTATCGCGTCAAACGTTAACCGCCTCTCCGTATAGCTCACTCAAGGGCCGGACACCCATGTCCAGCCCTTTTCGTTCCCACACCTTTCCACCACCGAAACGCCGCGATGCGCTCGGCGACCGCGACGGTTTCCGTCGACCCCGGCACTCCGCCCACATCGATCCGCCCCCCTCGGCAAAAAGAAATGACTTTTCACGCTCTCCACCCCCGTGGCAGTCTGCGCGAAACCGCGCGCGTTCCCTGATCCAATCCAGATGCCGGCCAAAGACCTTCCCCCATGCCACTTGTGGCGGCCGCTCCGGTGCCGGACCGGCACGCTCCCACTCCTCCTCGCCACCCTCGTCGTCGCCTACACCCAGGCAACGCCGGAATACGAATTGCCGCCGCTGCTTTACTCAGCCACTGAAGCCAGCAACCTCGTCACCCGACTGGATCGAAACCTCCTCGCCCGACACGCGTCTCAGGACACCAGGAACTCCACCTTGCTGCGCGCCACCCTGGCAGCCCTCGAGATCCCGGTCGAAAGCCAGGTCCTGGTCTTTTCCAGGACCAGCCTGCAACGCAAACTCATCCATCCACAAAACCCTCGCGCCCTCTACTTTTCGGACGACGCTTACCTCGGCTGGGTGCCCGGTGGACTGATGGAAATCGCGGTCACCGATCCCGGACTCGGAGTCGCCTTCTACCGCATGGATACCGCCGCCGATACCGGCGCCGTGCGGATCGAGCGTGATCCCGATTGCCTCAGTTGCCACGCCGGACCGCTGACTGGCCAGTGGCCCGGCTTGATGATCCGCTCGGTCTACCCCGACCCAAACGGCGAACCCTTTGCCGCGGCCGGCAGCTTCTTGACAAGCCACGAAAGCCCGCTCGCCGAGAGATGGGGTGGCTGGTACGTCACCGGCCTTCACGGACCAGCGCGACACCTCGGCAATGCGATCGCCCGTGACCACCACGGTTCCGTAGAACTTGACCGCGAGCCCGGCTCAAATCTGACGGATCTTTCCGGCTTCGTTTCCACCAGCCGTTACCTTCAGCCCGACAGCGATCTCGTCGCCCTCATGATTCTCGAACATCAGGTCGAAATGCACAACCGCCTCATCCGCGGCGCATTGCGCACCCGTCGCTGGCTCCATTATCAGTCAAGCCTCAGAAAAGAACTCGGCCAACCGCCGGCAACCGAACCCACCGGCTCGGCCAAGGTCGTCATCGATTCCGAATCCACCCGAATCGTGGAATACCTCCTCTTCTGCGACGAGATTCGCCTGCCCGAATCAGGGGTCCAGGGCAACCACCTGTTCCCCGCGGCCTTCACCCGAAACCGCCGCCCCGACCCGCAGGGCCGCAGCCTCAAAGATCTGGACCTGCGCACGCGGCTCTTCGCTGTCCGTTGCAGCTACATGATCTACTCTTTGGCCTTCGACAACCTGCCTCACGAACTCAAACATGCCGTTTTCTTGAAGCTCCGTGTAATCCTCGACACCAAGATCGTTCCCCCTCGCTTCGATCATTTGGGCGATGCCGAACGAACCGCCATCCGTGAAATCCTCCTCGCCACCAAGCCCGACCTGCGGGCGGCCTGGCAGGCTGATCCATTGCCTGTCGCACCCCGATAAACCTCAGCCGCGGATCCACCCAAGGCGCTCAATGCAGGAACTTGATCGCCACAAAACCGCCCACGCCAAGGATCAACAATCCCCAGGCCAGCCAGTCGAAGTATTTCTCGATCAATATCTTCACCTGCGCCCCGAAGAGATAAATGGCGCCGCCCACCATGAAGAATCGCGCCGAGCGGCCAATCACCGAAGCGATGACCAGGGTTACGAAACCCACCTCGAACACCCCGGCGGCAATCGTGAATACTTTGTAAGGAATCGGCGTGAAGGCCGCCGAGAGAATCGCCAGAAACGCGTTGCCTTGGTAAAGCTCCTGCACCCGGTCAAATGCCGCCTGTGGAAATACGTACGGAATGAAGAAACCCTTGACCGCGTGCCACGCCGAGTAGCCGATCCAATACCCGATCATCCCACCCACCACCGATCCGGCCGACGTCACGGCCGCAAACCAAAGCGACCGCTGCGGCGATCCCACCGCCAAGGCCAGCAACAAGACGTCCGGCGGAATCGGAAAGACCGACGACTCTATCACCGCAATGATGAACAGAGCCCACACCGCTCCTTTCCGCTCCGACCAACCCACCGTCCAGTCGTAGAGCCGCCGCAATATACCTCGCCGGGGCTTCTTCAATTCCCCGTTCTCCATCGTCGAGAGTTCCGTCATGGGCGGCAAGTGGACTGAAAATCACCTCTCCCGTCAAGCCACCCTGGAGTGGCCGGGCTGATATCCCGGCGCACCTCCGGTGCGCAGCGCTTTCGAACCCCTCACCCCACAGGGATCTCGCGCCGCCGGTTTCCATGCTCCCCCCTCCCATCCAAATCGCCCATTTTCGCGCTTGCGCACGTGGCCTTGTCTCCTAACCTTGGACCCGCCTATGAACTACCGGATTTCCCAACGGGCTGCCGCCCTGTCGCCATCTCTCACCCTCGCCATCGACGCCAAAGCCAAGGCCATGAAAGCCGAGGGCCAGGATGTCGTCGGGTTCGGAGCGGGTGAGCCTGATTTTGACACGCCGCAGCACATCAAGGATGCCTGTGCCAAGGCCCTGGCCGCCGGCTTCACGAAATACACGCCGAGCAGCGGCATCCCGGAGCTGCGCCAGGCCATTGCCGACAAATTCAAAAAGGAGAACGGTCTTAACTACAAACCGTCGCAGATTATCGTCTCCTGCGGCGGCAAGCACTCCTGCTACAACGTCATCATCGCCACCTGTCAGGAGGGCGACGAAGTCATCATCCCGGCGCCCTACTGGCTAAGCTACCCCGAGATGGTCAAGCTGGCCGGCGCCACGCCGGTGATTCTCGAAACCACCGACCAGACCGAGTTCAAAGTCACGCCGGAACAGTTGCGGGCGGCCATCACGCCGCGCACGCGACTGCTGGTGCTCAACTCGCCCAGCAATCCCACCGGCTCGGTCTATACTCCGAACGAAGTCAAAGCCATCGGCGATGTCTGCGTCGAAAAGGGCGTGCTCATCATGAGTGATGAGATCTACGAACATCTACTTTACGATGGCGCCGTCCACCGTGGTGTCGCCACCTTCAGCCAGGCTCACTGCGATCACACGATCGTCGTCCACGGTTTCGCCAAGGCCTGGAGCATGACCGGTTGGCGCCTCGGCTTCCTCGCCGCGCCCGAACCGATCGCCAAGGCCATCGACGCCATCCAAAGCCATAGCACCAGCAATCCCAACAGCTTTGCCCAGAAAGGCGCCGTGGCTGCGCTCACCGGTCCTCAGGACCATCTGCAGACCTGGCTGGCCGAATACGCCAAACGCCGAAGCTTTGCCCATCAAAAGTTGAATTCCATCCCCGGCATCAGCTGTGTGAACTCGAAAGGCGCCTTCTACCTGTTCCCGAACATCTCAAAGCTCGGCCTCCAATCAACTGACTTTTGCGCCCGCTTGCTGGAACAGGAAAAAGTGGCGGCCGTGCCCGGCATCGCCTTCGGAGCCGACGATTACATCCGGATCAGCTACGCCACCAGTCTCGCGAATATTGAAAAGGGCCTCGACCGCCTGGAACGCTTCGCCCGCACCCTGAAGTCCCAGCCCGCATGATGACCTGCAGCCGGCACGCGGCATTTCCCCGGGGAGAATCGCCCGGGCCGGCTGTCAGTCTCCTGTGCGCCCGTGGAACGATCCGCGGCGTTGCCACTCCTGCATTACCGAAGGATCGTAGGTGTCGACCGCCGGTCCTCCAGGCGTGGCGGCAATCGTTCCGTCTTCGTTCACCCAAACTCGACGCGGGATATGGCTGCCCGTCTCGGGCGGCAGCGTGGTCCAGTGCCCCTTTGCCTGCGCTGCCGGAACTGCCGCCGCAGGTTCGGCAGACTTGGCCGCCGCTCCCGATTTTGAGGCGCATCCGACCCCGCTCACCAGCAACAGGAGGATACCGCAACCACTCAGCACAGCAGCGTGTTTCATAAAGGAACTCTGGATCCTCCAGTTCGCAGTGGCAAGCCCGGGTACTCGACCGATCAACCGGCGCCCCTGGGCGCGGAAATCAGCCGCAAATCGGAAGCTCCCACCCGAGGCGAATCTCCTCGTCCATAGCGCCGGCCGGCATGCCGCGCAAGTACCGTCGCTCCGCCACAACCCCAACCATCGCGGCGTTGTCCGTGGACAAACCCCGCTCCGCCAGTCTCAGATCCAGGCCCGCCGCCGAACATGCCATCTGCAGATCCCGCCGAAATGCGGTGTTGCAGGTCACCCCTCCGGAGGCGGTGACGCACTTGACTCCCAGTCGCCTGGCCGCCCGCACGGTCTTGGTCACCAGCACCTCGACAATGGCCGCCTGCACCCCGGCGCAGAGATCCCGCAACGCCTGACCTTCCTCGAGCAATTCCGGATGATCCCGCAGGAAATAGCGCACCGCGGTTTTCAGTCCGCTGAAACTGAATTCGTCCGTCGCATCGTCCAGCAACGGACGCGGAAACTCGAATCGCCCCGGATCGCCCTCGGCCGCCAATTGATCCACCACCGGGCCGCCCGGATAAGGCAACCCGATCAATTTCGCCACCTTGTCGAAGCATTCCCCGGCCGCATCATCCAAAGTTGACCCCAGCACTTGATGTTCGAACTCGCGCTTGACCCGGACCAACAGGGTGTGCCCGCCGCTCACGACCAACGCGACATTGGGCTGAAAGTCCGCAAACCGTGCCCGTAACGGTTGCCCTCCGATCCAGGGCGAATACAGGTGCGCCTCATGATGATGAATCCCGTACCACGGCTTGCGTAGCGCGAACGCCATGCTCTGGGCCGCCTTCAAACCCACCATCAACGCGCTGGGCAGCCCCGGACCCTGGGTCACCGCGATCAGGTCCAGCGCCGTCGACGGCACCCCGGCCCCCGCCAACGTCTCTCGGGCCACGGCCGGCAGATTGCGCAAGTGCTCCCGCGCAGCCAATTCGGGTACCACTCCTCCATATTCGGCGTGCAGCTTCGCCTGTGAAGATACGAGATTGGCCAGGATGCAACCCTCCCGACCCACGGCCACACTGGTCTCGTCACAGGACGTCTCGAATGCCAGCCACGTCGCGGTCATCTATTCGGCGCGGGCCACCTTCTCGGCCTCCGACGCGCGCTGGACGCGCTCCTGTTCCCCGATTTGTTGGGTGTAGATGCTGATCCCCTGGAGCAGGCGTTTGGCCCGCTCCAATTGCACATCCGGATTCTCATCCAAGAGCGTCTGCTCCACCGGACTCAAACCCTCCACGCTGCCACGAAACCGGATCCCGAGGGCTTCCTGCTGCTTGTCCGTCATCGGTATGATCCGATCCGGGGTGATCCCCTGCTCGTGAATCACCTTGTGGCTGGGCGTGTAATACTTGGCTGTCGTCAAACGCAACGCGAGCCCGCCGTCCAAAGGCAGAACCTTCTGAACCGAACCCTTGCCAAAGGTCTGTTCGCCCACCACCAGCGCCCGGCTCTTGCCCTCCGCGGTGGTATCCTGCAGACAGCCGGCCACAATCTCCGAGGCGCTGGCACTGCCGCCATTGACAAGCACGACCAGCGGCAAGTTGGCATAGCGACCGTTGCTCAACGTCCGGTACTCGGATCGATCCGACGGACGCCGTCCCTCGGTCGATACAATCAGTTGTTTTCGGGGCAGGAACTTCTTGCAGACTTCCACCGCCTGATCGAGCAGGCCACCGGGATTCCCACGCAGATCCAGGATCAACGATTCCATGCCCTGCTTCGACAACTTCTTGAGCGCGGCCTCCAGTTCCGAGCTGGTCTGCTCCCCAAACTGGGTCAGCCGCACATAGCCAACGCCCCCTTCCCAAACGGGATACTCCTGCCGGCCATCGATGTCCTTGACGGTTTCAACCTTGATGATCGCCCGTTCCAGGGACACGTCGCGCGTCGTGCCCGAAGCGGGGCTGAGAATCGTGAGGCTGACTTCCGTTCCCGGTTCGCCCCGTAAAAGTTTCACCGCCTCCTGCAACCCGAGTTTCTCCGTGCTGACTCCCTCGATGCGCAGGATGCGATCGCCCGGCTTGATGCCGGCCCGCGCGGCCGGCGTCCCGTCCATCGGGGAAACGACCGTCAGCGCGTCGTCCCGCACGCTGACTACCAGCCCAACCCCGCCAAACACCCCTTCGGTGTCCTTCTTGAGTTCGGTGTATTTGTCGACATCCATGAACTCGCTGTGCGGGTCCAGGGTGTCCAACATGCCTTTGAGCGCGCCGTAGATCAGGTCTTGATAAGTCAGGTCATTCCCATCGACATACTCATTGCGGACCCGCTCGAGCACGTTCACGAACAGCTTGTAGTTCCATTCCGGGTCGTCCGCCTCCCGGCCCTTGACATCCGCCAGGTAGACTTGCGCCCCCACAATGAGGTTGATCGTTAGGGCGCAAATCAGCGCACCATACAAGACGGTCTTCTTCATAAATCCGTTCTCACGCGCTCACAAACTAGCCACGGCTTGCGGACCTGGCAAGCAACGCTTCCACCAAAACCAGATCCGCCGCCACCGTCACTTTCGGATTCAACGCCGTGGACTCCACCAGGCTCACCGGCTGCCCGATCAACTCGCAGGCGGCAGTGTCATCCGTGATCTGGAGTCCCGCGTCCCGGACCTTCGCCAGCGCCCGCCGTATCGCCTCCACCCGGAATGCCTGCGGGGTCTGCACCGTCCACAACCGCGCCCGATCCAGCGTCCGCAGGATTCGATCCCCATCCTCGCTCTCTTTCACCGTGTCGGTTACCCGGCGCGCCGCGACCGCCGCGCCCGTGGCCCGGGCCCGCTTCACCGTCCGCTCGACCAATTCCAGCGGTGTACACGGCCGCGCGCCATCGTGAATAGCAACCAGTTGCGCCTTCGTATTCAGCGCGGCCAGACCGTTCCAGACCGAATCCTGCCGCTCCTTGCCGCCCGCGGCAAACCGGAAGGTCTTGCGAAACCCCAGCCGCGCGGCCAATTCCTCGAACTGCATCCGCCGCTCCGGCCGCACCACCAGAATCACCTCATCAATGAATGGCGCCGAGTCGTACAGGCTCCACGTATGGGCCACCACCGGTCTGCCCGCCGCGGTTAAAAACAGCTTGTCCACCCCGGCTCCCATCCGGGTCCCCTGGCCGGCTGCCACAATAATCGCCGAGATCATGATCCGACTCCAGATGCCGTCGCACTATCGGCCGAACCGGCTGGCTGCCAGTCCAGGACCTTCAGTTGAACCGAGGTTCGTCCCTGATACACATTCACCTGGGGCGTCACGGCCAGGTCGAATCGGCCGGTTGGCATCGGCCGGTTGCCGCAGTTCCACCAGACCGCTTCGGCTGTTGCCGTCCCGTCCGACACCCTGAACCGGGCGTGCTGCGCCTCACCCCCCATGCGCCTGGGCGCGCCCACGAGGCTGAGGTCCCGGACCGCCACCTGGACGGCGGGGTTTCCCTGGCCGATTGGATCAAGCCGCTCCAACTCCTCGACCAAGCCGAGATTCACCTCGGCCAGGGAGAGCTCCAAGTCGAGCTTTAAGACCGGCTCGAAATCGGCCGGTTGCAGCCGTGCATGCGCAATTTCATTCAACTGGCGTCGGAATGGCTCGAGTTGGTCCGGACGCAACGACAGCCCGGCTGCCATGACATGACCGCCGTGCCGCACCAAATGATCACGACACTCGCCCAAGGCGGAAGCCAGATCGAACCCCACGATGCTCCGCCCCGACCCCCGCCATTCGTCCCCATCACCGCCGAGAATGATCGTGGGACGACCAAACTCACGCAGTACCCGCGAGGCGACGATTCCGACCACGCCCACATGCCATTCGGCTTTGCCCTCAACGATCACAAAGTCCCTCGTCGGATCGAACCACGTCCGGACCACCTTGGCCGCCTCATCCGCAATACCCCGTTCCAACTGCTGCCGTTCGCGGTTGCGTTCATCCAGCCTCCGCGCCAGCGCTTCCGCCTTCCCGGCCTCCCGCGTGAGCAGCAGCTCCAAAGCGTCGCTGGCGGTATCCAGCCGGCCGGCTGCATTCAGACGCGGCGCCAGCTGAAACGCGACTTCATAGACCCCCGGTGGATTCCGCACCCCAGCTACCCGCTTCAACGCCTGCAACCCCAGTCGACGGGTCCTCTCCAAATAGTCGAGTCCCGCCGCCACCAGGATTCGGTTCTCACCCCGAAGCGGCACCAGATCCGCCACCGTGCCCAGGGCCGCCAGGTCGAGCACCCAACGCATATCACACTCCGCAGCCTCCGCCCATCCCATCCGTCTTCCCTCCTTAACCAGCGCGTGAGCGAGCTTGAACGCCAACCCCGCGGAGCACAACTCAACCCCGGGCGCCTCGGAAGTATGTGCTCGCCGTGGATTCACCAGCGCCGCGGCCGCCGGCAGGACACTGCCCAACTGATGATGATCAAGGACGATGACATCGATGCCGGCCTCGTTCAACCAGGCGATGGTTTCGACCGAAGTCGATCCGCAGTCGATCGCCAGTAGGAGTTGGGGCTGCATCTGGTCGACGCAGTTGCCTGCCGCCAGCAGGCTCAGGCCGTAACCTTCCTCGAACCGGGACGGCAGATAGCTGCTCACCGCCCATCCCAAGGCACTCATGATCTCTTGCAGCAGAGCCGTGGCGGTGACTCCATCCACATCGTAATCGCCAAACAACACCACCCGCTCCCCCCGATCCCGGGCCTGAATCAGGCGCTCCACCGCCACCGCCATGTCCGGCAGCAAACCCGGATCCTCCAATTGCCGCAAGCGCGGCTCCAGGAAGGCCGCCGCCCCGTCCGCATCGAAAAATCCCCGGTTCAAGAGACACCGACTCAAGGCAACCGAACAGCCAACCTCCCGCGCCAGCGATCGCGCCTTCGACTCATCCCATGGCGCCATCGACCATCGGTATTTCATGGAGGCGCGGCAGGTCCCGGAACCCGGTTGCGACGCTGCTCCCAGAAGCTGGCCCCCAGGGATGCCAGAATCGAAGAAAACAGAATCCCCCCCACCACGCCCAAAGATATGCCGGTCGGTATCTCCAGTTGAAACCACAACGCCTCCTCCGCGCCCCCGTGATCCAGTCCTCCGGTACCATGCGGATCCAGAAGCATTTTCAAGCCGATGAATACCAGGACGAACGACAAACCGAGCTTCAAGTAGCGGAAGTAACCAATCAGATTCGCCAGCACGAAATAGAGACTCCGCAGCCCTAGAATCGCAAACACGTTCGAGGTGAATACAATAAACGGATTCTTCGTGACCCCGAATATCGCGGGGATCGAATCGACCGCGAAGATCAAGTCGGTGGTCTCCACCATCAACAACACCAACGCCAGCGGCGTCAAGGCCAACCGCTCCCCCTGCCGGACGACAAAGCTTTGCCCGACGAAAAAGTCCGTCACCGGGAAGAACCGTCGCGCCAACCGAATAACCGGGTTCTTCTCGGGATGCACCCCTTCCTGGCTCGTGAACACCATCTTGGCGCCAGTGACCAACAGGAAAAAGCCGAACACGTACAGAATCCATTCGAACCGGCTCACCAGCGCCGCCCCGAAGGCAATCATGATCCCGCGCATGACAAACGCGCCCATGATCCCCCAAAACAACACCCGATGCTGGAAGGTAATCGGTACCCGGAAATACCCGAAGATCAAGGCAATGACGAAGACGTTGTCCATCGACAACGACAATTCGAGAATGTAACCCAGCAGAAACTTCTGCGCCTCCTCCGGCCCCAGCGTCGGCACCAGCGTCCAGGCAAAAAGGAGCGAAAGACTCACCCAGAGACAGGTCCAAGCCAGGGCCTCGCGGAACTTGACCACTCGGGCGCGCCGGTGAAAAACACCCAGATCGAGCGCCACCACGAACAGCACACCCACAATGAAGGTGGCATAGTGCCACCATTCGATTTGAATCCATGCAAGCATGGAATGGCGTTACGCCCGAGCCTGGGCTGGCGTCTCCATCATGACTTGCGTGGCGATCTTCGGTCGCTCGCCACGATGCCACCAAAGCACCAACGCGCTGGCGATGAATACGGTCGAATAAGTCCCCGTCAGGATGCCCACCAGGAACGTGAACGCGAAATCGTTGATGATCCCACCGCCAAACAGGTAAAGCGACAGCGTCGCCAGAAAAGTCGTTCCCGACGTGATGATGGTGCGGCTCAGCGTCTGATTGAGCGCGTGATTGATGATCTCCCGGAATGTTCCCCGCACCCCAAGA
>JAHDYP010000096.1:7098-25617 GCA_023383055.1 Verrucomicrobiota bacterium | reverse complement strand
GAAATTGGTTGCGGGGCTTGGATTTGAACCAAGGACCTTCAGGTTATGAGCCTGAAGAGCCGACGTTCAGTCTGGCTGGTTACGCAGCTTCCGATGTCGCCATAGGCGACCGCACTGGCTGCGTCCGCCGCCACAGCACTCCACGCGACGCTATTGCAATACCTGTGCCCTGAAGTATTGCACCCCGTATGGGGTTGGTATCGTCATCTCGCCGTTGCCATTGATTTCCCCAACTTCCACCCAGTTCGCCAGATCCTCGGACCCATGAACCTTGACCGTCTGGCCGGGGTCAGCGTTCACGGCGAGCACAAATGCGCCGTCCGATTGCCGGATCGAGCCACTCAACGTAATCCGGCCCGGTTCGGTCAGAGTCAGGATCTGCTTCGTTGGCACGGTCTTAAGCTCCTGCACGATCCCCGAGGGCCATCGGATCTGCAAGACATCGACTTGGTCGGCACTCCCGAGTCCAAAATGGGCCTCCAGCCCATCCTGGCTTCCATAGCCCGTTCCTCCGGAAATCTCCCGCATTTGCGAACTGGCGGTGCCGCCGATCGTCGCCTTGACCTGCACCTTGGCTCCGATCGCCGAGCGGTTGGATAGCTGCCCGACCAGGCGCACCTTGAGCCAGGCATTACTGCCGCCGGCATTGCGATACACGGCGTTCCTCTGGCCCAGACCGAGGTTGCCAACCAGGAGATCGAGATAACCGTCCCCGTCGTAATCGGCGAGAGCGCCGCCCCTTGAATTGCCACCATCGCTGACGATCTGGCCTTCGGTCATCTTCCTAAACTTGCCTCCGCCCTCATTAAGATACAGCGCATTGTTCTGCCCCGACTCGTTGGCCACGAACAGGTCCAGCCAACCGTCATTGTTCACATCGCCCCATGCGCAACCCACCGAGTTACCACCGTCAGTGACCACAGGTCCTTCGGTGATCCTGATGAAGCTGCCATCCCCATTGTTTCGATACAGGAAACTGTCCAGGTTCTCGAAGTTGGCGATGAAGAGATCGGCGAAACCATCGTTGTCGTAGTCACCCCAGGCACAACCGAAGGAGTGCCCCACATCCTCGACCACGCTGCCACTTGTCACCTTCGCGAATGAACCATTGCCGTCGTTGCGATACAGCCGATTGACCTCGGTTTCGCTCGTGACGAAAAGATCAGGGTCTCCGTCGTTGTCGAAATCCGCCCAACTGGCGCAGGGCGACAAGGCGGCTTCACTGGTAAGGACCGTGTCGGTCACTTTCGTAAAACGGCCATCGCCAAGCCCGCGATAGAGGAAGTTCACCTGCCCTTCGGCCGAGTTGGCGACGAACAGGTCCAGATTACCGTCACTGTCGTAATCAGCCCACGCCGCCGTAACCGAACGGGCTACGTCCGTCGAAGGCAGTGCGACAGAGAGGCGCGAAAAGACGCCGCCGCCATCGTTACGGTAAAGCACGTTGGCCGTGTCCGACGCGAGGTTCGTAACAAAGAGATCCGGCAACCCGTCATTATCGCAGTCGCCCCACACCCCGCCCAGACAGGTCACAAAATCTTCGCCCACGGCCCCACCTGCGATGCGTTCAAGCACTCCCCCTCCCATATTTCGATAAAGCAGATTGGTCCCGTCGTAATGGGAGAAAAATGCATCCAAGTTGCCATCGCCATCGAAATCGACCCAGGCCACCCCCGTCGATCTAACGTCGACCTCTGGCAATTCGAACTTCGTGAAGGTCGGGATGACGAGGACCGGGGGTTCAATGACGGTCACAAGGGCACTTCGGCTCGTCACCTCGCCAGCGGTGTTGGAGACGACGACTGAGTAACGGCCGGCGTCGCTCGCTCTGACGTTGGACAGATGCAGCGTGGAAGAAGTCTCGCCCTCCATCGGTTCACTGTCCGCGAACCATTGATACGCCAGGGGTGAAGTCCCGGAGGCTATCACGCGCAGCGTTAAGCTTTCCCCCGCGCTCACAGTGACGTCTTCCGGTTCGGCACTGATGTTTGGCGGGATCAGCACGCTCAGCACCGCCTGTCGGCTTAGAACGGTGTCCGCCGCGTTGCTTACCAGAACCGAGTAACGCCCGGCGTTGCTCTCCCGCACGTCCGTCAGGGTGAGGGAATTCGCCGTTTCGTCAGGGATGATCTCGTCATCAAAGAACCACTGATAGCTCAGCGGCGCATCGCCCGTGGCACTGACGGTGAAAGTCACGCTTTCCCCCTGGATCACCGTGTTATCGTCGGGTTGCGTGGTGATGACCGGCGGCCTCGGAGCCGGAATCACCGTGAGCCCTGCCGGGTTACTTGTCACCGAGCCGGCGGCGTTGCTTACCACGACGCGGTATTCCCCGGCATCCGCTTCAACCAGGCCGGTGATCGTGAGCGTTTGGCTCCGGGCACCACTGATCCGGCTTCCGTTGATCAAGTCGGCCCCGCCTTTCTGCCATTGATAGGAAAGTGGCTCCGTGCCGGTCGCAGCCACAGTGAATATGGCCGTCTGTCCGGCGTTCTTTGTTTGGGCGACAGGGTGCTGGGTGATTGATGGCGCCGTCGACGTAGTCATGCTGAAAACCCCAGTTTGGTAACCATCAAGATCACCCGTTACCACGTAATACGTGCCGGTCGTGGCGGTTTTGAAACTGAGATGAGCCGTGGCACTACCGACGAGTGAATCCGCCAAGCTGGCGACACCAACGCTGGTCCCAATCTTCTGGTATGTGCACGTGCCCGAGCTGTCCAGCACGGGGAATTGGCCGTCTATCGTGTAGGAAGTCCCCGCCGAGTTGAGCGTCATGCTGAACGAGCCGGTCCATGCGAATGGATGCTCGCCACTTGTGACCGTCACGTTGAAGACAGTGTTGGCGATCGAGGCTGGAGCGGACCCAGAGAAGAGGACAAAGTCGCCGCGTTGCTCGACTCCTGGCTCCTCGGGAATCGTGATCACCACCGATCCGGCGCTGGATGAACTGAATGTGACCCTCGCGACGCCTTCAATCATCTCCTCCTCAGAAATGTCCGTGAAATTCATCCGCCCCATGTTCGAGGCTGTTCTCGTATATGTGTAAGTGCCGTAACTCGGCAAGGTGTCGCCCGAGACGGGGACGATAACGTAGAGAGAAGTGTCGACCGAAGTGAGGAAATCGTAAACGCCGCTGGAGGCGAACGAGTCTCCCGTCTGCGACCTTATGGTGACCTCGATTGTTCGACCCGCGATGGAGTCCGGCGCTTGGGCCAAGCATGGGTTCGAACTGATGACCAGCAGGCCAATACCGACGAGCATTGCCCCGAGCCTCGAGGCGTAGAGCCCGGCCCTAATTGCCGGAGACGGGTGCCGCGCGTCAATACTCCACTTGGTATCTCTCCTGCAATGTGTCGTCCCTGTCACCCCCGAATCGACGGCGCGCAACGATAATTGGGCCACATTCATAAACTCGGAGAATTACGGTCACACTACTGCTGAGCAGATATGGATTACAAGCTGATACGAACATGATGCAGGGGTGCGTCCGGCAGAACTGTAGTGGCCGACGGCCGCAGCTCGTTCCTTATCGTGTTCGAAGCGGTATAGGCCGAATATTGAGAAAAGTTGGAGACGTTACCTGAGGGCCGCCGAACAAACGCGACGGCGATCTTGAACGGTCTTAAACACTCTTGGCGGACGTTGCATGTGTTGTAAGAAGCCGTTGTAAGAATGGGCCATCCAAACACTAAGCCCTTGATAGTAAGGATGGTGGAGCCGAGGGGAGTCGAACCCCTGACCTTCTCATTGCGAATGAGATGGCGGGTGCAGTCTCTTCGATCCCCAATCGATTCACGTGACACATGGCATTGGCGATGATTTTTCCGCAGCTGGTAATGCCTGGGTCTTGTGGTGCTGTCTTGAATCCCGCGGCAGAGGTTGGGGATAGCTTCAACGGCGTCATCTCAGCCGCTTTCAAATACATCCTCCCTTTCACCAGCAACCTCCCTCCCCGTATTATCACTCAGCACCACAAGAACTACATGAGATAATTCCGCATGGCGCAGTCACGAATTCTTGCGTGGGGCAATTGCGGTTTCGCGCACGCCGCACCTGTTGTCGCTTCCGTCTGCAACGCGGGCTCGGACCATTGGCGGTCGACAGGATTGCAGAGCTGTTCCTATTGTCGGAAAGTGCGTAAGCAAACTGGTTCGCTGCCGGAAATGTGAGAGTTCACTCGACGCAAGCAGTGGCATAAACTATGGTATAACCAGATGCTCCAGCAGTGCAACATGATGCAGTACAATTACTAATAGAATGCCTTGAAAAGACTGCCAGTCGTTGATTAAACGTTAGCCGGAAGCGAGGACACGGCGTGAGGGCTGGTCCCTTGGGTTGTCGAAGCTTTGTTTTAGTGTGCGTTCAGACGTCATCGAAAGGATATTATGACAGCGACTTTAGGCGAGCGGCGTGCGGTGATTCATTTCACCCAGGCGCAGGTATTGTTGGGCAGCGTAGCGGCTTTCCTTCTTGGAGGATATGCCTTTGCATCCGGCTGGTTCGATTGGGCGAGTCTTTTCAGGTCGCATCTACTCTTGTCCATCCCATGCACGCTTTCGCTGTTTGTCGCGCCGGCTCTGCTTTACATCAGCGTTCGCCAGATGATGGAGGTTGGGGTGCGGAGGCGCTTGGTTGTCTCGGGGCTCTTGTCCGTCGTCGCGGTTGGCCTCATTGCACTCGGTTTGCGGCTCTGGCTGCTGAATGTGGCCGGCTAACAAACCGCATGCACTGAACCCCGCGATCGCGCTGCGGTTTCAATTCGAGTATCACTGGCGCGGGGTCAGTGATGCGGAGCGTTAGGCGACTTCCATGCGTCTCCCCCGAAGCAAACTTTCTCCATTCCCTTAACCAAAAACACATGAAACCAATACAACTGTTGATACCGCCATTACTCGTCGCGCTTTTTTCTGCGTGCTCCAGCAATCCCGCCCCGCCTACGGAAGCTGACGCTCGCTCGGTGCTCAAACAGCAGATTAGAGATTTCTCTCAAGGGCTCATCAAGCTCGTGGAATTTCAGAAGACCGGCGAAAAGGCGCTGGATAGCATCATGTTGGTGTATGCCACCGCAAAGATCGAATTTCTTGAAGACTGCGACTGGCCATTTGATACCCAGGTCGTCGCGTTAAAGGTGGTTCCCGGGGCCACGCCCAAAGTGAGAAAGGGCGAACAGCGAACCGTTAATCTCACGATGCAATTTCAAAAGACAGACGGCGGCTGGAAGGCTACACAAGCCAAAGATACAAAATCCAAGCCCGATCAATAGCCAAGATCGCCTAACACCTATCAAGCCCGCGCGGTCAATAGGCAAAAAACCGGGTGCAGTGAACGGCGGGATTACGCTGCAGTTCCAATTCGGACGCTTTTGGCCCGCCGTCACTGACCCGGGACGTTCGCCCCGGCCCAGACTTGACAACATCGTGGTATCATCCACGATACCGTGATGCGAGTGGTCCTCGATACCTGTATTCTGTTCTCTGGGTTGCGTTCCTCCGCAGGGGCATCGTTCAGGATCTTGAGCGCCCTCCCGGCCAGGAGGTTCACGCCCATCGTTTCGACGCCGCTGTTCTTTGAATATGAGGAGGTTCTTTGTCGTCCGCGCCAGTTCGCGCACCTGAGCCGACGGGATGTGGACGACTTTCTGGATTACTTTGCGTCGGTCAGCGAGTTTCAGCGGATTGATTTTCTCTGGCGGCCATTCTTGCCCGGTCCCGATGACGATCTTGTGCTTGAGGCAGCGGTAGCTGGAAGAGTGGACGCGATCGTGACCTGCAATCAGAAGGATTTCGTTGGCAGTGATCGCCTCGGAGTCAGGACTATCCGACCACAGGATTTCATCAAGGAGACCAGAATATGAGCACTCTCAGCCTTAGGCTTCCGAACTCGATCCACCGTCATGCAAAGCGCCTGGCGGAGGAAGAGGGCGTTTCGGTCAATCAGCTCATCAGCCTCGCCGTTGCAGAGAAATTGTCGGCGATTGATACTGAGCGTTATCTCTCTTCGCGCGCCTCGAAAGGTGACGAGGCCAGGTTTCGGCGTGTCTTGTCAAAGGTCCCAGCGGGCGAGCCGGCATCAGGCGATGAAATGGAGAAGACGAAAAAGGGCAAACCTGGAGTCGCTGGGCTGGGGCGTTGGACACGCTGAGATGTTCTAACCGCACATCCGTCGTATGGGGATCCACGACCGAGATTACATGAAGCATCGCCGGGGCGATCAGGACGACGGGCGGTCATCCTTACCGAAGGAATCGAAAGTCGCGGCGTGGTTGTCCGCATTCCTCGAGAAGTACCCGCGCTTAGGCGTTTGGCTTGCGGTCGTGTTGGTTCTTTTGCTACTCGTTGGGTTGATCCTTGCTCGCATCTCCCAGGGACCGTGACCATGAGAAATGCCAACGCACGCGACGCGTCCAACAAGTCGTGCCAGCCAATGCCGGGAGAGCGACTCCGTTCCAATCGAGCGCCAGTGGGCCGGCATGGCTGGACTCATCGTTCGGCCAGGTCCGAGATCTGAAATGAAAACCGACAAGCCCTTCCAAAGATCGTTCGCCTGCGCCGGTCTCTTGTGCGGCGTTCTCCTGATCTGGGTGGCTTTAACTGACGCGACAAACCTTACAACAGCCGTTCTGTTTCTTCCCGGCTTATTCCTGCTCATCGCCCTGCTGACAGGGGCTTGGGCGTTCTTCAGTAGGAAGTCGTGGAACTGGGGGCACTTCGGACGCAGCGTCCTACTCTTGTTCTTCGGCTATGTGATTGCCGGGCACACAGTTCGTATTCTCACGGTGCTCGCTTCACGATGACTTTATTGTCGAACCCGGCGGCACCGAGCGCCGGGTTCGCGTCTCGGTTGACAACATTGGCCCGGCGTCGGTGAGCCGGGACGTTCGATCTAAACCACCATGCGCGTCGCCGTCACAGGGGCATTCGGATACTCGGGTCGTTACATCACGAAGCGACTGCTTGAAGCCGGTCACGAGGTGATCACGCTGACGAATTCGCTGCACCGTCCGAACCCCTTCGGGGAGAAGGTGGCGGCTTTCCCGTTCCACTTCGGGGAGCCTGACAAATTGCGAGACGCTTTGCGGGGAGTGCATGCACTCGTGAACACGTACTGGGTGCGGTTTGATCACCGGCTGTTCACGCATGGGCAGGCGGTTACCAACACCAAGATTCTGTTTAGTGCGGCCAAGGAAGCCGGGGTAAAGCGGATCATTCATGTGAGCATCACCAACCCGGACAGCACAACTGATCTACCTTACTTTCGAGGGAAGGCGGAACTCGAGTCCTCACTCAAAGGCTCGGGCATCTCCTTTTGTATCCTGCGACCGACCGTCCTGTTCGGGAAGGAGGACGTCCTGATCAACAACATTGCCTGGTCACTTCGGCATCTTCCCGTGGTGGGAGTGTTCGGGGCCGGGGAATACAGGCTGCAGCCGATCTACGTGGATGATCTCGCGCGAACGGCTGCGGAGAAGGTGAGCCAGGACCGTGACGAGGTTCTTGAGGCCATTGGCCCGGAGACCTTCACCTATCGCGACTTGGTTGCCAGAGTCCGCGTTGCGATCGGCGTGAAGCGCCCGATCATTTCAGTTTCGCCCGGGTTGGGTTACTGGAGTTGCCGGTTGGTGGGGCTGTTTGTCGGCGATGTGGTGATCACTCGCGAGGAGATCCGAGGGTTGATGGACGGTCGCCTGTATGTGGATGCACCACCCCTGGGTGCCACCAAACTGACGGAGTGGATAGACCGTCACCGGGATACCCTCGGACGCCAGTATACGAGTGAGATGGCGCGTCGAGTTGACCGGGCATCTGAGTACAGATCCAACTGACTGTCGTGAACGCGGTTGCCCCGAATCCGGCGCTGGTGCACTTTTCGTTGGGTTGGGCGAAGTCTGAGGAGAGGTCGTAGCCAACGAGGAGAATGAGAAAACAAGCAGCAATTAAGAGCATATTGGTGACGGTGTGTTTATTGGCTGCGTGCGGCTGTGCGACGAACGAGCGTTTGGGGGTGCAGATCAGCCAGCCGACCTATTGGCGGAGTCAGAATGGAGAGCGATTTGTGGCCCGCTACGGACGTCTGTCCGATGGCAGTCTCGATTTTGTCAAAGTGACGATGGTTGACGGCCGTGGGTGGACGTTACCACGAGCGGTATCTGCTTCCGGTGCGAGATACACCGATGAGAATGGATTGGTGTGGTGGGAACATCACGGCACGGTTCGCGTGGATGTCAGACGTGATGACGGTCAGTGGGACGAAGGACATTGGACATTGCGGCCGGAACCGCAGGCCCAGTGATCTGCCCACCACAGAGAAGCAAGCAGGACAGTTTCACGACCCGGATTCCACGGCCGGTAAAGGGCGCCCTTGGCAAGGACGGCTCGCTGTATCTGGCGCATGGGCCAGGTGCGAGTAAACCCGTTGAGAGCTGGAAGGGTTTTTCAGCAGAAGCAACATTATTGATACCGCCCCGTTGCCTGCGTCCCTCCACCCACTATGCACGATCAACCATCGACAGCGTCACGCCGAGGCCCGGCGGAGGCGGTCGGCGATGGCAAACCACGCCGTCGTGTCGGGAACCGCTTCGACGACGATGGAACCGGGCCGGGCGGCGTCGCAGCGGTGCAGTTCCGCATAAAGCGCGCGGGCGAACGCTTCGGGATCGTGCGGGATGACACTGACGCCCCCGAGGCGGCTTCCGGTGGGAATGACGGTGTGGGCCAGCACCTGCGTGCTTGAGGCATCAAGGCGCCGCGCGGCGAGTTGACGGAGCAGGTCCGCTTCGTCGGCCCACGCCAGAACGCCCAAGGGTGCGGAAGGAGCGTAGTGGCGGGGCAATTGTCCCGGGCTGAGGAGCGGGCCATCGTCGTGGGTCGCCGTGCGGACCGGTTTTCCCACGACGGCCAGCAGCGACTCGGCGTGGATCATGCCGGGTCGGAGGATGCGCGGTTCGTGGCCGGAGAGATCGAGCACGGTGGATTCGATGCCGACCTGGGCCTGGCCGCCGTCGACGATCAGCCGGATGCGGCGGCCGAGGGATTGTCGCACGTGATCGGCGTTGGTGGGTGAGAGCTGTTCCGAAAGATTGGCGCTCGGGGCGGCCAACGGAAAGCCGCAGGCGGCAATGACGGCCTGGATCAACGGATGGCTGGGCCACCGGACGCCGACCGTATCGCCTCCCGCGGTGACCTCGTCAGGAATCTCCTTCGAACGCGGGAGCACCAGGGTCAAGGGACCGGGCCAGAAAGCGCGGGCGAGGGATTCGGCGATTTCGGGCCAGGCGCGCACGCATTGGCGTGTCTGGTCGAGGCTGGCGACATGGACGATGATGGGGTTGTGGGAGGGGCGGCCTTTGACTTCGAAAATCCGCCGCACCGCCGCGGGGTCGAGGGCGTTGGCGGCGAGTCCGTAGACGGTTTCGGTGGGGAGCGCCACGAGTTCGCCCTGGCGCAGCAGGCTGGCGGCCTCACGCACCGCGGCCCGGAAAAGATCCGGGGTGTGCGTGGGCAGCAGACGGGCAAGTTCCGGGGCATCGTCGGCGGTGGCCACGAGCGGGAGGATGCGGGTTTGGGCGCGGCTTGGCAACGGTGGGGGCGTGGGCTAGGTTCAGCGCCGAATGACAACGGTTGAACTGGTGGGCCTGGTGGTGGCGCTGATCATCATGGGCGTGGGGGTGGCGGGGAGTGTGTTGCCGGTGATTCCGAGCACGCCGCTGGTGGTGATTGCGGCGATCTCGCATCGGCTCTATTTCGGCGCGAGCAGTGCCAGCAACCTGGTATTGGGGTTGATGATTGGGCTGATGTTGCTTTCGATGCTGATGGATTATGTCGCCAGCATGATCGGAGCGCGGAAGCTGGGGGCGACCTGGCGCGGCGTGGTGGGCGCGGTGGTAGGCGGGTTGATCGGTTTGTTCTTCAGTTTGCCGGGGATCATCCTGGGGCCGTTCCTCGGGGCCGGCCTGTTCGAGATGATGGGGGGCCGGCCGTGGCAGGAAGCGACGCGCGCGGGTTTTGGAGCGGTGCTCGGGCTCTTGTTGGGGGCGGTGGGCAAGATCGCGTGCTGTGTCGCGATGATGCTGATGTTTGCGGTCTCGGTGGTGCTCCGGACGGGTGTCGAAGCGGAGCCCGCAGCGCCGCCGGCAGCGGCGGGCGTATCATTCCGCTCCGAGTTGCCGGGCCCAATCGTTGAGGGCTTTGCCTTCGCTGATATTCGAGATGCCGGCTTTGCGGGCGATTTCCAGAAAGCGCTTTAGCAGGGCGGTTCGGTCGTCGCCTTTGACGCGGTCGGTGGCCAGTTGCACGTACCAGACCGGCAGGCGGGCGACCTGGACGCGAAAGCGGATGGTGTCGTTTTCCGCCAATTGTTCGGCTTCACCCAGCAAACGTTCCCCGGCTTCGAGCACGGCATCGGTCAGGTAACAGGCGGTGGGCGGATTGAAGATGTGGGCGTGGCAGTCTTTTCCGCGGACCGGTTCATGCATGGCGTCGAGCCAGGCGCGGATTTTGGGTGCCGCTTGGCCGTAGTAGGCGCGGGTGAATTCGTCGAGGTGTCGGGCGACATCGGTGTCCGGATTCCAGAGGAGTTTGGCGAGCACATAGGCGCGGAGCGGGCCGAGTTCGCCGCCGCCGCCGGGCGAGTAGTTGCCTTGTTCGAAGAGGCCTTTGACGCCGTGGTTGACGAAGAAGCGGACGTTGGGCTGAAGGGCGTCGAAGTTGGGGAACGGCTGTTGGTAATGGGCGAAGTTGGGGGTGTAATCCCAGATGTAAAGGAGCGGGGCCACGGGTTGCCAGGCGATGATGTCCTCGGCGAAGCGCCGGTTTTCGCGCGAGGGACAGGTATCGAGCGGGTGAGCGAAGCAGCATTCGATCGAGCAGAGCCGGACGATGACGTTGCGGTGCGGTCGGATCGTGCGGGGCGGTTTGCGGGTGTATTGGTAGGCGAGGGTGTCGATCCGGACGTTGGGATGATCCGTGGCGATGTCTTCGGCGATGGCGTTGACAAAGCGTAGCAGCGTGGCGGCGGGGCTCCCCTCGGCATCGTCGAGCGCCTTGCAGTCGGGGCACTGGCAGTAGTTGAAGGTGTCGTTTTGCGAGACGCTGATGATGGTGGCCTGCGGCTGTTCCCGGATCCATTGCCGGACCCGGTTCTTGGACATCTGGAGGACGTCGGGGTTCGAGAGACAACGCTGGACGTAGCCGCCTTTGCGTTCGCCGTCGATCAGCGGGAAATACTCGGGATGTTGCGCGAACAGATCCGGCGGCACCAGCGCGTCGAAGCTGTGGACGAACGGAAAGTAAACCACCGCCGGGCCACCGTGTCGTTCGGTGAGCTTGAAATGATCGCCGTTGAGCCGGTGGCGGGCCGCGAAATCGGCGTCGCGCATCATTTCCGTCCAGAACACCTCGCGATATTCGAGGGCGGGAACGACGGTTTCGTCCAGGTCGGGCAGACGGAGGCGGGGTTGCGGCGGAACGACCTCGACTTCCGGGGTGAACCAGCGGACGCCGAGGCGTTCCTCGAGGAGGGTGTAAACGCCGTTCAAAGTGCCGCGCGGCCGGCCGCCGGCAATGATCAGGCGACGCCCCGCCGTCCGGAGGATGAAGCCGTCGGAACCGAGCGCGGTTTCGTCGAGGCGAATGCCGAGTTGTTCCAGGCGCGCGCTGGGGCCGACGAGGATTTCGCGTCCGCGCGGTCGTTCGGCATCGTTGACGATGGGGATCTCGACGCCGGCGATGCGGCGCAGGTAGCTTTGGAGTTCGGTGGCGGCGTAGTGCTCGGACGGGAGAGGTTGGGCGGCGATGACGATGCGATACTCGCTACGGCCGCGGTTGGCGAGGGTGATATCGGCTTGTACTGCGGGGGACGATAGCCAGACAAGCAACGCCAGGGCGCCCAGTGCGGACCGTCGCGTGAGCGGGCGGTGCGTGAGCGGGTGTGCAGGGTGTTGGGGAGAGTGGGGATTGGCGCAAGCGCGCGCGAAGGATGGCAGCTGGGACATGGCTCCACTGTAGAGGCAACGCTCGAAATGGATCAAGCACGCTCTGTCGAGGCGTTTCGAGCTTTCCGTTTTCGGTATTCGGATTTCCCTCGGATTTCGAAATTCGAATTTCGGATTTGGCCGCGCCAAGAAAAGCGCGGGCTACCGGTCGCGGCGGAGCAAGTAGCCGGCGAGCGCTTCGAGGGCTTGGGCGCGTCCGCGGAAGGTGCGCAGCGCGTCGAACGCCTTTGCCGTCAGGCGCGCGGCGATGCGTCGGGATTTTTCGAGACCGATGATGGCTGGGTAAGTGGCCTTGTGGGCGGCGACATCTTTGCCGGCGGTCTTGCCGAGCTTTTCGCTCGTCTGGGTGACGTCCAGGATGTCGTCGATGATCTGGAAGGCGAGTCCGACATGATAACCGAAGACCGTGAGGGCTTCCAGTTGCGCGGCGGTGCAGTTGGCACTCATGCCGCCGAGCCGGACGGAGGCGCACAGGAGGGCCGAGGTTTTGCGTTCGTGGATGTACTTGAGCTGGCTGGCGGAGAGCGGTTGGCCTTCGCCTTCGAGATCGGCCACCTGTCCGGCGATGAGCTGGAGTGAGCCGGAGGCGCGGGCGAGTTCGAGCACAACCGTCTGGTGAGAGTAACGGGGCCAGGCGCGGCATTGGACGGCGATTTCGAAAGCCTGGGTGAGGAGGGCGTCACCGGCCAGGACGGCGATGCCTTCGCCGAACACTTTGTGGTTGGTCAGTTTGCCGCGTCGGTAATCGTCGTTGTCCATCGCCGGCAGATCGTCGTGGATCAGCGAGTAGGTGTGGATGCACTCGACGGCGCAGGCCAGGGGCATTGCCTCCGTTGCGGAGCCGCCGCACGCTTCGGCCGCCGCCAGGCAGAGGACGGGACGCAATCGTTTGCCGCCCGCAAAGAGCGAATAGCGCATTGCCCGGTGGATGGTCGCGGGCCGGACGCGTTCGGCGGGTAGCCAGCGGTCGAGGGCGCGATTGACGGCTTGGCATTGCGTCTCGAGGTAAGTCGCAAGATCAAACGATGGGCCGGGGGTTGGCGGTCGGCGTGTTGGCTGCGCTGGCATGGGGTGTTTTTACGGGAAGCTCGCCGGAGTCGCAAGGAAGACCCGAAGGAGAGCAACGAGTACGTGGCAGAGGACGGGCATGCAGGCGAGTGGGATTGATGGCTCGAAGTCGAGATTGGAATGTGGGGTGGAGGGGGAACGGGTGTCGGACTGTGTCGTGCCAGGGGCTGCGCGGCTATTTCGCGGGCCAATCGGGTGAATTGGTGCGGGCGGTGTTCAGGTAGGCCTCGAGGCGGGCGACCAGATCGGGGTGTTGGACGGCGAGATCGCGCTGTTCGCCGATGTCGGATTGAAGGTCGTAGAGGGCCAGGGGCGCGCTGGTGCTGCGTTGGCGGAGGCCTTTCCAGCGGCCCTGGTAAAGGGTCGCCTGGCTGAAACCGCCTTCGTGGAATTCCCAGTAAAGGAATTCATGGGATGGCTGCGGCCGTCCATCGGCGAGCAGTGCGGGCACGAAGCTCAAGGAATCGAGTCCGGCCGGCATGGGGAGGCCAGCCAGGTCGCAGGCGGTGGCGAACCAATCGCCGAAGTAGGCGACGTGCGCGGATTCGCGGCCGGGCGCGATATGGCCGGGCCACCAGGCGAGGCACGGCACGCGAATGCCGCCGTCGGTGAGGCTGCGTTTGAAGCCGCGGAGGGGGCCAGCGGGTTGGAAGCGGCCGGGGTTATGGCTGCTTTCGTTATGCGGGCCGTTGTCGCTGGTGAAGATGACGAGGGTGTTGTGGGCGAGGCCAAGCTGGTTGAGGTGATCGAGGAGGCGGTCGACGTAACCATCGAGCCGGGTGATCATGGCGGCGTGGCCCTTGTCCTGGGGCGGCCAATCGGTGGTGGCATAGGGGCCGTAATGGGGGACATGCGCGCCGTCTTTGAGTTCGCGATTCCGCTCGTTGTTGGCGTGGGGGATGACGGGGCTCCAATAGAGGAAGAAGGGGCGGGTTTGATGTTGGGCGATGAACTTGAGGGCTTCGTCGGTGAAGAGATCATCGGCATAGAGCAGACCGTCGCGGGCGTAACCGCCACCGTGGTCGCCCACGGGGGTGACGTCGTTGGGCAGGGCGACTTTGGTTTCGTTGCGCCAGAGAAACTCGGGGAAGTGGTTATGGGCGCGGTGTTGGCTGAGGTAACCGAAGAAGTAATCGAAGCCATGCCGGCGGGGCAGGCCGCTTTCGGCCGGGCCAACGTCGCCGAGGCCCCATTTGCCGATGAGCGCGGTGGCGTAACCGCCCTGTTGGAGGACGCGGGCGACGGTGAGATCCTCGGCGCGCAACGCCTGGGCGAGCGGATTAGCCGGGCCGGCGTTGCCGCGCACCCGGGTGCGGCCGTGGTGCTGGCCGGTCATGAGGACGCTCCGGGACGGGGCGCAGACCGTGGCGCCGGCGTAGAACTGGGAAAACCGCAAGCCTTCGCTCGCCATGCGATCGAGGTGAGGTGTCTGAATGACGCGCTGACCGTAGCAGCCGAGTTCGCCATAGCCGAGATCGTCGGCCATGACCCAGATCAGGTTGGGGCGGTCAGCGGCGGCGAGGGTAGTCCAAGCGGCGAGGGTAAAAAGCGCCGACAACAGGAGACCGAGAGGGCGGCGCGGGGATCTCGGACGGCGTTTCAATTGGGATGGCCGGTCCATGGTGTGGGCAGCGGGTTAAGGGTTGGTGATCGCCCGCATTTCCTGGAACACGCGCACGAAACAGGCGGCTTCGCTCTTTTCGTCGGCGTTCGGTTTGTCGCTGCCGGTGAAACGCTCGTAGCTGTCGAGGAAGGAGCCGGCGCCGGACCAGACGGTTTGGACGATGCCGCGGGCGCGATCGCGGAGGACGGGGTTGGGTTGAGTGCGAAACCGGAGCATATCGCCCACCTGTTGGGCGGCGCTGGCGGGGTTTTTCCAGGGGCAAGTGACGACGTTGAAGCCTTTGAGAGCGAAGTAAGCGGCGGTGGGCTCGGCGCGGTCGTAATGCCAGTCACAGATCACGACGTCCTTGGGGATCAGGTCGATGGCCGGGTGGGTGTGATTGAGGCTGGCTTCCCACTCGCCGAGGCCGGTGGTTTTACCGTCGAGGAGGCGGTCGCCCCAGATCCAGAGTTGGCGGTTTTTAGTCGCGAGATGATCGCGGATGCGGCGGACTTCGCCGGCGAACAGTTCGGCCTTGCTTTTGCCGGAACAGCGCGGGCATTTGTCGTCGCCGAGGTAGAAGACCTCGTCCATCCCGGCGTGAAAGGCGTCGGTCGCGAAGGCGTCGCAGAGTTCGTCGACGAGGGCGAAGACGATCCCGTGCACTTTGGGATGGAGGGGACAGTAGCTCTTGCAGTAGAGGCCGTCCGGGTTTGGCCAGGCATATTTCTCGGGCATTTGGACCCAGGGCGTCTCGTCGAACTCCGGGTAGACGCGGAGCAGGTTGCCGACGCGGTTCGCCCAGGATTGATGGCCGAGCAGGTTGATTTGGGGGACGATGCGGATGCCGTGGTCCTGGGCGGCGCGGACGAGCTGGTTCACGTCGGCGCGCGACAGGGCGTTGCCGTCGCGCAGTTCCGGGTGACTTTCGTACTGGTAGTTGAAGTCCACCCGCAGGATGAGCGTGTTGACCCCGCGGGGGGCGAGATCCTGCCGGATGAACCGCGCGAACCGCTCCACCTGCGAGCTCGAGGGCGCGGCGATGCTCAAGCCCCGCACGGGAAAGTGCTGGTCGAGCGCCGTGTCCGCGCCCAGGGTGAGGTCGAGCGCGGCCGCAAGGAGGAGGGGGACGAGGAGAGGTTTCATGGTGGGGGGTATAGTTGCCCGGTGAAGCGGGGCGGGCAAGCGGAAGATGAGGGAGCGTTCCGCGAGGTTTGCTGTCTAACGAGATATGAAACGGTTATTGGTGGCTTTGATGGTGTTGGTGGGAGCGTCGATCCAAGGGTGGGGGGCGGGTTTGATCGTGGTGGACGAGGCGCACTGGCCGCGGCCGGTCCCGCCGCTGCAACCGCCGCCCGACCGGCCCTGGCCGCGGCCGTTGCCAGCGCCCCGGGTGTATTCGTTTGCGCCGCTGGAGATCTCGCGGCACCAGGCGGACATCAGGATTGCCGACCAGGTGGCGGTGACGTCGATCGAGCAGGAGTTTTACAACCCGAACGACCAGCCGGTGGAGGGGACCTTTCTGTTGCCGCTGCCGAAGGGGGCGCAGATCCGCAAGTTCACCATGGAGATCGACGGCAAGCCGGTTCAGGCGGAGTTGCTGGCGGCGGACAAGGCGCGGGGGATCTACGAGGAGATCGTGCGGAAGCTGAAGGATCCGGCGCTGCTGGAGTATGCCGGCCGCGATGTCTACAAGGTTCGGATCTTCCCGATCGAGGCGCGGTCGAAGAAGCGGATCAACCTGTCATACACCGAGCTGTTGAAGTCGGACTCGGGTCTCGTCAGTTACACCTATCCGCTGAGCCCGGAAAAGTTCGCGGCCAAGCCGATCCCGAACGTCAGTTTCAAGGTGACGGTGAAGACGCGGCAACCGTTGAAATCGATCTACTCGCCGAGCCACAACGTCGAGATCCGTCGGCAGGGTTCGAACGAGGCCACGCTCGGCTACGAGGCGGCCGACGCGCGGGCCGACAAGGATTTCCAGTTGTTTTTCGCGCCGGAACAGGACGAGATCGGGATGCATTTGATGACCTACCAGGCAGGATCCGAGGAGGGGTATTTCCTGCTGCTCGCCTCTCCCGGGATCGATCCTGACCGCGACCGGATCATCCCGAAGGATGTGATCTTCGTGCTCGACACTTCCGGATCGATGGCAGGGCAGAAGCTCGAGCAGGCGAAGAAGGCGCTCCGGTTCTGCATCGAGAACCTGAATGCGGATGACCGGTTCGAGATCGTCCGGTTTTCCACGGAGGCGGAACCGTTGTTCCGGGCGTTGACGGCGCCATCGGCGGCCGACAAACGCCGAGCCGGTGAGTTTGTCGAAGGCCTGAAAGCCATCGGGGGGACGGCGATCAACGACGCGTTGGTGGAGGCTTTGGGGATGCGGCCGACCACCGGCGACCGGCCGTATGTGGTCGTTTTCCTGACCGACGGTTTGCCCACGGTGGGGGTGACGAGGGAGGAGCAGATCGTGGCCAACGTGAAATCGGCGAACACGGGGAACACGCGGGTGTTTTGCTTTGGGATCGGGCATGACGTGAACACGCATCTGCTCGACAAGATCACCGAGGAAACGCGGGCGTTCAGCCAGTACGTCCTGCCAGAGGAGGATCTCGAAGTGAAGGTTTCCAGTTTCTTCAGCAAGATCAAGGATCCGGTTCTGACCAGCCCCAGTCTGGAGTTCAGCGGAGCGGTGCGGGCCTCGAAGCTTTACCCGGCGCCGCTGCCGGATTTGTTCCGGGGTGAACAGTTGGTCCTGGTGGGGCGGTTCAGCGGACACGGCGCGGCGGCGGGCACGCTGAAGGGGCGGGTGAACGAAACGCCGCGGTCGTTTACGTACGATCTCAGCTTCGCCGAAAACACGACCGAGCACGATTTCATTCCGCGGTTGTGGGCGACGCGGCGGGTGGGTTATCTGCTCGACGAGATCCGGTTGCGCGGGGAAAACGCGGAGCTGCGGGATGAGATCACGGAATTGGCCCGGCGGTATGCGATTGTGACGCCTTACACCGCCTACCTCATCGTGGAAGATGAGGCCCGACGCGACATTCCGCGGATGACCCAGTCGCTGCCACGATTCCAGGAGGATCGCGCGGCGCGCCAGGCGGCGGGTGATTCCTACCAGCAGGCCATGGTCCAACGTTACGGGGTAGCCCCGGTTGCCTCCGCCCGGAGCCAGGAGGCGCTCAAGAGCGCGGCGGTCCCGGAATCGGCGATCCATACGGGGGCGGTCGAGGCCGGACGCGGGGTGGCGGGCGGTGGGTCGGTGCCAATGGCGTCCAGAGGGGGGGCGAGGTCGCCCGGGCGGCCGGCGGCGGGCGTCACGGCCCCGGGTAATGAGTCTTCAGCAGTCGATTTCCGCGGGACGGCTCAGTTTGTAAATGGCCGGACTTTCTTCTTCAACGACGGGCAATGGATCGATGGTTCGATTCAGAAGCTCAAGGATCCGCGCCGGATCAAGGTGACCGTTGGTTCCCGGGAGTATTTCGACTTGCTGACGAAAGTGCCGGAATCGCGCGGTTGGCTGGCGTTGGGTCAGAGTGTCCAGTTCGCGGCCGGCGCGGTGGTTTACGAAATCCATGAATAGCGAAGGCGGCGCCGTCCCAAGGTATAGCCGGGCAGGCTCCATCACTGTGCTGCGGTTCGATGGCGGGGATTTCAGGGGCTGCGGAGCGCGACTGTGCCCGGAGGGTCAGTCGCAGGGAGCTCGCGAGTTTGGTGGGCGCTCGAATGGTTCGGAACCTCTCGACTGGGCGGACGTTGCTGCGGCTGGTCTGCGACACAGCCGCGGTCCGGGGGATGGGAGCGCGACTGTGCCCGGAGGGTCAGTCGCAGGGAGCTCGCGAGTTTGGTGGGC
>JAHDYP010000096.1:0-6998 GCA_023383055.1 Verrucomicrobiota bacterium | reverse complement strand
GTTCGGAACCTCTCGACTGGGCGGACGTTGCTGCGGCTGGTCTGCGACACAGCCGGGGTGGGGAGTGGGGGCGCGGCACTCAGCAGCTCGTTGCATCCGGCCGGCAATTTGTTAATGTCTAATCCGTCAAGGCACCATGAATAGCCAATTTCCCGCATTAATGGCGGTCGCACTGATGACCATGTCACCCATCTTCGGCGCGTCGCGCGACGCGCAATGGAAGGAAGTCGATCAAGCGCGCGATCAAGGTCTGCCGCAGACGGCGATCGACAAGTTGAAACCGATCGAACAAGCGGCCTTGAACGAGCGGGCGTGGGGCGAAGCGGCCAGGGCGATCGCGCTGCGGCTGACCTTTGAAGGTCAGATCCAGGGTAACAAACCGGAGGAGAAGATCCTCCGGATGCGGGCCGAGTTGGAGCGGGCGCCGGCCGAGTTGGCGCCGATGCTGCAAACGATCCAGGCCCACTGGTATTGGCAGTACTTCCAGCAGAACCGGTGGCGGTTCATGCGGCGCACCATGACGGAGGAACCGCCCGGTGCGGATTTCACGACCTGGGATTTGCCGCGGTTGTTCGCCGAGATCGACCGCCAGTTTCAGGGGGCGCTGGCGCATGCCGACGCGCTGAAGCGGATGCCGGTTTCGACTTTCGATGGTTTGCTGGTCAAAGGGACGCTGCCGGACCGTTACCGGCCGACGCTGTACGATTTCATCGCGCAGGAAGCGCTGAGTTTTTATACCGCGGGCGAACAGGCAGCGCCCCGGCCGGTGGAGCTGTTTACGGTGCGCGCCGCCGATCCGATCTTCGATCCGGTGGATAGGTTTCTCGAGTGGCGGCCGGAAGCGGGCGCGGAGACGAATACGCCGGCGGTCCGGGCGATCGAACTGTATCAGGAGTTGCTGAGGTTTCACCGGGGCGACGCGGAGCCGACGGCATTCCTGGATGTTGAACTTGCCCGGTTGGTGCATGGCTACAACGTGGCGGTAGGGGAGGCGAAGGAGGCCCGTTACTTCGGGGCGCTGAAGGCGTTTATCGATCAGTGGGCGGATCACGAACTGGCGGCGATGGCGCTGCATCGGTGGGCGGCGGTGCTTCACCAGAAGGGTGATTGGGCGGGGGCGCATGCGTTGGCGGTGCGCGGGATGGAGATTCATGGGAACAGCGTGGGCGGCCGGCAATGTCACAATTTGCGGCTGATGATCGAGGCGCGGAGGTCGGCGATTGAGACCGAGTGGGTCTGGAACGCGCCGTTTCCGACCATCGACGTCCAGTATCGGAACCTGACGAATGTCTGGTTCCGGGCGGTGCGGGTCGAGTGGGCGGATTTTCTGGATCGGCGGCGGAATCGTCCCGAGCGTTTGAACGAACGCGAGCGCAAGGAACTGCTGGCGCGCAAGGCTGACCTCGCATGGTCGGTGGCGTTGCCGCCCACGACGGATTTCAAGGAGCGCACGGAGCGGATTGCGGCGCCGGAGAACCTGCCGGCGGGCTTTTACTTCTTGATTGCGAGCCATCGGGCGGATTTTGGGGAACAGGATAACACGGTGCATTTCACCGATTTCTGGGTGAGTAAGCTCGCGTTGATTCTGCGCCCCACGGCTGGCGCCATTGAAGGTTTCGTGCTCGAAGCGGCCTCGGGCGAACCCGTCGAGGGTGCGGAAGTGGCCGCCTGGTTTCTGGATCCGCAACGAAATCGGGTGCCGGCGGAGCCGTTGATCACGGACGAACAGGGGCAGTTTCGTTTCAGCGCCGGGCAGGGGCAGGGTTATGTCATCCGGGTGCGGCACCAGGGGGAAGAACTGGCTTCGCAATCCGACGTCGCGGCGCATCTCGACCCGGGGCAGCCCAATTACCAGTGGAGCGCGATCTTTTTGGACCGGGCGTTGTATCGGCCGGGGCAGACGATTCAGTACAAGGGGATTTCGCTGGAGGTGAACCAGGAAGCGAACAACTACCGGGTATTAGCCGGGCAGCGGTTGACGGTGGTGTTCAACGATGTGAACGGGCAGGAGATCGCGCGGGCCCAACACCAGTGCAACGATTACGGATCGTTCAGCGGCAGTTTCACGGCGCCGCGCGACCGGTTGCCGGGCGCCATGTCGCTGCAGGTCATCGACGGGCCCAAGGGATCGGCCATGGTCCGCGTCGAGGAATACAAACGACCGAAGTTCCAGGTCACGCTGGCGGCGCCGGCGAGCGCGCCGCGGCTCAACGACGGGGTGATCGTCCCGGGCAAGGCCGAGAGTTACACGGGGGCGCCGGTGGATGGGGCTGAAGTGAGCTATCGGGTGGTGCGCGAGGTGCAATGGCCGGTGTGGCGCCGGGGTTGGTTTGGCTGGCCGCCGGGGCGGGTTCAGCCGAGCCAGGAGATTGCCCAGGGCAAGGTGCAAACGGACGCGGCGGGCAATTTCAAAGTCGAGTTTGTCGCCCAGGCCGATCCCGCGGCGGCAGCCGAGGATGAACCGGTGTTTCGGTTCACGGTGCATGCGGATGTGA
Source organism: Verrucomicrobiota bacterium (assembly GCA_023383055.1). Classification (GTDB taxonomy): domain Bacteria; phylum Verrucomicrobiota; class Verrucomicrobiia; order Limisphaerales; family JAHDYP01; genus JAHDYP01. The sequence goes on along the minus strand of JAHDYP010000096.1, from coordinate 4,503 downwards.
CCGACACCGCGGGTGAGACGCGGTCGGATCAGCGGACGATCCAGGTGGGTTACACGGCACTGAAAGCGAACCTCGAGGCGGATGATTGGCAGACGAGCGGGAAACCGGTTGTGCTGAAGGTGAGCACACGCACCTTGGACGACGAACCGGCGGTGGCCGAAGGGGTGGTGAAGGTGTTCAAGTTGAAAGCCCCGGCGAAGGTGCACCGTCGACCGTTGCGGCAGGAGCACACTCCGTGGGTCTATTCGGAGGGATCCGACGCTTCGGACGGTTCGAACGGATCGGACGCATCGGACTTATCCGACCCGGCGAATTGGGAATTGGGCGAGCAGGTCGCAGAAAAGGGGTTTACCACCTCGGCCGAGGGGGTGACGGAAATGAAATGGTCGCTGCCGGTGGGGGCGTATCGCGCGATGCTCGAGACGCAGGACCGGTTTGGGAAGCGAGCGACGGCGCAGTTGCGGTTGGAAGTGCTCGATCCACGGGCCTCGCGGTTGGGCATCCGGGTGGCGAATCTGTTGAAGGCGCCGTCGTGGACGCTGGAGCCGGGCCAGACCCTGGAGGCGGTCTGGGGAACGGGATACGAGGCGGGTCGCGCGTTCGTCGAGATTGAACATCGCGGGCGGATTCTGCGCCGGTTCTGGACTGAACCCGGTCGCACGCAATCGCGGATCGAACAGGCGGTGACGGAGGAGATGCGGGGTGGGTTTCAGTTGCACGTGACCCACGTGAAGGAGAACCGGGCGTATTTCGAGATGCGCAGGATCGAGGTGCCGTGGTCGAACCGGGAACTCGCGCTCGAGTGGGAGCGGTTGACGTCGAAGCTCGGGCCGTCGCAACAGGAGACCTGGACGGCGATCGTGAAGCGGCCGGGCGGGGAGCGGGCAGTGGCGGAGATGGTGGCGACCTTGTACGACGCGTCGTTGGACCAGTTCGCGGCGCACGATTGGCCGCGCCAGATCGGGAGCTTTTACGTCGATCAAACGCAACGGCACGCGCTTTTCCAGAACACGAGCAAGGTGCTGCAGCGGTTGCAGGGCAACTGGCAGCTCAAGTTCTCCGACGCGTCGATGAGCTATCGTTCGTTTCCGCCGGAGCTGGGGATATCCGGGGGAGTCGAGTTGACGGGCCTCATGAGGAGTCGTTACGGTCTCGTGTCGCGGAGTTCGATGCCTGCGCGCGGAGGAGTGCCCATGGCGGCGCCGGCGATGGCGGAGATGGCGATGAGTGACGCGGCTTCGCCGATGATGGTGAAAGCCGTCGGGTTCGTAGACGCGTCGAGCGAGATGGCGGCAGGCGGCGGGGGCGAACCGGCGTCCGCGAGCGTGAAGTTGGACCAGGTGACAGCCCGGCAGAACCTGAACGAAACGGCGTTCTTCTTTCCGCAGTTGTTATCTGACAGCAATGGGGTGGTGCGGATGACCTTCACGATGCCGGAGGCGCTGACCACCTGGCGGTTCATGGGGTTGGCGCACGATCGCGAGCTCCGCTCCGGGTTCCTCGAAGGCAAGACCGTCACCGCGAAAGATCTGATGGTGCAGCCCAACCCGCCGCGGTTTGTCCGGGAAGGCGACGAGATAGAGTTCACCGTCAAGATCCAGAATCAGTCGGCCGCCCGCCAGTCGGGCCGGGTGCGGCTGACGTTCAACGATGCGGCGTCCACGCAACCGGTGGATGCGTTGCTGGGTAATACCCGTCCCGAACTCAGATTCAGTATCCCGGCGAAGGAATCGCGGAGTTACGCGTGGCGGATCAAGGTGTCCGACGGGCTGGGGTTCCTGACTTACAAGGTGGTGGCGGCGACGCGGGGCTTGTCGGATGGCGAGGAAGGTTATCTTCCGGTGCTGTCGCGCCGGGTGCTGGTGACCGAATCGTTGCCCTTGCCGATCCGCGGTCCGGCGACGAAGCAATTCCGGTTCGCGAAGCTGGTCGAGTCGGGCGGGTCGGACACGCTGGAGCATCAGAACCTGGTGGTCCAGATGGTGTCGAACCCGGCGTGGTATGCGGTGCTGGCGTTGCCCTATCTGATGGAGTTCCCGCACGAATGCACCGAGCAGACGTTCAACCGGCTGTATGCGAACGCGCTGGCCCGGCATATTGCCAACTCGGACCCGCGGATCCGCCGGATCTTCGAGCAATGGAAGAACACCGAGGCGCTCGATAGTCCCCTGGAGAAGAACGCGGAGCTCAAGGCGTTGGCGTTGGAGGAGACGCCCTGGGTGCGGCAGGCCGCGAAGGAAAGCCAGGCGCGCCGGAATGTCGGAGTGTTGTTCGACGAGAACCGGCTCAATTACGAAACCGAGCGGTTGCTGCGAAAGTTGGCGGAGCAGCAGTTGGGCGATGGCGCCTGGCCATGGTTCCCGGGCGGCCGGCCGAACGATTACATGACACTCTACATGGTCACGGGTTTTGGCCGGCTCCGGCATCTGGGTGTCGATCTGGAGGTGAGCCCGGCGATTCGCGCGCTCGAACGGCTGGACCAATGGACGGTCGAGCGGTATCAGCGGATCCAGAAGCAGGAAAAGCCGGAGGACTATGTGCCGTCGCCGACCGATGCGTTGTTCCTCTACGGCCGCAGTTTCTTCCTGAAAGACCGGCCCGTCGGGGGCGACGTCGAGGCGGCGATGGATTTCTTCCTCGGCCAGGCGCGCAAGCACTGGTTGAAGACCGGCAATCGACAGTCACAGGGGCATCTGGCGCTGGCGCTGAAACGGTTCAATGCCGTCCGGGGGGCGAGCGACACGACACCGGCCGACATCCTGCGCTCGTTGAAGGAACGGGCGGTGCGTTCCGAGGAGATGGGGATGTTCTGGCGCGATACGGAATATGCGTGGTGGTGGTATCGGGCGCCAATCGAGACCCAGGCCCTCATGATCGAGGCGTTCGACGAGGTGGCCGACGATGCCGAGGCGGTCGAGGATTGCCGCGTCTGGCTCCTGAAACAGAAGCAAACCCAGGATTGGAAAACGACCAAGGCAACCGCGGACGCGGTCTACGCGCTGCTCCTCCGCGGAACGGATGCACTCGCGTCGGAGGTGTTGGTTGAGGTCCGGGCGGGCGATCGGGATTTGACGCCGCGGTCGGCGGTGGGCGGGGTCCGGGCGCCCGGTGCGGAGGCCGGAACGGGATTCTACGAGCACCGGTTCGAGCGATCGGAGATCCAACCCGCGTTGGGGGAAATCACGGTCAAGAAACTGGATGCCGGGGTCGCGTGGGGCGGTATGCACTGGCAATACCTCGAGGACATCGCGAAGGTGACGCCGCACGAAGGGACGCCGCTTAAGCTGAACAAGCGGTTGTTTACGAAAGTCAACACCGACCGGGGGCCGGTGTTGCAGCCGGTGACAGGGAGTGTGGCGGTGGGTGACCAGTTGGTGGTGCGGATCGAATTGCGGGTCGATCGGGATATGGAGTATGTGCACTTGAAAGACCAGCGGGGGAGCGGGACCGAACCGTTGAACGTCCTCTCCGGCTATCGGTATCAGGACGGGCTGGGCTATTACGAGAGCACGCGGGACACGGCGAGTCATTTCTTCATCGATTACCTGCCGAAAGGCACCTACGTGTTCGAGTATTCGACCCGGGTGCAATTGCGCGGCCGGTATCAGACCGGGTTCGCCGCCATTCAATGCATGTACGCCCCTGAGTTCAACAGCCACTCGGAAAGCATCGGGATTGAGGCCAGGTGAGGGCGCTGGAGGATTAAGGAATGTGGGACCTGGACCCGCGTCGTCTCCGCCAACGGGCATGGAAATAAGACACGCTGCCGCGCGGCGTCCATCGTCGTCTTCACGGTGCCTTGCACGGTGCCTTGCATCGTATATACGGCTATAGTTTCAACCGCCACGTCGGGTCCGTCCAAACCCCTTTCGCCCCTTCTGATCCGGGGTTGGCGAGCTATCCCCGCGCTGTGATCGGAAGGCGGCTCAGCCGGGCACGCACACCAAGACCTTCGGGGTTCGGACGCGCGTGATCCGTCGCGAAGCGTCTTGGAGTGCGGCGCGGCCGCCTGGTCTTTACACGGAGTTCTTTGCGCTCAACCGGCTGGCGGAGAGGACGCGAAGGCGGCGGAAGAGCCCGGAGCGGTCGACGGTGGATCACTGGCCAGTGGTTGCGGGCGTGGTCATCTTTTGCCGACAAAGGGGGATAGTGTGGAGGTAGAGGAGCCGCGTGAGTTTGGGGCGGGTGGCTGGGCGGGTTTCGTTTTCTTTTACCCCGGGTCCTTTACCTTTCCCGGGATCGGGCTTTCGCAATTTAGAACCAACAGTCGCCCTCTGAGACTGCGGCCGGGGACCGGAACAGGGTGACAGGTTCATAGTCAGGAATCCCGAAGTCATTCTCAATTAAAGGGTAGGAGCAGCGAGCGCTATCGGACCGCGGCTGTGTCGCAGACCAGCCGCAGCAACGTCCGCCCGGTCAAGGGGTCCGGAACAGTCCGAACGCCACCGAGCGCGCGAGCTTGCTGCGACTGACCCTTCGGGCACAGTCGCGATCCCAAACCGT
>JAHDYP010000095.1 GCA_023383055.1 Verrucomicrobiota bacterium | reverse complement strand
CCTACGGCCGCTTCCAATCCACCCTCATCGACGAAAACAGCATCGTCGTCGCCTACGACCACAAACGCGGCGAACAACGCGCCCACCTCGCCCGCGGCCAGACCCCCCAACAACGCCGCGCCAACGGACAGGGCGATTGCATCGATTGCTTCGAATGCGTAACGGTCTGCCCCACCGGCATCGACATCCGCAACGGCACCCAGATGGAATGCGTCCATTGCACGGCTTGCATCGACGCCTGCGACCACGTCATGACCAAAATCCGCCGCCCCAAAGGCCTCATCCGCTACGCCTCCCTCGATGGCATCGAACGGGGTCAACCCCTCAAAATCACCCCGCGCCTCGTCGGTTACACCGTCCTCCTCCTCGGTCTGGGTCTCCTCCTCGCCGCACTCCTGCTCTCCCGCTCCGACGTCGAAACCACCCTGCTCCGCGCCCAGGGCGCCCTCTTCCAGCAAATGCCCAATGGCAGATTCAGCAACCTCTACACCCTCCGCGTGCTCAACAAAACCTCCCATCCCATGCCCCTCGAACTGCGACTCGAGCAACCCGCCGGCAGCCTGCAGGTCCTCGGCCGCGATCTCACCGTCCCCGCCCAGCAATCCGCCGAAGCCTCGCTCCTCGTCGAACTCGAGGCCTCAGTCCTCTCCGGCGGCTCAACCCCGGTCATCGTCGGCGTCTACTCCGGCGACCGCCGTCTCGAAACCCTTACAACCGCGTTTATCGGTCCACGCAACGACCGCCGCTGATTTCCCATGAAACGCCCTTTCAATCCCTGGCCCCTCGGCATCATCCTCGCCTTCGTACTCTTCATCGCCGGCACCGTCAGCCTCGTCGTCCTCGCCTGCTCCCAACGCTCCGATTTGGTCCGCGCCGACTACTACGACCAGGAGATGCGCCACCAGGAACAGATGGATCGCGTCGCCCGCACCCAACTCGACGCACCCGATACCCGGGCCGTTTATGACGACCACCTCAACACCATCACCCTGTCCCTCCCCGCCGCCCACGCCCAAAACGCCGCCCACGGCCAAATCCTCCTTTACCGCCCTTCCGCCGCCAGCCTCGACCGCCGCTATCCCCTCGCCCTCGACGCCTCCGGCACCCAACACCTCGACGCCCAAAACCTCCCCGCCGGCCTCTGGCACCTCCAGATCTCCTGGAACGTCGGCCAGGAAGAATACTTCTATAGCCAAAAGCTGGTGTTGAACCAAACACCCTGATGCTGGAATGCGCTGCAAAAATCCAAAATCCAAAATCCACAATCCTGATCTGAAAGCCACTCTGCCTCCCCATTAACCACCCGCCCTCTCCTATGGATCTCTGGACCGCCTTCATCCTCGGCCTCGCCGGCAGCCTCCACTGCGCCGGCATGTGCGGCCCCCTCGCCCTCGCGCTCCCCACTCCCGATCACCGGCTCACCCCACTGCTCGCCGGCCGCCTCGCCTACAATGCCGGACGCGTCGTCACCTATTGCCTCCTCGGCCTCCTCTTCGGGCTGCTCGGCAAGGTCTTCGCCGTCGCCGGTCTCCAGCAAACCCTCTCGATCGCCCTCGGCGTGGCCCTCCTCCTCGGACTTTTCCTCTCCCCCAAACTCGTCCGCTGGTTCCCCATCACCCGCACCGTCAACGCCCTCAAACACCGGATGGCAGGCCTCCTCCGCCAGCGCTCCTTCACCGCCCTGACCGTGCTCGGTTTGCTCAACGGCTTGCTCCCGTGCGGCCTCGTCTACGTCGCCTGCGCCGGTGCCGCCGCCACCGGCGACCTCCTCAAGGGCGCCGAATACATGGCCGTCTTCGGCATCGGCACCGTCCCCATGATGCTCGCCATCAGCCTCTCCGGCTCGCTCGTCCCCATCCGCATCCGCCTGAAGCTGACCAAAGCCGTCCCCGTCGCCGTCGGCCTGCTCGCCGCCCTCCTCATCCTCCGCGGAATGTCCCTCGGCATCCCCTACGTCAGCCCCAACCTCTCCGGCGACAAACCCGCCTCCTGCTGCCACGAGTAACCGCGACGGTCCACCTCAGCCCCTCACGGGGAGAGGGCCGGGGTGAGGGTTGCACCGAGGTTGTTGAGGGTCGATCGTCGATGGTTTGACAGCCGCAATCACCGAACGGCTCCCGCCCTCTGTCTTCTCTCCCCATCCGCGCCAACCCGCCCCACCGCCGGCCCGATGTACTCCCGCGCAATCACCACATTGTCGAACTCAACTATGTTCGTCACTTGCTTCGTCCAGCGATCCGTCACGTAGCTCTCGAGCGTGAACGCGTTGGCCGTCAAACCGGCGTCCGTGCGCCAGTTGATCCCCCGCCAATGCCCCCGCAGCTCACCGTCGATCCAATACGCCTGCTCACCATCCGCCTTCCCCGGCGTGTTGTGCTTCAACATGAACTCCGCACTGATCCACTCCCCCTTCCGAATGTCGGGCTGCGCGGCCGGCCGAAACGCGTTCCCCCAATACTTGCCGTCCCGGCTCGCCTCCATCTCGTGCCAGTAACTGTAAAAATTCCACTGACCCGGCGCCGGCCACCGCCCCCAGTTACCCCACGCCTCCAGCGCGGTCGAAAACCGTTCGTCACCACTCGGCCGCACCCCCGCTCCGCCAAATCCACTCCACCGATCCGCCCCGCGCAACCCCCGGTTCGCCCGCAACGTGCAGAAGTGATGCACATAATCGCACTCGCCGTCGAATCGCACCATGAACCGGATGAACAACCGGTCCGCCGACTCGAACCACTTGGTCAACCCCCCGCCCGTGTTCGCCCCCAACGTCGCCGTCACCCGCAAGACCCGCCCGCCCAACCGGTCGCCCGCATCCCCCGGCGACCCAAACGACAATACCTTCCCCGAATCGTCCCGCCCCTCGTCCCACCGCTCCCCCAATTCGCCGGTTTCGAAATCGTCCGCAAATATCACCGCCGGATGACCCGCAATCCCGCGGTCGGCCGGATACGGTCGCGCGATCCCCTCGCCCCGAGGCAGGTCACTCGCCCCCGCCAGGTTCCTCTCCCCCTCCGGATCGCCCCCCGCCTCCGCCGCAACCCGCGCCAGCAGCACCAAACCCCACATCAACCCGGATCTCCCAATTACTCTCGATCGCATCCTCATCTTCTTCCTCCTGCTTCAAATCCTGACCATGCTCGTGATCTAATCCCCATCCTTCTCCCGATTCCTCTCAGGTCTCCAGCTTCCCCTTGAACCAGCCAGACAGCCAGCCTGCTGTCAAGCCAACCGCCAGCCAGCTGCTCGACGCCGCGCTGCTCGAGATTACCGGCCTCGCCCTGCAGGCAGCCTGGACCGGAGGCAAAGGACCCTACCTGGTCCAGCTCAAGCCGAACCTGGATGGTGCTGCTTGGATCAATCTGCTGACCACCACCAACACCACGGCAACCGTGCTGCGCTCAGGCGACACCGGCTTCCTCCGCGTCGGCAGCCGCGCCACCACCACCGTCCTCCCCCTCACGGCCTGGCTCGCTGGCGCCAATGAAATCCCCCCGGTCGAAAGTCAGGGCCTCGGCCTGGCCACCCTGTCGCTCGAAGGCACCGTGACCCTCTCCGCCACCGACCAAGACCTCCTGCTGACGGGCCGCACCTATATCAACATCCACTCCTCCGCTCATGGTTCAGGGGAAATCCGCGGACAAATCGCCCCCATCCGCTGGCAAACCCAACTCACCGGTGACGCCGAAGTCCCGCCCGTAACCACTGACGCCACCGGCGGTGCCAGCCTCGGACTCGTGGGCAACCAACTCTTCTGGCGGCTCTCCTATGCCAATCTCACCGGTCCCGCCCAGGCCGCCCACCTCCATGGACCGGCCGCGCCCAACGAAAACGCACCGCCGCTCGTGACCTTCACCCTCCCCGCCACCGCCACCGGCTCGGCGCAAGGCTCAGCCACCCTCGACCCGGCCACCCTCCGAGCCTTCATCGATGGCCGCACTTACATCAACATCCACACCCCTCAACACCCCTCCGGCGAGATCCGCGGCCAGGTCCAACCCACGCCCTGACCTGACCACCCGGACCCAACTCACCGCCTCTCCCCATCGCCACCCCATTCATCGACGTCCCGATTTCATGTCGCATATGCGACATGAAACGGGGACTGGACGGAGGTGTCGCGCGCGGTAAAAGGCGGGGACTGGCGCGGGGCGCCGAAGACGATGCGGGAACCACAGCCGAATGCCGGGCGGGGATTTGCCGCGAAAGCCGGGTTAGTTAAGCAAGCAGATCCTTGATCAGTCTGCCGTGGACATCCGTGAGCCGGAAATCGCGGCCCTGGAAGCGGTAGGTGAGCCGTTCGTGATCGATGCCCAGGCAGTGGAGGATGGTCGCGTTCAGGTCGTGGATGTGGACCGGGTTCTCGACGATGTTGTAGCAGTAATCGTCCGTCACGCCGTAGCTGGTCCCGGGTTTGATCCCGCCGCCCGCCATCCAGATCGTGTAACAGCGCCCGTGATGATCGCGACCGTAATTGTCCTTCTCGATTTTCCCCTGACAATAGACCGTCCGCCCGAACTCGCCGCCCCAGATGACCAGCGTATCGTCCAGGAGCCCGCGCTGTTTGAGGTCCTTCACCAGCGCGGCGCTCGGCTGATCGGTGTCGAGGCATTGCTCGCGGATCCGGCGGGGCAGGTTGTTGTGCTGATCCCAACCGCGGTGATAGAGCTGGATGAACCGGACATCGCGCTGGGCCATGCGTCGGGCCAGCAGACAATTGTTGGCAAAGCTGCCGGGCGTCTTGACGTCGGGCCCATACATCTCGAGCACGCTCTGTGGTTCATCCGAGATGTCGACCAGATCCGGCACCGAGGTCTGCATGCGGAACGACATCTCGTATTGCGCGATCCGCGTGTTGATCTCCGGATCGGCAAAGGCCTGATACCGGCGCGTGTTCAACTCCGCCAGGCTGTCGAGCATCCGCCGGCGGGTTGCGCTCGACACCCCAGGCGGATTCGACAGGAACAACACCGGATCAACCGCGCCGCGGAACTGCACCCCCTGGTGCTCCGACGGCAGAAAGCCCGAACCCCACAGCCGGGTGTAGAGCGGCTGATCGCTCTCCTTGCCGTTCGAGAGCATCACGATGAAGCCGGGCAGGTCCTGGTTGTCGCTGCCGAGGCCGTAGCTGAGCCATGCGCCCATGCAGGGACGGCCCGGCTGCTGGAAGCCGGTCTGGATATAGGTGATGGCCGGGTCGTGATTGATGGCTTCGGTGTTGACGGTCTTGACGATGCACAGGTCGTCGACGATGCCCGCGGTATGGGGCAGCAACTCGCTCACCCAGGCGCCGGCCTGGCCGTGCTGGGCGAACTTGAACATCGACTTGACGACGGGAAACGCCGCTTGTCCCGACGTCATCGTCGTAATCCGCTGCCCCATCCGTACCGAGTCCGGCAACTCGCTCTCGTGCAGGTTCTCGAGCTCGGGCTTGTAGTCCAGGAGATCCATCTGTGACGGTCCTCCCGCCATGAACAGGTAAATGACCCGCTTGGCGCGAGCCGGGAAATGGGTGGCCGCCAGCGGAAAGCCCGAACCGGCATCCGCGCGGGCCAGGGTGCCGAACAACTTCGGATTGAGCAGCGACCCGAGGGCGGCCACACCGATGCCGGCGGCCGTCCGGCCGAAGAAATGGCGGCGGGTGATCAACAGCTCCGATTCCCGCGCGGGATCATGATTCGACATGTCAGCTCAGCTCCTGGTTACGGTTTCGTCGAGGTTAAGAATCACGGTGGCCAGCGTGGTCCACGCCGCCAGTTCCGCCGGGTCCAAGGCGGGATCGTGCTGAAAGCCGCCCACCGCGAGGAGGGCGTTTGCGGCGGGCGGATCGCGCTGGAACTCGCCCAACTGCTCGGACCACAGCCGCTTGAGCGCGTCGGTTTCCGCCGCGTCCGGCAGGCGGGCGGTGGCCAACCGGAACGCATAAGCCACGCGGCTTTCGAGCGTGGTTCCGCCCTCGACCATGATGCGTTGCGCCAATCCCCGCGAGGCCTCGACAAACTGGGGATCGTTCAGCAGCGCGAGGGCCTGCAGCGGTGTGTTCGTGCGCGGCCGCCGGACCACGCAGTATTCACGAGTTGGCGCATCCAGGAGCAGCATGTTGGGGGGCGGGCTTTGCCGTTTCCAATGGGTGTAGAGGCTGCGCCGGTAATTGGCCTCTCCCTGATCCTGGACGTACTTCTGCGAGTTGTTAAACGACACGGCCTCCCACAGGCCCGGGGGTTCATAGGGCTTGACGCTACGTCCGCCGCGCTCCTCAACCAGCAAGCCGCTGACCGCCAGCGCCGTGTCGCGCACCACCTCGCCATCCACGCGGAATCGCGAACCGCGCGCCAGCAGCCGGTTCTCGGGATCACGCTCCAGCAGCTCGGGCGTCACGCGCGACGATTGACGATAGGTGGCCGAGGTCACGATCGAGCGGAGGAGGTGTTTGGTATCCCAGCCGGATCGGACCAACTCCGTCGCCAGCCAGTCCAACAACTCCGGATGGGAAGGGCGTTCGCCCTGCACTCCAAAATCCTCCGCCGTTTTGACCAGGCCGATCCCGAAAAACTGCTGCCATAAACGGTTCACGGTCACCCGCGCCGTCAGGGGATGCGCCGGATCCGTCAACCATTGCGCGAACCCGAGCCGATTGGTCGGCGCCCCCTCGGGCATCGGGGGCAGAATCGCCGGCAGTCCGGGCTCGACCTTCTCGCCGGGCTTGTCGTATTCGCCGCGGATCAACAGGAAGGTGTCGCGTCTCTGGCCACGTTCCCTGGCGACCAGGGTGGTCACGATGGATCTCTCGATGGCGTGGTTCTCCTCCCGGTAAAGTGCCACCTGGTCGGACAACGCTTTCCATTCCGGCGATCGCGCCCGACGATAATACGCCCGCAGCCGGTCCGTATCGGCGCGCGCCAGGTTGGGGCTCGTCAGCAGCAAAGCCGCAAGATCGGCCCGCGGCTGCGCCAGGCCCGGCACCTCCTGGTTGAACGTGAAATGACAGGCGCCCTGCAGGTTGACCACCTTGACGAGCAGGTTGTTTGCCCCCGCCTCGAGCTCAACCTCCAGCCGCAGCGGGCCTTCACCGAGTCGCTCCTTCACGCGGCGTTCACCGACGAGTTTCCCGTTGACCCAGATCTTGAAGAGATCGTCGGCCCGCAAAGTCAGCTCCATCCGGGTCGGCTTCGGCAGATCGTAGGTCCGATGCAGGTAATAGACGCCGTGCACCCCGTGCAGTTCGTTGACCAGCAGATACGCTCGGCCATCCTCGATGTCCGACTTCGTCTGCCACTTGATCTCCTCACGCACGCCCGCGTAGCTCTTCTCCAAGTCCACCCGCGTTTCCGGTTCGAACACCTGGTCCAATCCCGCTTCGGCCCCGGGACTCTTGAACGGCCCGAGCACCTGCCACGGCGGCGGCTTCGGCGGATTCAGCCGTTCGGCAATCGACTCGCCCGCCACCGCCGAAAACCGGATGCGATCCAGCCCGGTCTGCCGGGTCGCCGCCTCGAATTGCAGCCGCAGTCGCAGCTCGGCGCCGGCCGGCAGGTCCACCGGTTTATCGAGGACAAACAGGGCGGCCTGCGGTTCGGTCCATCGATCGGGACGCCAGCCGGTCTCGGGGTTGTCATCCAACACTCTGGCCGGCTCGTGATCCCTGGCCCACGAACTGGCAAACGCTCGGTTGAACTTCAGCTTGCGCGGCTCCCGGTTACCCTCGGCGGCCGTCTCATACCATTCGGCTTCCAGCCCCCTGACCTGCAGATCCCCGAAATCAGCCGCCCCTGACTCACCCGGTCCCGACCCGGGATTCAGTTCCAGGCGCAGGGCGGACAACCGACCCGCCTCAAGCGGCAAAAGCACCGTCCGCTGATCCTTCCAGGCTGTCGATCCGACCGGTTCCTTGGCGTCCGAGACGCGGGCGGCCAACCCGCTGGTGGACTCCACCCGCACGGGAATGAGGTCGGAGACGAATTCCGCGAGTTGATCCCGCCAGGTCCGTTCCCACTCGGCCTGGGCGGCGTCGAGCTCGGGATTCGCGGCGTCCAGGCGTTGCTGGCCCGACTCGATCTGTTCCTTGAGCCAGGCCTGTCGCTCGCCTTGCGCGGCGGTGGGCATCTTCAGATAGGGATCCGGGTTCGGCTGATTACCGTCCATTACCGCTTCGTCCAGGTTGTTGAAAAAGGCGTACAGCCCGAAATACTCGTGGTTCGTGATCGGATCGTATTTATGCGTGTGACAGCGGGCGCAGCTCATGGTCAGCCCCAGCCAAATGGTTGAAGTGGTCTCCAGCCGGTCGAAGGTGTACTTCGCCTGATACTCCTCGACAATGGCACCGCCTTCCCCGGTGCTCATATTGGCCCGGAGGTAACCCGAGGCCACCTTCTGCTCGAGGGTCGGCTCCGGCATCAGATCGCCCGCCAGTTGGTCGAGCGTGAACTGATCGTACGGCAGATTCCGGTTGTACGCGTCAACCACCCAGTCACGCCACTTCCACATGCTGCGGTCCGCGTCGATGTGATATCCGTGGGAATCGGCGTAGCGGGCCGCGTCCATCCAGTAATGCGCCATATGCTCCCCATAGGCCGGAGAAGCCAGCAACCGGTCCACCAATCGCTCGTAAGCCTCGGGACTTTCATCCGCCAGAAACGCGTCCACCTCCCGCGGGGTCGGCGGCAACCCGGTCAAATCCAACGTGGCCCGCCGTATCAAGGTCGTCGGGTCCGCCTCGGGCGACGGCGGCAAACCCTCCTGCTCGAGCCGGGCAGCCACAAAATGATCGATCGGGTTGCGCACCCAGTCGGCAGCCTGGACCTCCGGCGGCGCGGGACGCTCGGGAGCCACAAACGCCCAATGTTCCTCCCACTCCGCACCGGCCAGGATCCACTGTCTGAGCGTCTCGATCTGCGCCGGCGTGAGCGTCTTCCCGCTCTTCGGTGGCGGCATCAGATCCGTGGCCTCGGTGGCGACGATTCGCTGGAAGATCAGGCTCTCCTCCGGCGACCCCGCGTTGACGGGATACTCGCCGTGCCGGTTGGGCTCCAGCGCATCCGCTTTCAGGTCCAGCCGCAACCGCGCCTTGCGCTCCGCTTCGTCGGGCCCATGACAGGCGAAACAGTTGTCGCTTAGAATTGGTAGAACATCCCGGCTGAAGCGGATCGACGCGGCGTCGGCGGCCCGGGCCTGGGGCCACCCGCCGCCTACGTTCGAGCTCAGCCCGAGCGCGGCGAGAATGAGAATGCGCAATGTCACAGCAGTGCGCCTATATATAACCGCGTCTCCTACTGAAGCAAATACTAACTTATGGTCGGGACGGTCTAATATTCGCGGTCTTTGGTCACCCCAGGCGTCGGCACCGGATACTTGCCGTCGGGCCCGAGCCGGAGCGGGGCCGGCGAATCCAGGGTGAATTTGTCGACGTCCGGCGCGAACTCGTGATCGAGGTTCAGCATGGCGTCGTATTCGATGATCTGGCCGGTGTGCGCGGCCATGCGTCCCATGGAGGTGACCAGGCTGGCGATGGCGCCCCGTTTGGTTTCGTTATAGGGCTGGTCCTTCCGGATCGCCTCGATGAGGTGATCCCATTCGAGCTGGTAAGGGTTCGGCTCGGGTTGCGGGAAGGCCCAGGTCATGTTCGCCCGCGTCAGGTTCTGGCCTTTGAAAGTCCGGACTTTGCCCGGCGTATGGGCGGCGGTGGAGACGATCGCGGAACCGGTGGTGCCGTGAACGTAGCTGGCGAATTCGTCGTGACAGCCGGTCTGGCTGCGGCCGATGAAGAACAGCTTGGTACCGTCTTCGAAGGTGTATTCGACCGAGTAGCTGTCGAGGTTCTGGTCGATGGCATCGCCGCGGAAATGGCGTCCGCCGGTGGCCTGGGCGCGAACGGGCCAGGCGTTCTTCATCCAGCAGCATTCGTCGATCTGGTGGATGTTGTAGTCGCTGAACAACCCGCCGCTGGCCCAGAGAAAACTGTGGAACCGCCGGACCTGGTAGAGCAATTCGCTCTGGCCTTCGGGCGGCGGACCGGCCGCGGCCGCCCGACCGCCCAGGCGATAGGCGCGCATGAACATGAGTTCGCCGATCTGGCCTTCCCGGATGCGCTCATGCAACTGCCGGCGCCCCTCGCAATGGCGCACCATCAGGCCGACCCCCACTTTGAGGTTCTTTTGGTCGGCTTCATCCGCCAGGGCAATCATCCGGCGCGTTGTGGGGGCGTCCACCGTCACCGGCTTTTCCATAAAGACATGCAGTCCCTTCTGAATGGCGTAGGCAAAGTGCACCCAGCGAAAGGCCGGCGGCGTGGCGAAGATGGCGACGTCGCCCGGTCGCAGGCAATCCATGGCTTTGCGGTAGCCATCGAAACCGACAAACTTGCGATCTTCAGGAACGTCGACCTGGCTGGCGTGCTGCTGCTTGAGATTTTCGTAACTGCTTTTCACCCGGTTCTCGAACACGTCAGCCAACGCCACCAGCTTGATCGGTCCGCTCCGGGTGGAAAGCGCCTGCGATGCCGCCCCGGTGCCGCGCCCGCCACAGCCGATCAATGCCACCTGGATGGTATTGCTCTCGGCGGCGTGGACGTGGGGAAGCGCAATGCCGGCCAGGGCTGACGCGGCGGTCAGGCGCCCGGTCTGTTTGATGAAATCACGGCGGGTGGTCAGGGAGATCGAGTCAGGATTCATGCGAGCAATCCTTGTGACCACGAACCGAGTGTCAAGGCTGGAGATGCAGGACGGGCTCGTAATTGAGATACGGTCCCAGCCACCGTTCCACTTCGGCCAGGGGCATCCCTTTCCGCCGCTGGTAGTCGGCCACCTGGTCCCGGTCGAGCTTGCCCACCGCGAAATATTTCGCTTCCGGATGGGCGAAATAGAGGCCGCTGACGCTGCTCCCCGGCCACATCGCGCAACTCTCGGTCAAGCGCATCCCGGTGCGCCGCTCGACGTCCAGCAACTCCCACAGAATCCACTTCTCGCTGTGATCCGGGCAGGCCGGGTAACCCGCCGCCGGCCGGATGCCACGATACTCCTCCTGGATCAACTGCTCCGGCGTCAAAACCTCTCCCCGGCCATAGCCCCATTCGAGCCGGACGCGACGGTGGAGGAATTCGGCGAAGGCCTCGGCCAGGCGATCGGCCAGGGCCTCCACCATGATGGCGCTGTAATCGTCATGGTCGGCCCGGTACTTCCGCACCAGTTCGTCCACCCCATGCCCGGTGGTCACCGCAAACGCGCCCACATGATCCCGCACCGCGGCGCCCTGATTCGCCCGGGGCGCGATGAAGTCCGCCAGTGAATAGTTCGGTTGCCCGTCCGGTTTGACCGTCTGTTGCCGCAGGAAATGGAACGTCGTCAGCAACCGCTGCCGGTCCTCGTCCGCATAGACCTCGACATCCTCCCCCTGCGCGTTCGCGGGGAAGATGGCGTAAACGCCCCGTGCCACCAACTGGCGGCCGCTCACGAGGCGATCCAGCATCCGTTGGGCATCGGCAAACAACTGGCGCGCCTGCTCCCCGTGCCGCTCGTGGTGGAGGATCGCCGGGTAGCGCCCCCGCAGTTCCCAGGTGTGAAAGAAGGGCGACCAATCGATGTAGGGCACCAACGCTTCCAGCTCGATCCGATGGGGTTCCGCGCCCGTTTCCGGCGCCGGTTTTCCGGCCCCCGCGTTCGTCGGACACGTCGTCTCGACACCGACACCGTCCGAGGCCACCCACCGCACGCCGATGAACTCCGGCTGCGGCAAGTCTTCGTAGGCGAGCTGGGGCGCGCGCGCGCGCGCCTCCGCCAGCGAAAGCAATCGAGTGACTTGTCCCGCGTGTTGGGCGCGCAACCGGTCATATTCCTCGCGGATGGAAGTCCCGAAGGTCTCCCGTTGCTCCGGGTTCAGCAAGGCGCTGACCACCGGCACCGCGCGCGAGGCGTCCAGGACGTGCACGACCGGGTTTCGGTAGGCGGGGGCGATCCTCACCGCGGTGTGCGTTCGGCTCGTGGTCGCCCCGCCAATCAACAGCGGGATCCGGAACCCCTGACGTTCCAGCTCGCGCGCCACATGCGCCATCTCGTCCAGCGACGGCGTGATCAAACCGCTGAGCCCGATCACGTCCACATCGCGTTCGCGCGCCACCTGCAGTATCCGGTCGCAGGGAACCATCACCCCGAGATCGATCACTTCGTAACGGTTGCAGCTCAGCACCACTCCCACAATGTTCTTGCCGATGTCGTGGACATCCCCCTTCACCGTGGCCAGCAACACCCGACCCTGCGCCCGGTCGCCGGCCTGACGCTCCGCCTCCAGGAACGGCGTGAGATAGGCCACCGCCTTCTTCATCACCCGCGCGCTCTTCACCACCTGGGGCAAAAACATCTTGCCGGCCCCGAACAAGTCCCCCACCACGTTCATCCCGGCCATCAGGGGCCCCTCGATCACCGCCAGGGGACGCCCGAGCTTCTGTCGCGCTTCCTCGGCGTCCACCTCCGCGAAATCCACGATCCCCTTCACCAGGGCGTGCTCCAGCCGCCGCTCGACCGACTCCCGCCGCCAGGCATCGTCCACGACTTCCACCTTGCCCTCCTGGCGCACCGATTGCGCGAACTTCAGCAGACGCTCCGTGGCATCCGCCCGGCGGTTCAACAGGACATCCTCGACGTGCTCGCGCAGGTCGGGGGGGATCTCCTCGTACACCGCCAGCATGCCCGCGTTGACGATCCCAAGATCCAGCCCGGCCTTGATGGCATGAAAGAGAAACGCGCTGTGCATCGCCTCGCGGACCGCGTTGTGGCCGCGGAAACTGAACGACACGTTGCTGATCCCACCGCTCACCTTCGCCCGCGGCAGATGCTGCTTGATCCAGCGCGTCGCTTCGATAAACGCGAGCGCATACCCATTGTGCTCCTCGATCCCGGTCGCCACCGTCAGCACGTTCGGATCGAATATGATGTCTTCCGGCGGAAAACCCGCCTGCCGCGTCAGCAGATCGTAACTCCGCCGGCAGATCTCGATCTTGCGCTCGAAGGTATCCGCTTGCCCCCGCTCGTCGAACGCCATCACCACCACCGCCGCGCCATACCGCCGCACCCGCCGCGCCTGCTCCAGAAACTTCTCCGCGCCTTCCTTCAACGAGATCGAGTTGACGACGCCCTTCCCCTGCAAACACTTCAACCCCGCCTCGAGCACCGACCACTTCGACGAGTCCACCATGATCGGCACCCGCGCGATCTCGGGCTCGGACGCCACCAGGTGCAGAAAATGCACCATCGCCCGCTCCGAATCGAGCATCCCCTCGTCCAGGTTCAGGTCGATCAGTTGCGCGCCGCTCTCGACCTGCTGCCGGGCGACGGTCAGCGCCTCGTCGAACTTCCCCGCCAGGATCAGCTTCGCGAACTTCGGCGAGCCGGTCACGTTGGTCCGCTCCCCCACATTCACGAAGTTCGTTTCCGGACGAATCGTCAGCGCTTCCAGTCCGCTCAGCCGCGTATACGGTTCCACCCGCGGCACCACCCGCGGCGCGACACCTTCCACCGCTGCCACCATGCGCCGGATGTGCTCCGGCGTCGTCCCACAACACCCGCCCAGCAAGTTCAAAAACCCCGCCTCAGCCCACTCCCGCAACTGCGGCGCCAGGCTCTCCGGCGTCTCGGGAAACCCGGTAGGCAACAGCGGATTCGGCAACCCCGCGTTGGGATAGGCACTGACATACACCGGCGCCAACCCCGACAACTCCTCAAGCAACGGCCGCATTTCCTTCGGCCCGAGCGCGCAATTCATCCCCACGCTCAACAGCGGCACGTGCGAGATCGAATTCCAAAACGCTTCCACGGTCTGCCCCGTCACCCCGCGGTTGCTCCCCGGTTGAATGAAGGTCACCGACGCCATCAGCGGCACCGGTTCCCCGCCTTGACCCGGCGCATCGCCTCCTGCTCCGCCGTCACCCGCCATCGCCTCGCTCGCGGGATACGCTCTCAAACCCCGCTCCTCCAACAGCCGCAGAATGGCAAAAAACGCCGCTTTCGCGTTCAACGTGTCGAAGATCGTCTCCACCAGCAGCAGATCCACTCCGCCCTCCAACAATCCCCGCGCCTGATCGTAATACGCGGCCGCCACCTCGTCGAAGCTGGCCGACCGCGCCGCGGCATTGTGCACGTCCGTTGAAATCGAGGTGGTCTTGTTGGTCGGCCCCAAAGCCCCGGCCACCCAACAAACCCGGCCCGGTTCCCCGGCCATCGCTGCATCCGCCGCCCGCCGGGCGCACCCCGCCGCCGCCACGTTGAGCTCATACGCCACCTCGGCCAGTCCGTAGTCCGCCAGCGACAACGCCTGGGCGTTGAAGGTGTTCGTCTCGATGATGTCCGCCCCCGCCGCCAGATACTCCCGATGCGCCCCGATCACCTCTTCCGGCCGCGTCAGACTAAGCAGATCATGCAGCCCTTTCAGATCCTTGCCCCACCCACGGAATCGCTCCCCCCGGTAATCCGCCTCGGTCAATCCCCGCAACTGGAAAAGCGTCCCCATCGCCCCATCGAGCATGACCAACCTGCGGTTGAGCTGCCCCCCGAGTTGCCGGGCCCGGGCAAGCCGATTGGAGAAAGGTTGAGCTGCTCCGGCTGGGGCGGCGGCTGTTTTGGCACTGGTATTCACGCGCATGAGAGCATACGCGGCCGGTCCCTTCCGGCAAGTTTTAAATCAACGTATCCTGATTCGTAGATATATACCTTAACGCTCGGATAGAGTGACCGGTTCAAGGATGGCGTCCCTGTTTCCCTGGATTGAGGACGGGATCATCCAGGGGTAAGCGACCGCGAACCTGTCACCCTATCTGTCACTACCCCAGCCGGGGCAGACTCGCCGCCGCCACCGCCTGGCCCACCCGCTTGCTCTTCTCGTCGGGCAGATGAAGGGCGAGGCGATCGGTCAGTTCCGGGAATTCGCGATTCAGGACTTCCCGCGCCTGACCCACAATGAGATCTCCACCGGCACCGGAGGTCACGCGACCGAGTATCAGGACGTGCCGCAGATCGTACATGTCCGCATATTGGGCCAGGGCGTAGCCGAGGCAGACCCCGATGGTCTCGAATACGGATTGGGCGCGCCGGTCGGATTGGGCGAGCAACTCCTGCACGTGCTTGAGCTGTTCCGCCGGGTGCCCGGGCGGCAACGCGATGCCCGCCAAAGGCGCCAGGCGCACCACGGCTTGCTGCGAAAAGTACTGAACCCCGCACCCCAGATCGCCCGACCACTCGTCCGCCGGCGCGTCGGGCCGGTAATCGACCGGCGCAAACGCCAGCTCATTCAGCCACCCGGTAATCCGCCCTTCCCGATCCAGGAACCCCACCGCCTGGCTCGAGCCCATGGCGACCCCCAAGACGCCGTTGACCTTGAGCGCCATCGCCCCGGCCAGCGCCGTAACATCGCCATCGTTCGCCACCTCGAACGGCACCCCCCACTCCTCGCGCAACCGCAGGAACAGCGGTTTGACCCGGGTGGGAAACAAATCCGCCGGCACCGCCCGGAACAGCGAGGCCACCATCACCTTGTTGTCGATGTAGATCCCGGCGGAACTGCCGCCGATGGCGTCGACCCGCGGGAGGTGGCTCGCCGCCAGGCGCAGGCCTTCGCTGATGCGGTGGTAATGAAAGTCCGGGTCCGCCTCATTCTTCGGATCCCACGGAATCTCGGTCGTAAAGACCGCCTCACCCTCCCTGACCGCGGCCAGTTTGTAATCGCTCGCGCCGAGATCGAACCCGATCCGGCACCCGTCCAGGTGCCCGCCCAACGCCACGGCCGCCTCCCGCGCCGCCGGCACCTGATCGGCCGACACGGACCGCACCTCGAAGGGACGCTCATAAACCCGTTCCATCAACGCCACGTCAAAGGCTCGCGCCCCGCCCCGCCGATACGCCTGGCGGATGGCGTCGGCAATCTCTTTGGGCCCGCCCACGATCACCCGCCAGCCGCCGACCTGCCACAGGAGGAACTTCACCAACCGCTCAACATAACGCTCGGTCGCCGCATCGTGCGCGTGCCCCGGCGGCAACACCTCCGTTCGATAAACGGTGACCAGCCCCTCGCTACGTTCCAGCGCGATCGCCAGCGGCACCCGGCGCGGTTCCGCCACCACCGCTGCCCGATAGGCGCGGTTCCCAAGGGCAATGGGTCGAAATCCGGCATCCAACGACGGCTCCACCGAGGGCGCCCGCAGTAGCAATTCATTCGGCATAACGGCGGCACGATAAGAATTCCCTCGATACCCACGCAACGCTTTTCCCGATGACGAGGAACATCGCGCGCGCGAGCCGGTTCCGCGCCCGTTTTTTTTGATGGGCAACGCCCCCGGCATCCGGTACAGATAGGCCCTATCAAATCCATGATCACGACTAACGCCCGGCCAATGGTTTCAGCACCAACGCCCGGCTTCCGGCCGCTCCGGTTTCGGCTGGCCCAACCCGGTTCAATCCTTTACTCCTGGTTCCGATGCAAATCGACGTCGAGGTAAGCGCGCTGCTGCAATCCAAGGGAGCTCAAGTCTATTCGGTCACTCCCGAGACGAGGGTCTTCGATGCCATCCGGCTGATGGCGGACAAAAATGTGGGGGCACTGGTGGTCTTGACGGAGGACCGGGTGGTGGGCGTCTTTTCCGAGCGCGATTACACCCGCAAAGTCGCGCTGCATGGCAAGTCGTCGAAGAACATCCAGGTCCGGGAACTGTTGTCGTCGCCGGTGATCAGCGCCAGCCCGGGCACCAGCGTGGAGGAGTGCATGCGTCTCATGACGACCTATCGGGTGCGGCATCTTCCGATCCTCGAGGGCGAGAAACTCGCCGGGGTGATCTCGATCGGCGATCTCGTGAACTGGATCATCTCCGCCCAGAGCACGGCGATCAACCAGCTGCAGAACTACATTGCGGGGCAATACCCGGGATGACACCGCGGCGCACCCCATCCCCTTTCCCGGCCGGCCCGCAATGACCGTTCCCCAAAGGCGCGCCTGGGTCGCTTTGCTCCTGCTGTTGCCGATGCCGAGCATTGGCACAGCCGCCTCGATGTGGTGGTGGCCGGGCACCCCGTTGGGGGTCGGGCTTTTCATGGCCTCCAAACTCTGGGTGCTGTTGTTGCCCTGGTTCTGGATCGCCTTCGTTGAAAGGTCCCCGTTGAGTTGGTCCCCGCCCCGGGCGGGGGGCTTCCGGCCCGCCATCGGGCTGGGCGTGGCCACCGCGCTTATGATCTTCGCGGTCTATGGCGTGGCGGCCCGGCTGGGCTGGTTCGACCCCGCCGAGGTTTCCCGGCGTGCGGCGCAGACCGGGCTCAACCAGCCGGCGGTCTATCTGGCCGGGGCGGTCTACTGGATTACCCTCAATTCGCTGATGGAGGAATATGTCTGGCGCTGGTTCTGTTTTCGCCAGTGCGAACTCCTCCTCGGCGGGCGGGTCGGCGTATTGGCCTCGGCCCTGGGATTCACGCTGCACCACATTATCGCGCTGGCCGGACAGTTCCCCTGGCCGGTGACGGTGCTGGGATCGTTGGGAGTTTTTTGCGGCGGGGCGATGTGGAGCTGGCTTTACCTGCGATACCGTTCCGTCTGGCCCTGCTATGTCAGCCACGCCATCGTGGATCTCCCGATCTTCATCATCGGCTACCACCTGATATTCCGGGCGGGTGGAACCGGCTGAGCCGGGACCGCAAACGACGCTGCCATGAGCCAGGAATCCACCAGCGCCACCTTGCGAATCGAATCCAGGGACAACGGTTCGCTCCGCATCGTATTGACGGGTGACTGGATCGCGCGGTCCGGATTGCCCACCCTCGACCCGGTGATCCAGGCGGTCGCCGCCGCCAGTGGCGCGGTCAAAGCGCTGGAGTTCGAGGCCGACGCCCTGGGACGTTGGAACAGCGGGCTGATGACCTTCGTGCTCAAATGCTGGGAACTCTGCCAGCAACAGGGGATCGGGTTCCGGACGGAAACATTGCCGGCGGGCGTGGCCAAACTCCTGCAGCTTTCCCAGGCGGTCCCCGAAAAGAAAGACGCCGTCCGCGCGGTGACCCGGACCCGGTGGCTGCAGCGGCTGGGCGAATCCGCCCTTGCCACCTGGGAAGGGGGGAAAGGGATGCTCACGTTCCTCGGGGAGACTGTGCTGGCCCTGCTCAAACTGATGCGGGGCAAGGCACAGTTCCGGTGGGCGGACGTGTTCCTCGTGATGGAAGAATGCGGGCCGCGGGCGCTGGGCATTGTGGCGTTGATCAATTTCCTCATCGGCCTGATCCTGGCCTTCGTCGGGGCCACGCAGCTGGCGAATTTCGGCGCCGGCATTTACACGGCGGACCTGGTGGCGGTGGCCACGATGCGCGAGATGGGCTGCATCATGACCGGCATCATCATTTGTGGCCGCACCGGGGCGGCCTTCGCGGCGCAGCTCGGCACCATGAAAGTCAATCAAGAGATCGAGGCGTTTGAGACGTTTGGCATCAACCCGATCGAGTTTCTGGTGCTGCCGCGCATGATCGCGCTGATCCTGATGATGCCGCTGTTGGTGTTGTTCGCGAACCTGATCTCCATCGCCGGCGGTTTTCTGGTGTCGACCCTGATGCTGCAGATGACCCCCGCGTTGTACCTGCACCGCACCGTCGAGGCCATCACCCTCAATTCCTTCCTGCTGGGTGTGGTCAAGGGCGGGTACTTCGGCTGGGTCGTGGCCCTGACCGGTTGCCTCCGAGGCATGCAGTGCGGCACCAACGCCGCCGCCGTCGGCCTCGCCACCACCTCCGCCGTCGTCACCGGCATCACTACCATCATCGCCTCGGACGGCTTGTTCGCCGTGATCTGCACCATCCTCCACATCTGACCATGACCGGCCCCAGCGCAAAGCCCAAGATCGAGATCCGCGACCTGACCATGGCGTTCGGCTCGTTCGTGGTCATGCGCGACATCAACGTGGACATCCTGCCGGCCGAGATCTTCATCATCATGGGCGGCAGCGGTTGCGGCAAGAGCACCCTGCTCCGACACATGATCGGCCTCAAGGCCCCCGCCCAGGGCGAGATCTTCTATGACGGCGAAGCGTTCTGGCACGCAACCGAGGAGCGCCGCCGCGAGCAACTGCGCGCTTTCGGCGTGCTGTTTCAAAGCGGCGCCCTCTGGAGTTCGATGACCCTGGCGGAAAACGTCTCCCTCCCCCTGGCCGAATACACGGATCTGCCGGCCGCCGACATCCGGGATATCGCCCGGCTCAAACTCGCGCTGGTCGGCCTCAAAGGCTTTGAAGATTATTACCCGGCCGAAATCTCCGGCGGCATGTGCAAACGGGCCGGCCTCGCCCGTGCCCTGGCGTTGGACCCGGACATCCTGTTCTTCGATGAACCCTCCGCCGGGCTGGACCCGATCAGCTCGCGCAATCTGGACGAGTTGATCCTGCAGTTGCGCGACAGCCTGGGGGCCACCTTCGTGGTCGTCACCCATGAGTTGCAGAGCATCTTTGCCATTGCCGACAACTCGGTCTTTCTCGATACCCATACCCGCACCATGCGGGCGCAGGGAAATCCGCGCGAACTCTTGAAGCATTCCCCCGATCCACTGGTGCGGGAGTTCCTCACCCGCGGCGCGCCCGCCCCCTCCGAACCGGCCACGACCGGCGTTTGACCTTCGATAACCATGAGCAAAAAAGCCAATCCCACCTCCATCGGAATCTTCATTGTGGTCGGCCTGGCCCTCGGCGTAACGGGACTGCTGCTGTTCGGGTCCTCCCGATGGTTCACCCAAACGAAGCAGTACATACTCTATTTCGACAGTTCCCTGAACGGCCTGAACGAGGGTGCGCCAGTGAAATACCGGGGTGTGACCGTCGGCTCGGTCGAGCGGGTCATGATCCGGTTCAATCAGGCCAACGAGGACACCGCCATGCCGGTCATCATCGAGCTCCGCGAGGATC
This sequence comes from Verrucomicrobiota bacterium, assembly GCA_023383055.1. Taxonomy (GTDB): domain Bacteria; phylum Verrucomicrobiota; class Verrucomicrobiia; order Limisphaerales; family JAHDYP01; genus JAHDYP01. The sequence continues at coordinate 6,054 of JAHDYP010000095.1, read as the reverse complement.
TCATCCAGGAACGGTGGCATGGCGGACGTGCTCTCCATGAACTCAACGACCTCGCCGAGGAAATCAAACGCGGCTTGAGAGCCAGTCTCCAGAGCGAAAGCCTCGTCACCGGCGTCCTCTATGTTAGCCTCGAAACCCTGCGCGACCCGCCGCCGCCCGTTTATCACCAGCTCGTGCCGACTTATCCGGAGATTCCCACCCGCCCAACCGAGATCCAGCAATTGCTGCGCAATCTCGCCCAACTCGACGTGGCCGGCATGATCGATCGACTCAACTCCTTGATCGGCCGGATCGACACCGCCATGAGCGGGCTCAAGCTCGGCGAGATCAGCGACGGCGTGACGAACCTGGTCAACTCGCTGAACCGCGTCGTCAGCTCGCCGGAGCTGACCAACTCCCTGGCCCGGCTCGAGACCACGCTCGAACAATACCAGCGCCTGGCCGAAAAAGTGCACGACCGCGTCGACCCGCTCGCCGACAGCGTCACCAACACCCTGACGCAGGCCAGTTCAGCCCTCGCCCAAATCCAGGCCGGCGTCCAAAACCTGCGTGACTTGCTCGCCCCGGACTCCGCGATGCGCCACGACTTGACCCTGGCCCTGGAACAACTCGCCGACGCCGCCCACTCGGTATCCACCCTGGCGGAATTCCTCCGCACGCATCCCAACGCCCTCATCACCGGCCGCCGCGCCACTCCGAACCAGCCATGAGCCCATCCCCCATTCCGAACTCAATCCTTGCCCTCGCCCTCACCGGCCTCGCCCTCGCCGGCTGCAGTGTCCTGAAACCCTCCGGCTTCACCCCGCGTTCTTTCGTGTTGATGCCGTCCTCCAACCTGGGCGCGCCCCTCGAATCCTCGAGCGGGAGCGTGGGTTTGGGTTTCGTGAAACTGCCGGGTTACCTATTCGGCAAGAACATGGCCATGCGCCAGGGCGCCCACGAGGTGGTATACCTGCCCCAAGCGATGTGGGCCGAACGCCTCGACCACGCGTTGCAGCGCGTCATCGCCGCCAACCTCACCACGCTCCTGCCCTCCTGCCAGGTGCGACTCTCGGCCTGGCGCGCCGAAGAAGTATCCGCCGAAGTCTACCTCATCGTCGAACAGTTCGACGTCGATGCCCGCGGTGAATGCACCCTCAAAGCCGCGTGGCGCGTCGTGTCGCCTGGTGGCGGACAGGTCCATGGCGCCGGCCAATTCCAGGGCCGCCGCCCTGGACCGGCCCCCGATACCGATCCGGACGGCGCCACCGCCTCCATGAGCGCCCTCGCCGCCGACCTCAGCCGCACCCTGGCGGAAGCTCTCGCCCAGCTTTCCCTCCGCCAACCCCAATCCCCAACCCTAAATCCCAAATCCTAAATCCCAAATCCCCCCTCCCCCCACCCGCCATGGCCTTTCCCCCTGGTATCCCTGACCGCCTCCGGATCTTCCGGGTGCGACAGCTCACCAAGGTTTACGGCGAGGGCCTGGCCCAGGTTCATGCCCTGGCCGGGGTGGATCTCGACCTCTACGCCGGCGAACTGGTGGTTCTGCTCGGTCCTTCCGGCAGCGGCAAGACCACTCTGCTCAACAACCTGGGCGGCCTCGATGTCCCCACCGCCGGCGAACTCAGCTACCGGCACCTGGACCTGACGCGGGCCGACGAAGCCGCCCTGACCCAGTACCGACGGGAGCGGGTCGGGTTCGTCTTCCAGTTCTACAACCTGATCCCGAGTCTCACGGCCCGCGAGAACGTCGGCCTGATCACGGAGATCGCGCGCGATCCCATGCCGCCCGAACTCGCCCTCGAAATGGTTCATCTCAGCCCCCGGCTGGATCACTTCCCGGCCCAGCTTTCCGGGGGCGAACAGCAGCGCGTGGCGATCGCCCGCGCCATTGCCAAACGTCCGGAGGTACTGTTGTGCGACGAACCGACCGGCGCGCTGGATGTGCGCACCGGCATTGTCGTCCTCGAGGCGATCGAACGCGTCAACCGCGAACTGGGCACCCTCACCGTGATCATCACGCATAACGCGGTGATGGCGGAAATGGCCGACCGCGTCATTCATTTCTCCGACGGCCGCGTGCACGACATCCACGAGAACGCCCGCCGGGCGCCAGCCCAATCCTTGAACTGGTGATGATCTCGCAACTCGACCGCAAGCTCTTTCGAGATCTGCGCCGCATGAAGGGCCAGGCCCTGGCCGTCGCCCTCGTGATGGGCTGTGGACTCTCGATGATGATCATGTCCCGCAGCCTGATCCGCTCGCTCGAATCCACCCGCCACGAATACTACGAGGCCTATCGCTTTGCCGAAGTCTTCGTTCACCTCAAACGCGCCCCCAACCGCCTCGTCGACCGCATCGCCGCCATCCCCGGCGTCGCCGCCGTCCAGGCCGGCATCTCCGTCCAGGTCACCCTCGATCTGCCCGAACTGGACGAACCCGCCAGCGGCCTCGTGCGCTCCCTGCCGGATCACCAACCGCCCGCGCTCAACCGCCTGTTCCTGCGGGCCGGCCGCTGGCTCCGCCCCGGTGGCACCGGCGAAATCCTCGTGGGCGAAGCCTTTGCCGATGCCAACCAACTTCACCCGGGCGATTCCCTGACCCTCCTGCTGAATGGGCGAAGGCAAACCATGCGCATCGCCGGCATCGTGCTCTCGCCCGAGTTCATCTTCGAATCGCGCCCCGGCACTGCCCTGCCTGACAACCGGACCTACGGCATTTTCTGGATGCCCTATCGCGCGCTGGCTTCGGCGTATGACCTCTACGGCGCGTTCAACCAACTGGCCCTGACCCTCGCCCCCGGCGCCTCGGAACGTCCCGTGATCGGTGCGCTGGACGAATTGCTCAAACCCTACGGCGGCCGCGGCGCCCACGGTCGCACCGATCATCCCTCCCATATCCGGGTCTCGGACGAAATCCGGGTGCTCCACACGCTGGCGATCGGGTTTCCCGTGGTCTTCCTGAGTGTGGCCGCCTTCATGACCAACGCCGTCCTGTCGCGCCTGCTCACCCTGCAACGCGAGCAAATCGCCATCCTCAAAGCCTTCGGGTTCACCGACCGCCAGATTGTCCTGCACTACCTCAAATTCGCCCTCGTCATGGTCGTCGCCGGCGCCCTCCTCGGCGTCCTCGGCGGCATCCTGCTCGGGGTGCGCATCGTCACCCTCTACCAGCTCTTCTTCCGGTTCCCCGAGCTGGCCTTCAGCCTCGATCGCGGGGCCATGCTCCTGGCCCTGGCCGTCAGCGCCCTGGCCGCCATCCTCGGAGTCTTCAGCAGCGTCCGCCGCGCCGCCCGCCTCCCCCCCGCCGAAGCCATGCGCCCCGAACCGCCGGCGCGTTACCGCCCCGCCCTGATCGAACGGACCGGCATGGCCCGGGTCTTGTCCCACACGTTCCGGATCGCGGTGCGCAACCTCGAACGTAAACCGGTTCAGGCCTGCTTCACCATCGCCGGCCTGGCCCTCGCCACCGGAATCCTCATCGTCCCCAATTGCTTCCGCGACGGCATCCAGAACGTCCTCGATTTCCAATGGGACGTCGTCCAACGCCAGGATATCGGCATCGGCCTGGTCGAACCCTCGAGCGACCAGATCAAACACCTCTTCGCCCAACTGCCCGGCGTCATCGCCGTCGAGCCCGTTCGATCCGCCGCGGTCCGGCTCCGCTTCGGCGCGCGTCACCGGCAATTGGCCATTCAAGGATTGCCCGCCCACGGACAGCACAGCCGGGTCATCGATGCCAATTACCGGCAAATCACCCTCCCCTCGGAAGGTCTGGTCATCTCTTCGAAACTGGCCGATGTGCTCGGAGCGCGGGTCGGCGACCTCGTGATCCTCGAAGTGCTCGAGGGCCGCCGCGTCACCCGCACTGCGCCGTTGGTGGGTCTGGCGGAGGATTTCGCCGGCATCGCAGCGTATATGGATCTGCATGCCCTGAACCGCCTCCTCGGCGAAGGCGATATCATCACCGGCGCCAGTTTCTCCATCGACGCCTTGGCCTGGCGTGATTTTCTCCGTGAACTCAAAGGCATCCCCCGCGTGAGCTGGGTGGCGGTGAAGGAATCCCTGCGGGCCAACTTCCGCGAAACCACCGCCGCCAGCATCAACGTCATCCAAACGATCTATCTCATCTTCGCCGTCATCGTCGCCTTCGGCGTCGTCTACAACAACGCCCGCATCTCCCTCGCGGAGCGCGCCCGGGAATTGGCCACGCTCCGCGTGATCGGCTTCTCCCGACGCGAGGTCGGCGCGGTCCTGGTGACCGAACTGGTCATCCTCGCGCTCATCGCCGTTCCCATCGGCCTGCTCATCGGAACCGGCTTCGCCACCGCCATCCTGCGCGAAGTCAATACCGAGACCGTCCGCCTGCCGCTGGTGCTGCTGCCGGGCAACTACGCCTTCGCCGTCCTCGCCGTCACCATCGCCTCCGTCGTCTCGGCGCTCGCCGTCCTCCGCAAGCTCAACCAGCTTGACCTGGTCGGTGCCCTGAAAGCCCCGGAATAGCCCGGACACTGTCAACCTCGCACCCGTCGAATGAACCCAACCGCCCCCACCGATCCCGATCCGGCAAGCCCGCCGCCGCCAAGGAACCGCCATCGGGTCCGCCGCTGGATCCCGTATCTCGGCGCCGTGTTGCTCCTCGCGCTGATCGTCGCCGGCCTCTGGCCCCAGCCGGTCCCGATCGAAACCGCCCGCGTCTCCCGCGGCTTGCTGCGCGTGACCGTCAACGAGGAAGGAAAAACCCGGATCCAACACCGTTACCAAATCTCCGCGCCCGTCACCGGGCAACTCCAACGCATCCCCTTCAAGGCCGGCGCCACCGTCCAAGCCGGTGACACCCTCGCCCGCATTGACCCCATCGCCCCCGCCCTCCTCGACGCCCGCACCCGCGCCCTCCTCGAAGCCCGTCGCGATGCCGCCGTCGCGCAGCTCGACAAAGCCCGCGCCACCCGCGCCTATGCCGCCACCGAACTACTCCGCAACACCCGCCTCCACGCGGCTGGCACCGTCTCCGACCAGGAACTCGAAACCGCGCAATGGCGCGATCTGAGCTCCGACCGCGAACTCGACGCCGCCGAAAGCGCCCTCCGCGAAGCCGAAGCCGAGCTCACCCGCTTTGACCTTGCTCCGAATCCCGCGCCGGTGTCCGAACCCGCCGAAGTCCGGTCCCCCATCAGCGGCCGCGTCCTGCGCGTGTTCGAGGATAGCGCGCGCGTGGTTGCCGCCGGCACCCCGTTGCTCGACGTGGGCGATCCCACCGACCTCGAGGTGATCATTGAAGTCCTCTCACGCGATGGCGCCACCATCCCTCCCGGCACCCGGGTTCTCCTCGAACAATGGGGCGGCGAACTCCCCCTCGAAGCCGTCGTCCGCCTGGTCGAACCCGCCGGGTTCCTCAAGGTCTCCGCCCTCGGCGTCGAAGAACAGCGCGTCAATGTGATCGCCGACATCGTCACACCCCTCGATCGGCGACCCGGTCTCGGCGACGGTTTCCGTGTCGAAGGCCGCATCATCACCTGGGAAGAACCCGATGTCCTTAAAGTGCCAACCGGCGCCCTCTTCCGCCGCGGCTCCGACTGGGCCACCTTCGTCCTCGAACACGGCCGCGCGCGAACCCGCATCCTCAGCGTCGGCGCCTCGAGCGGCATGGAAGCCCAAGTCCTCGACGGACTGCGGGAAGGCGACGAAGTCATCGTTTACCCCGGCGACCGCGTCAAGGAAGGTCTCCGCGTCCAACCCATCCAGGTTGCCCCCTGATTCCAACGCCCTTTCGCCGACCGCCCCCAAGGCCTGCCAAGAGTGTTCAAGACCGTTCAAGATCGCCAGACCCTCTTGCAGTTCGACTCTGGCACCTCCGGCACCTCATTACCAGTGACCGCAAGAAACAAAGGTAAGTCTGTCGGCGGCAATCCGGAGTTGCCCAGGCCTGTATCGGCAGCGGCAACAAGACATCCGCGATCAGCCGGGCTCCATGGCGGCTTCAGCAGACCTTCAGGCTCATAACCTGAAGGTCCTTGGCAGTAGTGTTCGGCAGCGTGGGTGCTGTTGGCCGCGAGGGTGAATCGGGCGGGGC
>JAHDYP010000094.1:22205-26134 GCA_023383055.1 Verrucomicrobiota bacterium | reverse complement strand
CAGAGCCGAGAGACCGAAACCGGCCAGTCCGCTGCGACGGATGAAGTCGCGCCGGGAGAGGCCGTCTGGATTCGCGGGGTTGGGGTTGACGGAGGATGCGGGTGCGGACATGGAGCGGCGTGGGGTTAGGGGTTGAGCGTCAGGCGGTGCCAATGGCTGAATACTTTGCGTCCGTTCCGATCGCGCTGGGCGCCGTTCCAGATGGCAAACGCGACGAAGGTGGACTCGCCCGGGGTGAGGCGGACATCTCTGGGATCGCCGGACTTGAGTTCACGATAGAAAAGGACGCTCCAGAAGCCATCGCGCCAGATGCCTTTGCCGCCCACGTTCTGGGCGGACGGCGATTGCGAAGTCATGGTGCCAAACCCCGTCGCGTTGGCATCTTCGACCGGCGATCGCATCCGGGTGGAGGCCAGGAGATTGCCGGCCGTCTCGGCCGTGCGGTAGAGCCCATGGAGTTCCGGCTCCTGATAGGTGTCGACATGCATGGAAGGGTAGGCGAGCTGGACGTCCGGCCGTTCCCCATCGGCGTCCTGTTGCCATCCGGCTTTCCACTGCCATACATTCACCGGGTTTTGGGGATCGCCCATGCCCAGGAACGGCGCTTGATCGGTAAGCGAAAACTGCAACGCCGCCGCATCCTGGAAGTCCTCGACCCTGACCGGCGCCCCATCGGCAATCTCGTCCCGCCATTGCAGCAGCACGGCGAGCATTTTGCCGTTGTGCAACGCCTTCACGGCCATTCCCGTGATCGGATACGGTTCGGGCCACAGCGGGTTGAGCGGCACCCGGACACTCTCGACGCGTTCCCAGGCCGGATCCACCGGGTTCAGGGGCGGATCACCCTTCACCCGCGCCACCGTCAGGGCACCCTCCGAAGCCAGCATGTCGCCCACCTCGACATCCTTCCGGCGCAGCGACTGGATGTAATGCACCAGCGCCCACCGATCGGTCGGATTCAGCACCTCGTCAGGGTAGGCCACCATCGGCGTCCCCCCCAACCCCACCGCGATGCGGGTGTAGAGATCCTGGCCGGTGGAACCACCGCGAAACAGGTCGGTGTTGAAATCGCGCGGATGAATCACCACCCCGAGGCTGTCCTTCAGAGTCGAAGCGGAAGGCCCGTCGCCCGCTCCCGTTTCCCCGTGACAGGAGTTGCACTGCAGTTGCGCGTACACCTCCTGTCCCCGGGTGATCGAATCGAAAGTCAAAGGCGGTTCCGGAGGGATCGTGATGGGAACACCCACGGTCCCGCCGGCACTGGCTTCCGCGAAGCGATTCACCCGCTCGCCATTCGGGCCGACCACGGCCGTCAAATGCTTGACATACCCAACCACGCTTCGCAGCTCCTCCTCCGACAAATAGTCGAATGCGGGCATCGAACTCCCCCCCAATCCTCCGCGGATACTTCGATAGAGATCCTCATCCGAAGGCAGGGTTCCCGCCGGCGTGGACTGGATTTTGTACAGTCCCGCACTGAAGTTCCTGGGCTTGGGAAACAGCCAAACCGCCGCGGGCCCGTCGCCAGCCCCCTGGGTTCCATGGCAAGCCGCACAGTGCTGGTCGTATAGGGCTTTGCCGGGCTGGACTGCGGCTGACTCGGCAGCGTCCGTCTGTTGACATGCCACAAGCAACATTGTCAGCGCGCCGACACATGGGAAAACGCGTCGCGTGGAAGCCATGAGCCACGCGTATATCAGTCTTTGTGAAACCGGGTATTGATCTAAATCAAGTAAGAAGGAAGAAGGCAGAAGTAAGAAGGAAGCAGGCCTCAACATTCTCCATACATCCTTCCGAGCAAGGAAATGGACGTTCAGCGAGTTTGTCGCGCCTAACTACCGGCCGCTTCCTGCCGGGCTTTCTCCGCGAAGACCCACAACTCGAAGTGCTCGGGAGTGGGCGGGCATTTCCGGAAGTCGCCGGCCGTGCAGCCGAACACCGAGGCGTTTCGCATGCCCAGTGTGTGCATATACCAGGTCAGCTCCGAGGGGAGGTAATGGCGCTCGTCGGTTTCCAGTTGGCGGGTCACGCCGGCATCGTCGGTAAAATCCACCCGCGCGCGCATCCGGAGCGAGGAGAGGTCGAACGCCGTCTCCAGCGTGTGAACGCTGCTGGGGCCGGCGTTGACGAACTCCTGGACGGACCGCGCCAGTGGAAACAGGCCATTGAGACAGGTGAACATGAACTTGCCGCCCGGCCGGAGTGCCCGGACGGCGTTCTCGAGAATCGCGAAGTTCATGGCATCCGTCTCCATCAGCGAGAACCCGCCTTCGCAGAGCATGATAGCCAGGTCGAACGCGGCCAGGTGATGCGGCGCGCGCGCGTTGCGTTGCTCGAAGACCGGCTGGACGCCCGCGGCGAGGGCTTTCTCGCGGGCGCGGGCGAGTTGGTTGGCCGACAGGTCAATGCCCGTGACCTGGTACCCGCGGCGGGCCAGTTCGATGGCATGACGGCCGGTGCCGCAGCCGATGTCGAGGATTCGAGCGTGCTTGTCGGGGGCGATCTCGGTTTCGATGAAATCCACTTCCTGGTGGGTGCCCTGGGTGAAGCACTCGCGGTCGTAAGCCCGGGCGTAGTTGGAAAAGAGTTCTTCGTACCAAGGTTTCATCAGGTGCATGTGTCGATGTGAACCGGATCAACCGGGCCATTCGGATTCCTCGCTGATCATTCGCAAACGAATCCGGGGGCCAGTATCCGGTCCGGAATCGCGTTTTCAAGATCCGAGTGAGCGCCGCATCCGCCGAGAAAAGTGCCTGACAGGACGAAAGACCCGAATCATAATAATCCCGTCCATTACCTGCGCCTTATGGCTCACACCACAAACGATCATTTGCGGTCGCCGCGTTTGCAGTGGTGGCTGGTGGTTTTATCCGGAGCGCTCACGCTGGTTTGCGGAACGATCGGGGTGGCGCAATACGAGCGCGAGCATCTCGGGCACGTTCACGGCCTGAGCCCGCTGTATCACGCCGCCCAGATGCTGATTCTGCACCTGCCTCATTTCGACGGTGGACTGAATCTCTGGATTGAGCTGGGACGCTGGTTCGGCGTGCTGACCTTCTTCGGCGCCGCGCTGATCCTCCTCTGGTGGCGATTCCGGCGTGAAATCATGCTCCTGCGCGTGGGCACATGGTCGGATCACTGGCTGATCTGCGGACTGGGGCGGAAAGGCTTCGAGCTCGCCCGCCACCTGAAACGCAGGGACCAAGCCGCCCGAGTCGTGGTGCTGGATCCCAACCCCGACGCACAACTCGCCGACCAATGCCTGGAGCAGGGCATCGGGGTGGTGAGCGGCGACGCCGCCGTGCCGGCAGCCTTGGAGCAAGCCGGAGCAGCCCGCGCGGGTGAGATCATCGTGATCACGCCCTCGGATGAGACCAACGTCCGCGTCGCCACGGAGATCCGGATCGTGCAATCCGCCGCAAAGCGCGGCCCCGCCACCTGTCATGTGCATTTGTCCGACATCCATCTGCGCGAGGCTCTCCAACGACTGACCGAAACCGACCGCCTCAACCCGGGCGCCTGCGAATTCCACTTCTTCGATGTGTTCGACGACGAGGCGCGTCGCGTGTTGCTGCAATTGCCCTTGGACGGAAGCGGACTCCGCGAGGACGACCGGCGTTCGGTGCATGTGGCGATTCTTGGCTTTGGCCGGATGGGTCGCAGCATTGCCCTGCGGGCGGCCAAGATGGGGCACTTTGCCAACGGCAAACCGCTGCGCCTTTCGATCGTGGACCGCGCCGCCGAGTTGCAGCGGGAACGTTTCCTTTTTCGCTATCCGGCGTTCGCGGAAGGCCGGATTTGTCTCACCGAATTCCGCGCGGCCGAGGTCGAGTCGCAGTCCACGCGCCGGTGGCTTGAACAGGCGGCTGGCGAGCCTGACACGCTCCTGCATGTGTTTGTGTGTTTGAGTGAGGATGCTCGAACGTTGG
>JAHDYP010000094.1:0-22195 GCA_023383055.1 Verrucomicrobiota bacterium | reverse complement strand
GGCGATGCTGGAGGGCCGTCCTGACACGGAGTTGCTCGTGCGCGCCCACACCCATCAATCCCTGGCACGCATTCTCGACACGATCTCATCGGGCCGCAGGCGGCTTATCCCGTTTGGCATGACGGAAGACACCTGTTCCGTGGAAGTCATCCGCCGGGAATACCACGATGTCCTGGCGCGGGCTATTCACGAGCAATTTGTGGTGAATCGGCGGATGGATTCGCCGCGCGGTCCCGACCCGGATGCCGTGCTGGCGCCGTGGAGACAGTTGACGGAAGACCTCCGCGAATCGAACCGACAACAGGCCGATCACATCCCGATCAAGCTCCGGGCCATTGGCTGCGGACTGGCCGACCCGCCCTCGACGGGAGAGCCGGCAATGTCGTTCACCACTGAGGAGGTGGAAGTCCTGGCGCGGATGGAACACGCGCGTTGGATTGCCGAGCGTTGGATCGCCGGTTGGACTTACGCGCCCCGGAGAAACGTCGAGCGTCGGGAAAACCCACACCTGGTGCCCTGGGAACAATTGACCGAAGAGATTAAGGGTTATGATCGGACCACGGTCAGCCTGATTCCGCGATTGTTGGAGAGCGTGGGCAAAACGATCCGCCGGGCAGCGCCGGATTTCATCTCCACTTCGCGCGCGAGGGCCGGCCGATCGAACGGTTCGATCTGATCTTCAGATCCGTCCAGTTGTTCGTCCTGGAGACCAAAGTGGATCCGCCGATGCGGGTCTGGAAATTTACCGCCCGTGAATCTGCCGCGAGAACGGACATGGGTTAGCAGCTTGCATCTGAGGGTTTTGGCTTCACACTCGTCGCGATGAACGCGAGCGATCATCCGACCGCGACCACGTCGCGTGGCCCGCCGCGGACTCGACCTCGCTCTTCGTCGCGGTTGCGAGGTGGCCTCACGGGGGTGGGCGTCGGGGTGCTGCTGGGGCTCGCCGCGCTTATCCTGGGTCCGAAGGAGTTGACGGAATGGAGTTATGACTTGCTGTTCGTCGCCCATCGGGAGCCAGCCCCTAGCGAAGTGCTGGTGGTCTACATGGACGACGAATCGCATCGCACTCTGAATCAGCCTTGGTTTCAGTCCTGGGATCGCTCCCTGCATGCGCGGCTGCTCCAGAAGCTCAAGGCCATGGGGGCGCTGGCGGTCGTGTTCGACATTCTCTTCGATCTGCCCGATCCGGAGGATCCGGCCGGAGACCTGCAGTTCATCGAGGCGATTCGGGGGCACCGAAAGGTGATCCTCGCCGGTGTCATCGAACCGATTCTGTTGAACGGTGAGATCGTCGGACACAAACCCGTTCCGCCGTTTGACGAATTGAGAAGCGTCGCCTCATGGGGGCTCGCCGAGGCCGGAGGCGAGGATCGACACGCCCGCTTGCATTCGCGGAGCGACCCGCGAATCCCCACCCTGGCATGGCAAGCGGCGGCACTGACCGGCTACGTGCCCGAAGAAGACCGACTGGGAGAGCGTTGGCTGAGATTCTACGGTCCGCCCGGGGCACTTCCTTCGGTGAGTTACGCGCAGATGTTCCAGGACGACGCGGTGCCTGCCTCGCTGGTTTCGAACAAAGTGGTCTTCGTCGGGGCCATGCGTGGAGTCGGCTTCACCGGCGGCATCGGAACGGACGATTTCCGCACGCCCTACAGTCGATGGACCGAAAGACGAGCACCGGGTGTTGAGATTAACGCCACGGTGTTTCTCAATCTGATCCGCGGCGACTGGCTGCGTCGTCCCTCGCCCTGGTGGGAGCTTCTCCTCATTGCCGCATTGGGGTTGGTTCTGGGGCTGATCCTGCCCAGGCTGAAACCCCTCGTGGCCACGCTTGCGGGTGTTGGCCTGAGTCTACTGCTGTTTCTGGGCGCCAACGTGCTGGCGTGGAAAAGCGGCGTTTGGTTTCCCTGGATGGTGACGGCTGCCGTTCAGGCTCCCTGGACGATCCTTTGGACATGGCGCGCGGCCTTTCGGCAGGGCAAAGAGCCGGTCCGCGAAGCTCCTCAATTCACAGTCACCTCGGTTGCGGGTCAGGCTGGCAGTTCGCTCGCGGTCAGCCTCTGGATCCATACGGAAAGCCAGCGTGCCGATATCCTGCGTCTCGCACAGGAGAGCTCATTCGACAGCACGATTTTCACTCCGGCGGATCCAGCGGCCGGGAGACCGCCGGCCCTGCGGTTTGCGGCACGCATGACCTTGCCCGGGCTTAGGATTCTGGAAGAGGAACAAACTCTGGAATGGGATGGCAGCGTCACCAAGGCGCTTTTCCTGGTGCTGACGCCCAACGACATTCCCGAGGGAAAGAGGGATGGCGCGATTACAGTCTACGCATCGGGGCTCAGAGTAACCGCATTGCGATTCGCGGTCAGCATTGGTCCCGCGCTTTCCATCCCGGAACGATTATCGACTGTGGAAGCCCGTCCCCAAAGAGCGTTCGCGTGTTATGCCAGCCGAGATCGAGCGGATGTGTTGGCACGGGTTCAAGGCATGCAAACCGCCGTGCCCAATCTGGAGGTGTTCCTCGACGTCCACCGGCTGCGCTCCGGCCAGGACTGGGAGCCCGCATTGCAGAAAGCCATTCTGGACAGCGACATTTTCTATCTCTTCTGGTCACGCAATGCCCGCGCCTCGATCGAGGTCGAGAAAGAATGGAGACTCGCTCTGGAGCAAAGAGGATTGGACTTCATCAGTCCCGTTCCCCTGGAACCGCCTGACGCCGCGCCGCCGCCGCCCGAGCTCGCCACCAAGCACTTCAACGACTGGTCACTGGCGTACCTCCAGGGCCGGAAGAAAGGCGAACCGGTGGCCGACTCCAACGCGCAAGGTTAGACTTCACGGCCCCGATCGGCCGCGGTAACGGGCTTGCGCCTGCCCAAACGGTTTCCGCGAACCCCGATGCCGGCCTGCCGGCGTCCTTCACTTCTGGAACCGGCAGGCGGGCGATGGCTCGGCCGACGATGGTCGGAGATCACGCAAGATCGAAGCGATCCAGGTTCATCACCTTGTCCCAGGCGGCGACAAAGTCCTGGACGAACTTCTTTTCTCCATCGGAACAGCCGTAGACTTCCGCCACCGCGCGAAGCAGCGAATTCGAACCAAAGACGAGATCGGCGCGGGTGCCGGTCCACTTGGCGTCACCCGTTTTGCGATCGCGGCCTTCAAATACGGCCGCGTCTTGCGAGACCGGCTTCCACTCCGTGCCCATGTCGAGCAGGTTCACGAAGAAATCGTTGGTCAGCGCCTCGGGGCGCTTGGTGAAGACGCCATGCTGCGTCCCCCCGGCGTTGGTCTTCAGGACGCGCAGGCCGCCGATGAGCGCGGTCATTTCGGGTGCGGTCAGGGTCAGCAACTGCGCCTTGTCGATCAGCAACGCTTCGGCCGGCAAGGTGTATTGGCCCTTGAGGTAATTGCGGAAGCCGTCGGCGATGGGCTCGAGCACGGCGAAGGCCGCCACATCGGTTTGCTCCGGCGAAGCGTCCATGCGTCCCGGCGTGAAGGGGACGGTAACCGTGTGCCCGGCGTTCTGCGCCGCCCGCTCGACCCCGGCGCAACCCGCCAGGACAATCAGGTCGGCCAGCGAGACCCGCTTGCCACCGGACTGCGCGCCATTGAAGGCGCTCTGAATACCCTCGAGGGTGCTCAGGACCTTGGCCAATTGGGACGGCCGGTTGACCTCCCAGGACTTCTGCGGTGCCAGACGAATCCGCGCGCCATTCGCGCCACCGCGCTTGTCGGAGCCACGGAACGTGGACGCCGACGCCCAGGCGGTCGAAACCAACTCCGAGACCGTCAGACCGGAAGCGAGCACCTTGGCCTTGAGCGAGGCGATGTCCTGCGCATCGATCAAGGGGTGATTCACCGCGGGAATGGGGTCCTGCCAGAGGAGTTCCTCGGCAGGCACCTCCGGCCCGAGGTAACGCGCGCGCGGGCCCATGTCGCGGTGCGTCAGCTTGAACCACGCCCGGGCGAACGCGTCGGCAAACTGGTCCGGGTTCTCCAGGAACCGCCGCGAGATCTTTTCGTAAGCCGGGTCGAAGCGCAGCGCGAGGTCCGTGGTGAGCATGGACGGCGCGTGACGCTTCGACGGATCGTGGGCATCCGGCACGGTGCCGGCACCGGCGCCATGCTTCGGCGTCCACTGGTGCGCCCCGGCCGGGCTCTTGGTCAGTTCCCATTCGAAGCTGAACAGATTCCAGAAAAAGTTGTTGCTCCACTTCGTGGGTGTGCTGGTCCAGGTGACTTCCAGGCCGCTGGTGATGGTGTCACCGCCCTTGCCCGTGCCGAAGCTGCTCTTCCAGCCGAGACCCTGTTCCTCCAGGCCGGACGCTTCCGGCTCAGGCCCGACATGCGCGGCGGGGCCGGCACCGTGCGTTTTGCCGAAGGTGTGGCCGCCGGCGATGAGTGCCACCGTTTCCTCGTCGTTCATCGCCATGCGAGCGAAGGTCTCGCGGATGTCGCGCGCCGCGGCGACGGGATCGGGGTTCCCGTTCGGGCCTTCCGGGTTGACGTAAATCAGCCCCATCTGCACCGCGGCGAGCGGATTCTCCAGGTTGCGCCCGTGCATGTCCCCATCCGCCGTGTCGTCGGACACGAGTACCGCGCCCTCCTTTTCGACGCCCTCGGAACCGTGGGCGTAGCGCTCGTCGCCTCCCAGCCACTTGGTCTCCCTGCCCCAATAGACGTCCTGATCCGGTTCCCAAGTGTCCTCGCGACCGCCGGCGAACCCGAACGTCTTGAAGCCCATCGTTTCGAGGGCGACGTTGCCCGTGAGGATCATCAGGTCGGCCCACGAAATCTTCCGGCCATACTTCCGCTTGATCGGCCAAAGGAGGCGGCGTGCCTTGTCCAGGCTGACGTTGTCCGGCCAACTGTTGAGCGGCGCGAAGCGCTGCTGGCCCCGGCCGCCGCCGCCGCGACCGTCACCGGTGCGGTAGGTGCCGGCGCTGTGCCACGCCATGCGAACGAACAGAGGTCCGTAGTGGCCGAAGTCCGCCGGCCACCAGTCCTGCGAGTCGGTCATGAGCGCTGCGAGATCTTTTTTCAAAGCCGCGTAGTCGAGGCTCTTGAACTCTTTCGCGTAGTCGAAATCCCGGCCCATGGGATTGGACTTGGAGGAATGCTGGTGCAGGAGCTCGAGCTTCAACTGGTTCGGCCACCAGTCTTGATTCGTGGGGCCGCCGGCGGCGGCGCCGTGGTGGAACGGGCATTTGGATTCGGTGGACATGGATTTTCTCCCTGTTTCGGTTAAATGGAATTCCGGTTCCCGGCGAGGGGATTACCGGCGGTTGTCGTTAACATTTCAGGTTTCTTTGATGGCTGCGTGTTCTGGTTTTGCGCGAGTGAACCAGTCGGAGAACCATTGTTGAAATACTTTTTTCCTTTGGTCAGGATAGGCGTTGCCTATGGAAATGCAACAGCTGCGTTACGTGGTCGCCGTGGCGCGCATGGGAAACTTTTCCCGCGCCGCCGAACAATGCCATGTCTCGCAGCCGTCGCTGAGCCAGCAAATCCAGAAGCTGGAGGACGAACTGGGCGAACGTCTCTTCGACCGCCTGAAGCGCGAAGCCAGGTTAACCGCGCACGGCGAAGCGTTCTGGCGTCGGGCGGTGAGGATTCTCGAAGAGGTGGACGCCGCCAAACGCGAGGCCGCGGAGGCGCAAAGTCTGTTGCGTGGCACGCTGACGGTCGGGGTGTTGCCCACCATCGCGCCGTATCTCTTGCCCGGGGTATTGGTGACGTTTGCGGAGAAGTATCCCGGCCTGGAGATCGTGGTGCAGGAGGATACGACCGCGCGTTTGCTGAAGCTGGCGCAGGCCTACGAGATCGATTTCGCCCTGGCGAGCCGGCCGATTCACGACGAGCGCATGGCGGTCAGGGACTTGTTTGCCGAAGAGTTGCGGCTGGCGATTCCGCCGGGCCATCCCTTGGCGCGCAAGCGGACCGTGAGCCCGGCGGATTTGCGGAACGAACGGCTGATCGTGATGAAGGAAGGGCATTGTCTCGGCGATCAAGTGCTCGGTTTTTGCGAGCGGCGCGACCTGAAACCGCACATCAGTTTTCGGAGTGCGCAGTTGGAGACGATTCAGGCGCTCGTCTGCTCCGGGTTCGGCATCTCGCTCATTCCCGCGATGGCCGCTCGGAAGGAGCGGGAGGATTTGCCGGAATATCGGTCGTTATCCGCGCCGCGGCCGGAGCGGGTGATTGTCGCGGTGTGGCCGAAGCCAAGGCAACTCGGTCGCGCGGCGGCCGAGTTTCTCGAGTTGATTTGCGATCCGCCCCGGAAGAGCGGCGCGGAGTCGGCATAGGATCTCGGTTGCGTCGATCAGGGGAGGCTGGGCGACTCGTGTGCCTTGCGTCCATAGACGCGTTCGTAGGCCCGACAGAACGGGCAGAGCCTTGATTCGACGCGCCGGACCAGTTGAAAGAAAAGGCCGCGCTGGCGTTTTCGCGCGTGTCGGCAGGCCGGGCAACGTAGGCAAACCGCGGCCAGGGTGCGATCGGAATGACTGGGGGAGCTCATAACGGCATGGGTGCGGGATCAGGACGGGACGTGTCAGAGTTTGCCGGCCTTGCGCCAGCGGTAGAGGGTGGTGGGATGAATGCCCAACTGCGCCGCAACCCAGGTAAGATCGTTGCCGCTGGATTCGAGCAACTGTTTGGCGGTATCGAGTCTCTGTTTGCGACTCAGCGGCAGGCCGGAGCCGGCCGGGAACGGAGCGGCGCCCGCCCGCGACGCTCCCCCGGCATCGGGTTTGGCCATCGGGGTCATCTGAGGCGGTTCCCACCAGGCGCCGCGGAGCGTGGGCCCGTCATACAGGATGGCCAGGCGGTCAATGGCGTTGCGGAGTTCGCGGACATTGCCCGGCCAATCGTGGGCCTGGAACTTCCGGATCAGATCGGGCTCGATGCTGTCGAAGAACTTGCCGAGCCTTTCGCCGGCGGCTTGCAGAAAACCGAGGGCGAACTGCGGTATATCCTCCGGCCGAGTGCGCAACGGCGGCACATGCAGGATCACTTCCGAGAGCCGGTAATACAGGTCGGATCGGAACTTGGCCTGGCCGACTTCCGCCTCCAGGTTGCTGTTGGTGGCGGACAGGACGCGGACTTCCGCCTGGATTTCGGTGTTGCCCCCGACCCGGCGTGCCCGGCGGGTTTCGAGGAAGCGCAGCAGCTTGGGCTGTAACCGGACGTCCATTTCTCCGATCTCGTCCAGGAAGAGGGTTCCGCCCGAGGCCTGCTCGACCAAGCCGGCCCGGGTGCGGGTGGCTCCGGTATAGGCTCCTTTTTCCGCGCCGAACAACTCGGCTTCCATCAGTTCCTTGGGGATTGCGGCACAATTGACCGCCACAAAGGGACCGCGTCCTGAAGCCGCATGCAGGGCGCTGGCGACTTTTTCCTTGCCGACTCCGGATTCGCCGAGGATCAGGACGCTGGCGACCGTTGGGCCGAGTCTTTCGATGGCTTGGCGGAGCGATTTCATGGCGGCGGATTCCCCGAGCAACACCTCTTGAGCGCTGAGGCGGGTGCCGCCATACAGTTTGAGCCAGACCTCCTGCGCTTCGACAGCCTTGTTGATGGCATCAGCCCAACGCTCGTTCGAATCCGAAAGCAGCAACACGTCAAAGGCCCCATCTCGCGTGGCGGAGACGATCTGTTCCGTCTTGAGATTCTCACCTACCACCAGGTAATACCGGTTGGCTTGCGCCAGTCGCACCCTGAGTTGCGGCCAGGCATCCTGTCGCGCCATTTCGTGCGGAACCACGTAGAGCACGTCACCCGTCTCGTGGTTAAGATCCTGGATCGCGTCAGGTGCGAACCGACGACAGGGCACGCGCAGCGATGCCAGCCTGGATTCGATCGATGGGGACGACGGACTATTAAGGATGGACAGCCGCATACAATTTTGGGTAAATATGGGCACGTCTGCATCGCATGTGCAATGCGTTTTTTACGGTTCTCGAATTGGGCTTGCCGAGGTGAGGAAGGCTGGGGCGTGCTGTGGGGTGTGCTGGTGTGGCCCTCGGGAAGAGCACAGGTGGCATGGTTCGCCGGTGGAACAAAAACACTTGGGATCAATGAATACAGCGTATCGGCATGTCTACTGGACGGGAGGTTTAGTCGTGGCCTTGACCATGGGGGTCGCATCATCCGGGGCTCAGGATTTGGTATTGCCAACCCACGAGGTGCCGTCCCCGGAGGTGGCGTCGGCGGTATTGCAACGGGAGCAAGCGCGAACCGGCATCGTGAAGTGGGGGCCATTTGACATTACGCCGCGGGTGGCCGCGTCGATTTATTACGATGACAACATCGAGACGGATGCCACCGACGAGATCGAGGATCTGGTGTTTACGCTGGCGCCGACAATCTCGGCGGCAGCGATCGACATGGCCGAGGGGATGGGGAAGAGCATGCGGCTCAGTTACACGCCGTTGTTCTACCTCTATCTGGATGAGGGAGGAGATCTGAACCGGGTGGATCATGCCGCGTCGATCGACGGGATGCTTCAGGGTGCCAAGGCCATGCTCGGTTTTTCGCAGCGTTTTCGGTACACGACGGATCCCGTGGTCGACATTGGGACGAGGGCGGATCGGATGGCGTATGACACGACCTTGCGATCGCGCTACCCGTTGAGTGAGAAGACCTCGATCGAGATCAACGGCAGTCTGAATCTGGTCGATTACATTGACGACATTTACAACAGCTGGTGGGACCTGTCGAACAACGACTGGATCAGCTATCAGTACAGCCCGAAACTGGCGTTCGGGTTGGGATTGGTGTTCGGGTATACTTCGATCGACAATTTTCCGGACCAGACCTACCAGCAGGCCCTGGGGCGGGTGGTGTACGCTGTGGCGGAGAAGGTTGATGTGGCGGTGAGCGCTGGCGGTGAGTGGCGTCAGTTCAAGGGCGGTGTGGACGACAGTCTGACGCCGGTCTGGAACGTGACGGCCGCGTTTAGACCCCGCGATTCGACCAGCCTTACCCTCACCTTGTTTCAGCAGTATCAGGCATCCGCGGCGTTTGGCGATCAGAGCTATGTGTATACCGGCGTGACGCTTAGCGCGCGGCAGATGTTTATGCGGCGGCTGGCGTTGAACCTGTCCGGCACCTACGCCAACTCGGATTACGAAGCGACGGTGCAAGGAGTTCAGTCCACGCGTGATGACGATCTGTTTCTGATCCGGGCCAGCCTGGATTTCTACATTCGTCCGCGCTGGACGGCAGGGGTGTTTTACGACTTCCAGACCAGGAACTCGACCTTGGCGAGCTACGAATTTGACCGAAACCGGGTTGGCCTGCAAACTGCATGGAGTTATTGAAATATGATGAGCGAATCAGCCGTAACGCGTCGTTTTTGGGCTTGTGGAGAGCTTACCCTGCTCCTGGGGGTGGGATTAGCGCTCCCTCCAGTCCTTCCTGTGACCGCCCAGGTCGATCCCGTGGGGGAACTCCGCCGGTCAACGGATTCCCAAGTCGAGCCCGCCCGACCCACTCGCCAGTTGGTGGTCAACGTGAAGGACGTGATGTCGGTGGTGCTTGAGGAAGGTGACGAACTGAGGATCAACGTGCTGGGGGATCCGATATTGTCCATGGATCAGGCGCCCATCAACAAAGGCGGTGCGATCCTTCACCCGGTGCTTAGGGAGCTCAAGGTGGCCGGCAAGACCCTCAAGGAGGCCCAGGAGATGATTCATGCCATCCTGGCGGCGGACTACCTGGTGGATCCGTCGGTCACCCTGACGATTATCAAATATGCCAGCTACGAGTTCAGCGTGATGGACGAGGTCATGCGGCCCGGGACCTACAGTCTGGCGCGCGACAAAATGATCGATATCTCCCAGGCGATCGCCATGGCGGGAGGTCCGACGCGGGTTGGATCGTCCAAAGTTTTGGTGGAGCGATTGGAGAACGGACAGCGGAAAACCCTCAAGGTTGACATCAGCAAACCCAACGATGTCATTGTCCAACCTGACGACCGGATCAAAGTGGGTGAGAAATTCTGGTGAGAATCGCCGGGCAAGCGTCTAACGCAGACCCGGGCTGGCGTTGAGCTTGACCAGGTGGTCCGCGTTCACTTCGACGGTGGCCTGACGCCCCAGGAAATCAAGGAGAACGGACACCCGTTGACGACCCGGCATCACCCGGGTGACCACCCCTTCCAACCCATCGAACGCGCCGCCGGAGATTCGGACTTCCTGGCCGGGTTCGAGCGTGGCGTCGATGATGCGCAGTTCCTCCTCGCCGATGGTCGCGCGCAACTCGGCAATGGCCGCGTCCGGGATGGTGGGCCAGCGGGATCCGAAATGGACGATGCCGGCCACGCCAGCCGTGTGATGGATCAAGCGGAGGGAGGTCCGCCAGTCAAAGCGGGCAAAGAGGTAATTGGGAAAGAGCGATTCCGTCACCCAGACGGGTCCCCGCCGGGTGGCGCGCTTGAACCGAATCCGAGGACTGAAAACCTCCGTGTCAGGAAGTTGCCGGAGGTTGGCGGCGGCAATGTGCTCGTGTTTCAGTTGGGACCGGACGCAAAACCAGGCCAGCTCGACTCCACCTGGCTCGGGGTGGGCCGGAGACGGTTCAACGGTTTCGGTTCTGACCATGCAAAAGTGTGTACCGGAGTTCGCCAGAAGTTAAGGGAAAACTCATCCAGTTGTTCATCGACATGCTGCGGATGCGAGGAACAGTCTTGCCCGTGGCGTCGATGGCGGTCGTTTTGTCCGCGGGGCACTTCCAGATCTCGACCGTGTTGCAGTAAGGCCAGAGGACGCTCTTCTTGATGAACTCCTCGTAATCCCAAATCGTTATCGACCGGAACCCGGATGCTCGATCTTCCTGCCCGTTGGACCGGCGCGGTGCCTCTCGGACATCATGGGCTTCGGGTGTCGAAGAGCTCCCGGAGGCGCTGCTCTCGATACTGGAAAATCCGTGCCACGTCCCGTCGCACAAAGAGCCAGTGGATGAGGGCACTGCCTCGCGGGCGGTAGCGCACGCGGTCGTGAAAGGACGTGCCGCCATCGCGCTCCACGAGAGTGTGGGTGTGATGCCACAGCAGGTAAGGACCGCGGAGTTGTCGATCGACGAACCGCTGGGGCGGGTCCCACTCGGCAATCTCCGTGCGCCAGCGGATCGGAACGCCATGCACCCGGATGCGATAGTCGATCAACGTGCCGGCCCGAATTTCAATCGGCGCGGGCGTCAATACTTCGAACTTCAACCAAGGCGGCGTAATCCGCTCCAGATTCCGAGCCTCGGCAAAGAAGGGGAAAATCTCGTCGCGCCGACGCGGCAACCAGAGTTCGGTTTCAAAGATGTATTCTTTCATGCGGCCGACTCCGTGGGGATCTCACGCTGCCGCTCCGTGGCGTTAACCATACACCCAAGCGCAGCTCCTGGCCCGCTGGTCCACGCCGTGAAGACTTCGGGAGTTCCGCTGGCGAAGCCCTTACCTGACAACACGGCAGTCAAAGGAAAATATTAGACATGAATGTGACGTGCAGATAAACGATTTCAACTTCCAACGGTCGTAGAATTTGTATCACATTTGTTATAAACATAGTATATAGTAAATAGCGCGATTATCCCGAAATCCGAGGTTCAAGGTTTGAAATTGTACGCAATATGAACAACATTGAAGGGCTTTCGACAGGGTCACGGTGGCATTGTCGATCTGTATCACATGCAATTCGAAGGTCTTAGTCTGGTCATATTCGGTGCCACGGGTGGCATCGGTTCCGTCCTGGCGCGTCAACTGGCTCCGCTCGGATGTCGGTTGGTCTTGGTGTCTCGCGATCGGGTGAGACTGGAGGCACTGGCATCCGAAGTGGATGCGGAGGTGGTTGCGTTGGATGCCCGCGATTCCGCAGCCGTGGATCGATGTCTGACCGGAGTGTTTCAGCGTCATGGCCGACTGGATGGAGCGGTCAATTGCGTCGGTTCCATCTGTTTGAAACCGGCGCATCTTACGGAAGACAACGACTGGTCCGAAGTGTTGGCAACGAATCTCTCGACCTCATTTTTTGCCGTGCGTTCGGCGGCGAGAATTATGATGCGGAACGGGGGCGGTTCGATCGTGCTGATGTCCTCGGCCGTGGCGCGGCGGGGCATGATCAACCACGAAGCGATCGCGGCCGCGAAGGCTGGCGTGGTGGGACTTGCGCTCTCCGCTGCCGCGACCTACGCCCGCTATCGGATCCGGGTGAACTGCGTGGCGCCCGGCTTGATCCGCACCCCGCTGACCGCGTCGTTGACCCAAAACGAAGCCACGCTGAAGGCATCCTCCGCGCTCCATCCGCTGGGGCGCATCGGTGAGCCGGGCGAAGTGGCCGGCGCCATTCGCTGGTTCCTCTCGCCGGAGCAGAGCTGGGTGACCGGCCAGGTACTGGCAGTAGACGGCGGGCTCAGTTCAATGCAGGCTCGGGCATGAGTCCGCCAACGCCAACGAACGGGATGACGTCCGCGCTTGGCCTCCTCGGTTGGCTGGGACTCGCTTTCGGAGCGGCCATGATGGGCGCTCTCTTCGGACCCGGCGATTGGTATGCCGAATTGCGCAAACCTACCTGGAACCCTCCCAGCTGGGTGTTTGCTCCGGTCTGGACGGCCCTTTACGCCAGCATGGGGGTGGCAGCCTGGCTGATCTGGAGGCAAGTCGGAGCGAGCGGGCGCGGTCGGGCCTTGGGAATGTTCCTGGTCCAACTGGGCTTAAACGCGCTCTGGTCGCCGCTTTTTTTCGGTTTACAAAGTCCCGGCTGGGCTCTTGTGAATATCAGTCTGCTCTGGCTGGCGCTGGTCGGAACCGTGGTTGTCTTCTGGAAGGTGCGGCCGCCAGCCGGGCTGCTCCTGTTGCCGTATCTGGTCTGGGTCAGTTTCGCCAGCGCCTTGAACCTCGCCATCTGGCGGTTGAATTCTTAATCCATGTCACCAATTCTGCTTCACTCCAGCCTACGCATTCCGTCCCTCGTGGTTGGTTTGCAGCTTTGCCTCATGAATGCCCAGTCCGAATCACCCAAAGTCCTGTTTGATTTCAGCCAGGTCACCCATGCGCCCGTCTGGCAGATCGTGAATGACGACGTCATGGGCGGTGTCTCCTCGAGCCGCTTTCAAATCGTCAACGGCGCCGCGGTCTTCCAAGGCGAGGTGTCGCTCGAGAATAACGGGGGCTTCGCCTCGGTGCGCACCCTGCCCGCGCGCCACGACCTGAGCGGCAGCGATGCCTTTCTGCTCCGGGTGCGCGGCGACGGACGGCGCTACAAATTCACCGTGAGGATGTCCCCGCGCTTCGACAGCGCGGTGTACCAGATGGAGTTTCAGACCACGACTGGCGAGTGGATGGAACATCGGCTGCCGCTCGAGGATTTTGTGCCGACGTGGCGCGGCCGCGTCCTGTCCGGCGAACCGCCGCTCGACCCGGCGCGGATTGCATCCGTGGGATTCCTGATCTCCGACAAGCAGCAGGGGCCTTTCCGACTGGAGATAGGCTGGATCAGGGGCGTTCCACCCGATGGCCAATGAATCGACCGCGGCAGACCGCTTCGATGCCATCGCGAAAACCGAAGTTCATCGGCACAAAAAACTGGCGGCAGCTGGTGCTCGCCTGCAAACGGCTCGCCATGGATGGTTTGGCGTAAGACTCGCGAAAGGCTTGGAAATAGCCCTCTTCGAGCTGCTCCGGGGTCAGTTGTTGTGGCCGGATCACGACGTGACTCGTGTCGTAAAATGACCAGTCGTGATTCACGATCCGGTTTTCCCGGGACAGGCGATCATGCAAGCGAGTTCCGGGGTACGGCGTCAGCACGGAATAATAGGGCACCTCTATCTTTGCCCGGGTCACAAAATCCACCGTCCGGTCGAAGACCCCGTCGTCGTCCGTGTCGAACCCGAACACGAACGAGCCGTCGATGCCGATGCCGTGATCGTGAATTCGCTGGATGGCGTCGAGATAATCCATGCGCAGCCGGCATTTTCGGCCGATGCTCCGCATCGTTTCGGCCGAGAGCGTCTCGAATCCGATCAGCACCCCCATGCATCCGCTGCGTTGGCAGAGCTTCAGCATTTCCGGGTCGTCCGCCAGGTTCACCGAGGCGTGGCCGACCCAGCGCAATCCGAGATCCGCAATCCGGGTCAGGAACGCCCGGGCGTAAGCGCGATTGCTCACGATGTTGTCGTCGACGAAGAACACCACGTTCTTCATGACAAAGCCGTCGAAGGGCGGCAGACCGCGCAACTCGGCAAGCACATCCTCCAGGGGACGGCTGCGGTAACGTCCGCCAAAGAAAGTGGTGACCGCACAGAACTCGCAGTCGAGCGGGCAACCCCGGGTGGTCTCGACAAAGTGGACCGGCAGATAGCCCTTGCCCCGGTAAAGTGACCAGTCCGTTTGCGGCAGGGAGTCCAGGGGGGGCGGACCATGCGCATGGCGGTAACTGCGCTCGAGTTGGCCGGTTTCGGCGGCGTGCACCACCCGTGGCCAGAGCTGTTCCGCCTCGCCGATGACCACGCTATCGCAATGCCCAAGTGCTTCCTCGGGTCGGCTCGAGACATGAATGCCGCCCATGACCACGGGGATGCCCCGTTGTCGGAAACGATCGGCGATCGCGTAGCCTCGGTTTGCCGAGCAGGTCATCGCGGTGATCCCCACCAGGTCCGCGTCCTGTTCGCAGTCAATCCGCTCGACCTTCTCGTCCAGCACCCGCACTTCCCAGCCCGGCGGCGTCAGCGCCGCCACCCGGAGCAGGCTCAGGCAGGGAATCCGGTAATAGAAATCCGCTCCCAGCAGACTCCGGGGCGCCAGGGGGGAGATAAGCAGTAGGCGTTTCATGCAACCATCGGCCGGGGAACGTTCCTCTCGACCGGATGCCGGGGGATACTCCGGAAAAGGACCGGTTGCGGCAACGGGAAAAGCCGGTTTGCGGCAGCGAAATGATTTGCCTTGGCTTGTTCCCGGGCTGTTTGATGGTCTCAGACTATGAGCGCTGGATACCATATTGTCGTCTGCGGCAGCATCGTCCCGGACCCGTGGCAGACCCTGGAGCCGGTGGCCGGGCCCGCCGGCCCAACTCTCAAGAACGAGATGATGTTGCCGGCGGTGCTCGATCCCTGGGCCGGTCACGCCCTTTACGAGGCCGCGCATCTGGCGCAACAGACACCGGGCAGCAAGGTCTGGCTCGTCAGTCTCGGTCCCAAAGCCAAACTTCAGCAGGTGCTGATGACCGTCGCCCAAAAGGTCCCGTTCGAACTGCTGGCCCTCGACGGCTCGGCTGGCGGATTCACCGAACCGGCCGAGACGGCTGCGGCCCTGGCCGAAGCCATTCAGGCACTGCCCGGCCTCGACCGCTCGCGGTCGCTGCTCTTCGGCGGCTGGGAATCAGCTTCGCGCGGAGCGGGGGTCACCCTCCAGTCGGTGGGTGAGAGACTCGGAATCCTCGACCAGTTCCAGGGCGTTGATGAACTGCGGGTGCTGGCGGACGGCACCCTCGAGATCCTTGAACGCATCGAAGGCGGCCGTCACCAGGTCTCGCGCTGCGCCGGGCCGCCGGCCGTGTTGGGTTGGGCCACCGGTCATCGGCCCGAACCGAAGAACAACCCGCAGGTGGGGATGATGAACATGCGCACGGCGATGCCGGCGCTGCAGCGGGCCAAGCCGACGCGCATCGGCGCCGAGGGTCTCACCTTCGCGAGTGTCACTTTGCCGAAACAGCAGCGTGAGACCCGCATCGTCAAGGATGTCAGCCCGGACGATATCGCGCGGGAAATTGTGGCGTGGCTGAAATCGTAGCTCCAGTCCCCCCGGCACCCAACCTACTTTAACGACGCAATCTCATGGAAACGCTGCTCCTCCTCACGCACACCGATCCCGACGGGACATTGGGCAAACCGCAACTCGAAGCTCTTCACGCCGCCCGCCAGCTCGCCGTTGGGCTGGGCAACGCCGCTTGGCACGTCGGGCTGGTCGGTGAAACCACTGAGGTTGCGGCCCGCCAGATTGGCGCGTGCGGCGCCGCCCGGTTCCTCGAGGTGCAAGGAACCGAATTCGCCCAAGCCCGCTATGCCACAGATGCAGCCGCGGCCGAGGCTTTGTGTCGGGCCGTTTCAGCAACCATGGTGCTTGCGGCTGGCACCGCGCGCTGGAGTCGCGTCCTGCCGGGGGTGGCCCAGCGGTTGGGCGGGCGGGCGGACACCCACGTCAGCGGACTCTCGGTGGCCGGGGAGGCCATCCAGGTCACGCGCTGGTACTACCGCCAGCGCATGGAAGCCCGGCTCCAACGTGCGCACCGGCCCTGGTTGCTCCTGCTCGATCCTGGCGCGCATCCCGCCTGGTCCGGAGATCCCATGCCCGCAAAGACGGAGAACGTTCCGGTGCGCGTCACCGACGCGCACCAACGCACGTGCGTCACGGGAATGCGCGCACCGGCGGCCGACGCCCAGACGATCCGACCGGACGCCGACCTGCTGTTCGTCGCCGGGGCGGGGTGGACCAAGAAACAAGCCGATGGTCAGACCCACGTCCAGGAGGCCGAACGATTGATCGGCGGGTTCCTGAGCCGCACCCGGGCGTCATTGGGCAGCAGCAAATCGCTCGTGGATCTTGGGGGTGAAGGTCAGGCGGTGCTTTCATTCCTGACGCATCTGAACCAGATCGGCCAGACCGGCGCGACGCCGCGGCACCCCAAAGGATTGTCCGCCTGTTGTCACGGCGAGGAACCGCACACCGTGGGCTGGCGGTTCATTGACGAACGGCGCGCCATCGATCTCGATCCCAACTGCGGTTGGGCCCGCGGCAAGGCGGATGTCCTTTATGTGGCCGACGCCTTCGCCGTGATGGCCAGGCTCAACGAATTGCTCCAGGAACCGACTTCCACCTGACCCAAGAGCAGTCCGGACCTCTCATTTTCGGGCCAGCAACGCTCTTTTGGCTGCGGCCAGCTCCTTCAGTTGCCGGGGGCCGACCCGCGGATAATGGAGGTCCAGGGAAGCCAGCGCCTCGATGATCGCGGCTGCGACCACCACCCGCGTGAACCACTTGTTGTCGGCGGGGACGACGTGCCACGGCGCTTCCGGGGTGGCGGTGTTGCGAATCATCTCCTCGTAGGCCTCCATGTAGGCGTCCCAGTGACCGCGTTCCTTGACGTCGTCGCTCGAGAATTTCCAGTTCTTCTCCGAGTTATTGATGCGTTCGAGGAACCGGCATTTCTGCTCCTTTTTCGAGACATGCAGGAAGAACTTGCGCACCAGGATGCCGTTGTGTCCCAGGTAACGCTCGAAGCCGCGGATATCCCGGAACCGTTCCTTCCAAATGCTCTTGGTCACCAACGGAGCTGGGAGTTTCTGCTTCGCCAGCAATTCCGGATGGACGCGCACTACCAGGGTCTCTTCGTAATAGCTGCGGTTGAAGATGCCGATGTGCCCGCGGTTGGGCAGGACCTTCATGCAACGCCAGAGATAATCGTGGTCCAGCTCCTCGGAGGAAGGCGATTTGAACGAGGTGACCTCACAGCCCTGGGGGTTGACGCCGGACATGACATGCTTGATGGCGCTGTCCTTGCCCGCCGCGTCCATCGCCTGAAAAATGAGCAGCACGGCCCAGCGATCCTGGGCGTAGAGCTTATCCTGCAGCTCGGCCAAGGCCTGGACGCCAATGGCGAGCGCCTCCTTGGCGCGCGGTTTGTCCTCGGACTTGAGTTCAAGGGTATCGCCCGGGTCGAAGTCTCTGAGCCGGAACTTGCGGCCATGGGCGACGCGGAAGGGCGCTGCGAAATCGCGAGCCTGCTTGACGATCTGCTTGGTTTTCATGGTTTGCGCGACCGTTGGTCAGCACTGGCGAGCTACCGGGTGATCAATTCCACCGGCGTTTCCCGGTCCGCCGGGGCCGCCTTGGTTTTCAACATCTCGAGGGCGTACTCAATGCCGAAAACGGCGAGTCGATCCGCGTGCTGGTCGGCGGTGGCGAGGATGAGTCCCTCCTGCAGCAGTCGTTGCGCGGCGGCGATGTTGTCGTAGCCGACCACCTGGATCGCCCCGAGTTTGTTCGCGTCGCGCAGGGCGGCCACGGCTCCGAGGGCCATGCTGTCGTTGGCGCAAAGAATGGCTTTCAACTCGGGATGCTCGGTGACCAGGGCGGACACGACCTGGCTGGCCTTTTCGGTTTCCCAATAACCCGACTGCGAACTCACGATGGTCATGCCGCCGGCCTTCATCGCGTCTTCAAAGCCGAGCTTGCGCTGGACGCCGTTGAAGGCGTTGGGCGCGCCCTCGATGATCGCGACCTGGTCGCCGGGCTGGAGTTGTTTCGCCAGAAACTCGCCCACCAGCCGGGCGCCGTGCCGGTTGTCGGGCCCCACAAACGGAATGCGCAGCGGGCTGTCGGCGAGGACGGTCTCGTCGAATTTGTTGTCGATGTTCACCACGACGATGCCGGCCTGCTGGGCTTTCCGGCAGACGGGCACGAGAGCTTTCGAATCGGCCGGGGCGATGACCATGGCGTCGACTTTCTGGGCGATCATCTGCTCGACCAGGTCGATTTGGCGGCCGACATCCAGCTCATCCTTGATGCCGTTGGCCAGGAGTTCGTAGGTGGCGGCGTTGGCCTGCTGATGGGCGCGAGCGCCCTTTTCCATGGTGATGAAGAATTCGTTGGCGAGCGATTTCATGATCAGCGCCACGCGGGGCTTGCGGCTCGAACCGGCGTCGGAGGCCGGCGGTGTGCAGCCGCACCAGGCGCAGGCGGCGGCCATCAGCGTAACCAGGAGGAGACGATCGCGAATTCGCAGGTTCATGGAGACCATTCTTAATCCATTTCCGCGCCGACTGCAGCACTTTTCCCAGCCCGCGGGTCGGTGGTGCCGCAACTTGACCGGCTGCGCTTTCCGCGAATTTCGGTGAAAGGTGGGGCGAGGCTGACGGTCTGCGCTTGATCGTCCGTGGTTTCGGCATTACAAGCGGGTGAAATCATTCCAAACATGAACACACTCCCGGCTTCCTCGCTGATTCGCCTCGTGTTGCTCGGCGCCTGCCTGGTCACCGCCGCCCAGGCGCGCACCGAACTCCGCCACCTCTCCCGCGCCACGCTCGAGGACAAGATCCGGGGCGGCTGGGCCGGGCAGATGATCGGCGTTTCCTATGGCGCGCCGACCGAGTTCAAGTCGAACTCGAAGATCCTGGAAGGCGAGTTGACCTGGAAGGAGGGGATGATCGACAACACGATCCATCAGGATGATCTCTACGTCGAGATGACCTTTGCCAAGGTCATGGACACCCTGGGGTTGGACGCGACGACCGAGGATTACGGTGAGGCGTTCAAGGACTCGCAGTATCATCTCTGGCACGCAAACGCCGGCGCCCGCCGCGTCCTGAACCAGGGCATCAAGGCGCCGTGGTCGGGTCACCCTCGTTATAATCTCCACGCGAATGACATCGATTTCCAGATCGAAGCCGATTTCATCGGGCTCATGTCGCCCGGTCTGCCGCGGGTCTCGAACGAGTTTTGCGATCGAGTCGGCCGTGTCATGAATTATGGCGACGGCTTATACGGCGGGATGTTCGTGTGCGGCATGTACTCGGCCGCCTTTTTCGAAACCAACCCGCGCCGCGTGGTCGAAGCGGGCCTGGCCTGCATCCCCGCCAAAAGTGATTACGGGAAGCTGATCCGTGACCTGCTCGAGTGGTCGGCCCAACACCCAAACGACTGGCGCAGGGTCTGGCAGTTGGTCGAAGACAAATGGAACCGGGACGATCCCTGTCCGGATGGCGCGCTTTCCCCGTTCAACATCGATGCCAAACTCAACGGCGCCTACATCGCCTTCGGATTGCTCTACGGCGAGGGGGATTTCCTTAAAACCATGGAGATTTCGACCCGTTGCGGCCAGGACTCGGACTGCAATCCCTCGAGTGCGGCCGGCGTGCTCGGGGTCATGCTTGGGTATTCGCGCATTCCGGAGGTGTTTCGATCCGGCATTCCGGCGCTGGCGGAGAGGAAATTCGATTACACCGATTACTCCTTCAACGACATCTGTGCTTCGACCCTCAAACGCGCCCTGATGCTGGTCGAACAGCATGGCGGCAAGGTCACCCTCAAGGATGTCTATATCCCCCTGCAAAAGCCGAAGGCGCCCAAACTCGAGCAGTGGAACCCTGGCATCCCCTACGCCCGCATTGGCGCCGCGGATCCGGCCTGGAGCTGGAGTGATGGTTGGACGCGGGACAAGGAGACCCGGACTTCCCGCGGCGCGGGAGACGAGGTCACCCTGCGGTTCAGCGGCGTAGCGGTGGCGGTGGTCGGCCGGTTGACCCAGGAGGGCGGCCGCGCCGAGGTCTATCTCGACGGCAAGCGCAAGGGGGTGGCCGACGCTTACATTGTCGAGCGCACTCACGACAACGCGCTTTGGCACATCTACGACCTCAAACCCGGCAACCACACGCTGCGAATCGTGACGATGGGCGAGGCTGACCCGCGTTCGAAGGGGCAGTTGGTCGCCATCGATTCCGCTGTCGTTTACCGCAAGCCCTGAACGATCCCCATCCCATGAATTCCTGGTATCGATCCTCCACTGGCGTCCGAATTGCCGCTTCGATCGGTCGGCTGGGCTTCGGCCTGGCCAGTCTCGCCCTGTTGATGCCCCGGCCGTCCGCCGCGCCGGCGGCCATCCCGTTGCCCGAACATCCGCGCCCCAACTTCGAACGTGCCGATTGGTTGAATCTGAACGGAACCTGGCAGTTTCGTTTCGATCCCACCAATGCGGGCCTGGCCGAGGCGTGGTCGGCGGGAACCGCGGCCTTTCCGCAGCGGATCCTGGTGCCGTTCCCTTGGGGTTCGCCGCTTTCCGGTCTCGAGAACCAGGCGGATATTGGGTGGTATCGACGCGCGGTGACGGTACCCGAGGCGTGGCGGGACAAGCGGGTGTTCGTGGTGGTGGGCGCCTGCGATTGGCTGACGCAGGGATGGCTGGACGGCCAGGCCGTAGGCGAACATCGCGGCGGCTACACCCCGTTCGAGTTTGAACTGACTCCTCATGTGCGGTGGGGGCAGGAACAACAACTTGTCCTGCGCGTGGATGACTCGCCACACCCGTTCAAACTCGAAGGGAAACAGGGTTACGGAGCCGCCAAGGGCATTTGGCAGACGGTGTATCTCGAAGCCCGCACCCCGGTCCATCTCGAGACGCTGCACTTCACGCCGGACATTGACCGTTCGGTGGTGACGGTAAAAGCGGTGTTCAGCAAGCCGGCTCCTTGCTCCCTCCGCCTCGACTTCACCACGGGCGAGGTTGCACCGGTGACCTACGCGTTTACAGGGACTCAACGCGAGGAAACATTCGAAGTGCCGCTGGCCAATCCGCGGCTGTGGTCCCTCGAGGATCCGTTCCTGTACGAAGTGGAGGCGACGCTCGATATCGGCCACGCCGTCAAAGACCGTGTCCGGAGCTACTTCGGCATGCGCAAGCTCAGCGTCGTCGATCTGCCCGGCACGGATTATCCCTACATTGCCCTGAACCACCGGCCGGTCTATCTCCAGATGGCACTCGATCAATCGTATCATCCCGAGGGGTTTTATACCTTTCCCACCGACGCGTTCATGCGCGACGAGATCCTGCGATCGCGCCGGCTCGGTCTGAATGCGAACCGGTTCCATGTCAAAATCGATGTGCCGCGCAAGATTTACTGGGCTGACCGCCTCGGATTGCTGGTCATGGCGGATGTCCCCAACAGTTGGGGCGAACCCGACGCCGAGATGCGGCGCGAGATCGAGTATGCGTTGCGCGAGATGATCCGCCGCGACTATAACCATCCCTCGATCTTCAGCTGGGTGCCGTTCAACGAAACCTGGGGGTTGTTCACTAAACAAGGCGATCGACGGACCTTCCTGCCCGAGACCCAGGAATGGGTGGCCTCGGTCTATCGTCTGGCCAAAGCACTCGATCCCACCCGCCTGGTCGAGGACAACTCCCCGTGCAACTACGATCATGTCGAAACCGACATCAACAGCTGGCACGCGTATCTCCCCGGCTGGGAATGGCGGAATCACCTCGCGCAGGTAACCCGCGATACCCACCCCGGATCGGCGTGGAACTTCATCGGCGGCCGCACCCAGGCCCGGCAGCCGCTGCTCAACAGCGAGTGCGGCAACGTCTGGGGGTACGAGGGCAGCACCGGCGATGTCGATTGGAGCTGGGATTACCACATCATGATGAACGAATTCCGG
>JAHDYP010000093.1 GCA_023383055.1 Verrucomicrobiota bacterium | reverse complement strand
GGCGTTGTGCTCGCGCTTGATGTCGATGATAAAGATGGCTTCGGGATGGCTGTCCAGGACGCGGATGCCATCCAGGTTCTTGTGCATCCGGGCGGCCTCGCGGCGCAGCGCCGACTGCTCCTGCTTCACGTAATTGTTGATCGAACCGTCGGTCTCCATCTGTTCGATCTGCTTGAGCCGCGTGAGGGATTTCTTGATCGTCTTGAGATTGGTCAGGGTGCCACCCAGCCAGCGCTCGGTCACAAAGGGCTGGCCGCCGGCCTGGGCCGATTCTTTCACCGCCTGCTGCGCCTGTTTCTTGGTTCCGACGAACAGGACGCGTCCACCCTTCATGACGGTCTCCGCCATAAAGGAACAGGCCGTTTCGAGCTGGGTGAGCGTCTTGCTCAGATCGATGATATGGATGCCGTTGCGCGCGTCGAAAATGAACGGCTTCATCTTGGGGTTCCATCGACGCGTTTGATGGCCGAAGTGGACACCCGCCTCCAGTAGTTCTTTAACGCCAATACTGATCACATTTTCCCATGGTTGCGGCACGACCCGTTCCGGGCCGAGCCATCCCGCGGAATACGGGATTTATTTCGATGTTGTTGTGGCCCCCTCGGTTCCGTCGAGCCGAGGACGTTTAAGGCCGTTAATCTTTCCCAGGCCGGAAACCGGTTCCAACCCGGAAAAGGTCGGTCAGACTAGCCAAACCGCGCCGGGGTGCAACACCAAATTCGTTTCCATTCAGTGCCTCGATGCGAAGGCCTCATCGAGCCGGCGCAATCGGCGCGAAAGATCCCGGGCCAGATTCAGGATCAAAATGCCATGCTGCTCCGGCCGGGAATCATACAGGTCCAGAAACGCCATCGCCGACAAGCGGAGGAGCACGGCGGTCGTGGTTGTTTGCACCGTCGCCACCCGGGGCAGCGTCTCAAGCAGGCACATCTCGCCGAAGAAATCGCCCGCCTGGACGCGGGCGAGCTCGAATTCGCGATCGGTGCCAAAGGCTTTAACCACCCGCGCCCCGCCGGACAACAGCAGGTAAAACTGGTTGCCGGACTCGCCTTCGCGCAAGATGACTTCGCCGGCGCCGACCTCGAGTCGCACGGCTTTCGTCAACAACCGCCGCAGGGCCGCGTCGTCCAGCCCGGCGAAGATCGTGACCTTCCGGAGTGGGTCCAGGTCGGGAACGGTGTCTGTGGAGTGCGACATGTCAATGGGTCAGGCGTCGGACGAGGGGTGGTTTGAACCCCTCGATACGATCAGCTCGCCGACAGTCTGGCGCGGACCGGGCCCGAAAGCAACCCGGCGTGACAGAGCTCATGGCAAATGATGTAGTCCTGGACCAGTCGCGGGGTCTGGATGAGCCGCCAATTCAGGGAGATCGTGCCGCGGCGAGTGACGCGGGGTCCCCCTCAGCGCTCGAGCCATTCATCGAGGTGTTCGCGAACGAATCTGTCATCGGTCAATTCCGGATACGCGGCGCAGACCCGGTCAATCTCCGCCGCCTGGCCGGGCGAGAGCGTTTCATGGGGATCCAGACAACGCGCGGACGCGAGCAGGCCTTGCCGATGCAGGACTTCGTGAATGCCGGCGATGCACCCGGCGAAACCGTTGGCGGCATCAAACAAGGCGGCGTTGGCGTCGGTGACCCGGGCGGCCAGGGTCAAAGCGGTGGTGGGAATAGTCTCCGCCTCGCGCCAGCGGCGGCAGGTTTCGAGCAGGTCGACCGCCCGGCGCGTCCAGCAGGCCCAGTGACCGAGCAACCCGCCCACCATGCCGAGCCGCACCTCGCCGGTGGGCGTTCTCACGTTGCACACGGAGATCAGGTCGATCACGATCTGGTCGTCGTTACCGGTGTACAAGGCGATCTCCGACGCTCGTCCCGCCTCCGCCACCGCCCGGATAACATCCAACGTTTGATACCGGTTGAACGGCGCGATCTTGATCGCCACCAGGTTCGGGATTTCGACGAATCGCCGCCAGAATGGGAACGGCAAAACGCGCCCGCCCACCGCGGGTTGCAGGTAGAAACCGACCAGCGGCAGCTCCCGCGCCACCGTGTCGCAGTGCGCGAGCAGCGCCGCTTCATCGGCATGCTTCATGGCCGAGAGCGAAAGCAATCCCGCGTGATAGCCGAGTTCGCGCGCCAGCCGCGCCTCCTCCACCGCCGGCGAAGTCAGACCGCAGATGCCGGCGATGCGGACGGTGCGCCGGCCAGTGGCGATGTCGCAGGCGTCCGCCGTCTCGGCGGCCAGGCGCAGCACCGGTTCGAGCAGACCGTGCTTCGGGTCGCGGATCGCAAACTGCGTCGTATGGACACCCACCGCAATCCCGCCCGCACCGGCGGCGTGATAATACCGGGTCAAGGCGCGCTGTCGGCGTTCATCCAGCCGGCCCGAGGCCGTGAGCGCCAGCGGATGCGCCGGAATCACCAGGCCGGCACGGAGATTCCCGGTGACCCACCCTGGAGGTTGTGGATATTCAGGCATCCCTCAATTAAACGAACGAGTCTCCTTCGGATTTCGCCATTCGATTTCGGATTTCGGATTTCGGATTTCGGATTTCGGATTTTCCTCAGTACTTGCCATCCCGCACCTCGAAATGCGTCGGCTTGTCCAGCAAACGTCCGCCGTTCCTGACCCAATGCGCCGTCCAGCGCAGGATGGTGTCAAGCGGCGTTCGCGGCTCGCCCAGTTCTCCGCAGAGCTTCGCCGGGTTGCTGAGCAACGCCGTATCCGATGGCGTGCCGGTGAAGCGTGCCGGTCGATCGAGCAGGGCCGAGAATTGTTGGGCCAGCCCGCGGACTTCGAGTTTTGCCGGTCCCGTCAGGTTCCAGGCCTCGGCCGGGGCGGAAGCCAGCGGCAGAGCGCGGAGGATCAGTTCATTGGCGTCGCCCTGCCAGATGCAGTTGAACCAGCCGTTGGTGAGATCGACCGGTTCGCCCGCCCGGATCCGGCGGGCGATGTCGACCAGAACTCCGTAGCGGAGTTCGACCGCGTAGTTCAGGCGGATCAGGGCGATGCGCGTGCCGTTCCGGTGCGAGAAATGTTCGAACACCCGCTCGCGAGCGACAGCGGCATTGGCATACTCGCCCAGCGGAGTCAGCGGGGTCGCTTCGGCGGCGCCGTCCGATGCCACCGGCACGAACGGATAGACGTTGCCGGTCGAGAGCGCGACGATGCGCGCGCCGGCATAGCGCTCGGCGATATTCGCCGGCACCAGCGTGTTCAGCGCCCAGCTCAGCGACGGGTTTCCCTGGGTGCCGAACTTGCGGCCCACGAGATAGATCACGTTGGCGGCGTCCGGGAGCCGCGCGACCGCGGAACGATCCAGCAGATCCGCCGCGATCGTCCGCACGCCACGGTCCTCGAGCCACTGCCGGGCGCGTTGGTCCGTGAACCGGCTGACCGCGATGACCTCGAGTGAATGTCCGGTGGCCTCGGCGGCGCGACGCGCCAGCACGGCCAAAGTGGGCCCCATCTTCCCGCCCGCCCCCAGCACCAATAACGGGCTCGGGACCGTCCGGATGGTCTCGGTCAGCCTCGCGCCAGGGCGGGTCAGGAACTCGTCCAACTCCGCTTCGTCCCGGATCGGCTCGGGCCGGAGCGGAGCAGCGAGGGACTCGGAAATGGCACTGTGCCCGGAGATTGCGGATGGATCGCCTGGGGGGGGCGGTTTACTTGAGCATGGAGGGTTCATGCCACTTGACCGAGGAATCGAAGAACGTGCTGCTGCATGTCATCGAGGAGTCCAGGCTAAATCTGGTAATCGAGCGCCCGGTCCTGCTTGCTCATCACGCGGACCTGGACTTCCTCGGACAGAACCAGGGAATGGGCGGGCACGCTGTGGGTGAGAAAGACGTTTGCGCCGACGGTGCTGCCCGCGCCCACGACCGTGTCGCCGCCCATGATGGTGGCGCCGGCATAGATGGTCACGTGATCTTCGATGGTGGGATGCCGTTTCTGGCCGCGCAGGGCCTGGCCGCCGGCCAGAGAACGGGCGACGAGGCCGACGCCCTGGTACATTTTGACGTGGCTGCCGAGGTCGCTGGTTTCGCCGACGACGGTTCCGGTGCAGTGGTCCACGAAGAAGTACGGTCCAATCCGCGCGCCCGGATGCAGGTCCATGCCGGTGCGGGTATGGGCCCATTCGCTCATGATGCGGGGGATGAGCGGGACCTGCTTGAGGTAAAGCTCGTGGGCGATCCGTTGCACGGCGATGGTTTCGACGAACGGATAGGCCACGATCACCTCTTCCTTGCTCAACGCGGCCGGGTCGCCGTTGTAGGCGGCTTCAACGTCGGTCTGAAGCAACTCCCGGATGTGCGGCAGACGGGCGAGCAGTTCCCCCGTGATCTGATGCGCGAGCGCCCGAATCCCGCCTCTGGGCACTTCGGTGGGCGGGGCGTATTCGAGGCTTTTGCAGATTTCGTCTTCGAGCCGGCCCCAGATGGAATCGAGCAAGGTCGCGGTCTCGACCTTCAGCTCGGAGGAATGGATCAGGTGCTCGTCGAAATACCCGGGAAACACCAGGCGCATCAGGTCGACGGTGATCTCCGTGATGGCCTGTTTCGACGGGAGATTCTTGCCATCGAGGTGGTTGATCCCGCCCACGCGCGCATAGGAGGCGATCAACTGGTCGGTCAACTGCGTCACCGAAACGTTCACAAGCGCCAGTATCCCGCCCGGCCCCCGGAAACGCAAGCGGCGGCGGTGTCCAGTTTCTACGGATCCCGCACCTCCCAGATCCGGCTGAGATCCCGGCGGTCTTTTTTCGTGGGTCGGCCGGCGCCTTTCGGACGCAGAAAAGACCCGGGCAGGTGAGCCTGTTCGCGTTTCGCGTATTCGGCCGGCGGGGTAAGGTCCTCGAGATAATTCGGGACGTCGGCGGCGCCGACGCGCTGGGCCAGCGGCGCCAGGACCTTGAGCGTGCGCGTAACGTCGCCGGTCCGGGCGATGACGATTTCGCCGGGGTGAACGTGGCGGGCGGGTTTGGCGTTCTGGCTGTTGACCTTGACATGGCCGGCATTGCAGGCGGCGGTGGCTTGGGAACGGGTTTTATAGACGCGGACCGCCCAGAGCCATTTGTCGAGCCGGACTTCGTTGTCGCCGGGAGTAACGAGCACGGGCGCAGGTGTAGCACAGATTCTCCGGGGAGGGGATGGAAAAGCGATGTCGAAAGTTCGTTGATCCACGAAAAATCCCGGCTAGGCTGTGGCGCATGCGAATTTTGTCAGGGATCCAACCCTCCGGCGCGCTGCATCTCGGGAATTACTTTGGGATGATGAAGCCTGCCATCGAACTGCAGGTCCAGGGCGAGGCCCTCTATTTCATTGCCGATTACCACTCGATGACGTCGTTGTTCGAGCCCGAGGTCCGGCGGCGCAACTCGCTGGACGTGGCGCTGGATTTTCTGGCCTGCGGTCTGGACCCGGAGCGGACGTTGTTTTTCCGGCAATCGGATGTGCCGGAGGTGACGGAGCTGACGTGGTTGCTGAGCACGGTGACGCCGATGGGTCTGCTCGAGCGGTGCACGAGTTACAAGGACAAGATCGCCAAGGGGATAGCGGCCAGCCACGGGCTCTTTTCCTACCCGGTGTTGATGGCGGCCGACATTCTGATCTACGACTCGAATGTGGTGCCGGTTGGCCGCGACCAGAAACAGCACGTCGAAGTGACCCGTGACATCGCGATCAAGTTCAACGAGATCTACGGCGAGACGTTTGTCCTGCCCGAACCGCGCATTCGCGAGGAAGTCGCCGTGGTGCCCGGGCTCGACGGACAGAAGATGAGCAAGAGCTACGGGAACACCATCGAGATCTTTGGCGAGGAAAAGGCCGTCCGCAAACAGATCATGAGCATCGTCATGGACAGCCGCACTCCGCAGGAGCCCAAGCCCGACGCCGATCAGAACCTGGCCATTCGGCTGATGAAACTGGTGGCGGCGCCGGACGTCGCGCGGGAGTTCGAGGATCGCCTGCGAGCGGGCGGGCTCGGATATGGCGACCTCAAGAAGGCCCTGTTCCAGCAATACTGGGATTGCTTTGCCCAGGCGCGGGGTAAACGGGCTGAGTTGGCCGCGAACCTGGACTACGTCGATCGGGTGCTGCGTGACGGAGCCGGCCGGGCACGCGCCCTGGCCCGCACCGTTCTCGACCGCGCCCGGAAGCATGCCGGACTCGCGTAGCTCGTCCCTCCAACCTCAGGATGCCGCGGACTCGCGTGCTCGTTGCTCCTGAGGCGGGAGTTGGCCGTGCTCAGCGTTTGTGGGAGAGGAACCAATCGTAAAGCGCCGGATTGTTGTACGTTTCGGTCCAGGAATCGTGTTCGGCCTCGGGATAGACCGTCAACTTGACTTCGGTGGCGCCCATTTGGCGCATGGCATCGACCATGCGCTCGGATTCGCCGACTTTGACGACGGCATCCCGGGCGCCATGGAAGGCCCAGACCGGCAGCGATTTCAAGGCCCGGCTCTTGCGCGGATCGGCCAGCAGCAGCACCAGGGGATCGCCGCCGCCACAGATCGGCGCAATGGCGGCGAAGCGTTCGGGATGGCTCAGGCCCAGGTTCCAGGTGCCGAACCCGCCCATGCTCAGGCCGGTGAGATAGACACGGTTGCGGTCGACCCGGTGCTTCTTCAGGACGTCGTCGAGCAAGGCGAGCAGGACATCACTCTCCCAGCGTTGTCCGGTGGGACATTGAGGTGACACCACCACGAACGGAAAATCGGGCTGCGCCTGCACGATTTTGGGCGGGCCATGGACTTTGACGCGGGCGAGGTTCGTGCCGCGTTCGCCGGCGCCGTGGAGGAAGAGGATGAGCGGCCATCGTTTCGATTTGTTCCGGTCGTAATCGCGCGGCAGGAAGAGGAGATACTCCGCGGTGACGTTGCGGGTGATCTTGCCTTTGAACGATTTCTCCTGCTGCGCCGGTGTAGGGTTCTGGGCCATAAGGTGCACGGGCTGGGTGGTGAGCAGCCCCGCTCCCACGAGCAGGGCCATGAGGGTTGGTGTTTTCATAGCGTTTACATCAGCTTCAGCTTGGGCAGGTCCTGGGAATCGACCAGGCCGACCGGCTGGAAGCGGGCATTCACGACGATCAGATCATCGATATTGCGTTCGTTAAAGATCTTCAATGCCTCGGCGGCCAGGGCGTTGTCGCGGACACACACCGGCCGGCGCGTCATGACCTTCGCCAGGGAGCGGGTCAGCAGCTGATCATCCTCCGCCATGCGCCGGCGCAGATCGCCGTCGGTGAACACACCCACCAGCCGGCCGCGGAGATTCACGACGCTCACGCTGCCAGCCTTGGCGCGGCCCATGATGAAGAGGGCCTCGCGGACGCGGTCGGTTTCGCGGGCCACCGGGTTGCGATCGCCGGTGCGCATGATGTCGCGGACTTCGAGGAGCAGGGCGCGGCCGATGGCGCCGGAGGGATGATAACGGGCGAAATCCTTTCGCGTGAAACCGCGGGCCTGGAGGACGGCCATGGCGAGGGCGTCACCCATCACCAGCATGGCGGTGGTGCTGGAGGTGGGGGCCAGGTTGAAGGGGCAGGCTTCCCGGGGCACCCGCACGTCCAGGGTCACGTCGCTCACCCGCGCCAGGGAAGACCGGGCAGCGCTGGTGAGCGCGATCAACCGGACGGAAAACCGCTTGAGCGCCGGGACGAGATTGAGCAGTTCCTCGGATTCACCGGAGTAACTCAACGCCAGGATCACGTCGCCGTCGTTGACGATGCCGAGGTCGCCGTGGAGGGCGTCCACACTGCTCAGCACCATGCTGGTCGAGCCGGTGCTGGTGAGCGTGGCGGCAATCTTGTGACCGATGTTGCCGGACTTGCCGATGCCGATGACGATGATCTTGCCGCGCTGCCGCAGCGCGCCGACCATGAGTTCAACGGCGGTGTCGAAACGGCGGTCGAGCCGGGCGCGGACGGCCCGCAAACCGGCGAGCTCGATCTCGAACACCTGCCGGGCTTTGGCGACGTGGCTCACGGGCGAGAGGTTGCCAACTGGGAGAGGGCATTTCAACGGTGGAATACGTGGTGAACGGCATCACCCAGATCCAGGTGAACCCGAAAGCAAGGACTGACCTTTGCCGAAGGCGCCCGGGGATGAGTTGACCGCGTCACGCGAGGGTATTCCGGGCGCGGCGGGGCGGACGCACGCCCCAGCATGAATCAAGACATTGACGCTGACCGGATCGCGGAATTACACTTCGCCGGAATTCAACCCAAGGAGGGTTAGGATGAACACCCGGATCCAATGCTGTCTTTATCTCGCGACCACCCTGCTCGTATACCCAACGCGACTGCCCGGCGACGAGCCGCATCAAACCGCCCCCACCCCACCCCCCGGTTGCCAGGCCACACCGGAAACCATCGATCTCGATCTCCCGGGAGACACTTACCCGCTCGTTCCGGGTGAACCCGGTCGAACAGGTCGGCGCGTCGGGCTCGCCGGTCTCGGCCTCATGGCTGGCGTCCTGGGCGTCATTTGGAGCCGACGCCAGCGCGTCCAGCGCCTGCGGCGGCGAAGGAGCTTCGGCCACCCGGTGGCAGCCCGGATGGAGGAGGTCCCCGGCCAACCACCGATTGACAGATCCCAGCGCTCCCTCGCCCGTCAGCGCATCCGCCGTTTTGATTATGACCGGTTTTACCTGCGGATGCTCAGGGACCTTTAGCTCGAATCCAAAGATTGCCGGCCGGGGTTTCCCGGGTTACAAACTCGAAAACCATTAACCATCCATCCCCGCATGCTACGCTTCATCCAATCCGCCAACGTCCAGGTCGAACAACTGCCCTGGGGCCCCCACGAATGGCTCTGCCGCCCCGGCCTGACCGATGCCAGCAAACTCATGCTGGTGCGCGTCACGATGCCGCCCGGCCAGGCCCACAAATTCCATCGGCACCCCGCCCTGGAAGAGATCATCTACGTCGTCGACGGCCAGGCCGAACAGTGGGTGGATCGCGAGAAACGTCTGCTCGGTCCCGGCGAGATGGCCCATATCCCGACCGATGTCGTGCATGGAACCTACAACGCCGGCGCCGGTCATCTGGTTTTCCTGGCCATTCTTTCCCCCGCCATCTTCGAGGGACCGGCCCTGGTGGACGTCTCTGGCGAGGAACCGTGGGCCAGTCTGCGCTGAACGCCTGGCCGGGTTTTTCGCGCGTCAACGTGGGCTTCGATTCCTCCTGTTACGCGAGTCCGCCGCCCGACTTGAGCCCGTTGAGCAACGCCGCCACACACGCCTCGGCAAAGGCCGGGTCGTTGATGTTCGCGTCCAACTCGAGCACCGGGATTCCGGGCCGCAACCGCTGTTTCAGTGTGGCAAACAGCGCTTCATCGGCGGCCGCATCGTGAAACGGCTGGCCGGGTGCGCTGATGACACTGATACCCCGCAACGGAATCAGAACGGTGACCGGCCCTCTCGAGGCATTGAGCTTGTCAGAGATGATCCGACCCAGCTCCACGCATTCCTCGGCGGTCGTTCGCATCAAGGTCACCTGCGGATTGTGCGCGTAAAACCGGCGGCCCTGGAATTTTGCCGGCACCGTGTCTGGCGGCCCGAAGTTGACCATGTCCAGACAGCCGGGGGTGACGATCGCCGGCACGCCGGCACGCGCCGCCGCTTCGAGCCGGTGCGGTCCCGCGCTCAGCACACCCCCGACCAACTCGTCCGCCCACTCCGTCGTGGTGATGTCCAACACCCCCGCCACCATTCCCGAGTCCACCAGCGATTCCAGGGTGCGCCCGCCCGTACCCACCGCGGCGAAGACCAGCACCTCGTAGCCGGCGCGCTCGAGCAATTCCCGGGCGTGCTCGACACAACGTGTCGTGTTGCCAAACTGGCTTGCGACGATGACCGGCCGGTCTTCGCCGGTGGGCCACCGGGCTTCAACCATCCCGCAGATGGCGCCCGCCGCCCGGGCGAGGATTTCTCGTGAAACCCGATTCAGCCCCGCCACATCCACGACGCTCGGGAACATCACGATGTCCCTGGCCCCCACATACGGGGCGGTGTTCCCGCTTGCCAGCGTTGAAACCATCAGTTTGGGGAATCCGATCGGGAGCGCTCGCATCGCCGCCGTCCCGATCGCCGTCCCCCCGCCGCCGCCCAGGGAAATGATCCCCTGGATCCTGGCCGCGCTCGCCAGACCGGCCACGAGCACCGGCGCGGCCCGAGTCATCGCCGTCACCGCTTCCCCGCGATCCCGCCGCGCCACCAACGGCGCCAGGTCGATCCCGGCGGCGGCGGCCACTTCGGCGCGGGTGAGGTCCGGCCGGACCTGGGGCTCGCCGAGTGTCCCCACATCCACCAGGAGGACTTGATGTCCGCGCTCCCGAATGCGGTCCGCCAGAAAAGCGTGTTCGATCCCCTTCGTGTCGAGAGTGCCCAAAACGGCGATGGTGGCCATGCGGCGAGGCTAACACGATCTGGTTGCTTGGCAATCCGCCGCCGATGGCCCGGCGAAGCGCTCACGCCCGGGCGCGGCGGACCCGACGCCTCCGTGGCGCTCGTCTAGCCCGCACATCGAATGTAAGGAGTCTTGCATGGCGGCACCTTCAACGAAAATCCATGAAATGTGCGGGCTAGGGCATCGTCATCCACGCCGGCGCGGGTTGTTGGTGCTTTTTGACTTTAACCGAACCCCGCACCCGGCTTACTCTGCGGCCATGCCTCGAATGCAGCCGTTCAGGGAAGAAACCGCTGGCCGAAGGCGCTGAGGCGGCCGACGAAACCCCGCGATGAGCGACATCCCCGATCCCTTTCGTGACGCCCGCAACCGGGACGGCGTCCTGCGCTGCCCGTTCCAGGG
This sequence comes from Verrucomicrobiota bacterium, assembly GCA_023383055.1. Taxonomy (GTDB): domain Bacteria; phylum Verrucomicrobiota; class Verrucomicrobiia; order Limisphaerales; family JAHDYP01; genus JAHDYP01. The sequence goes on along the minus strand of JAHDYP010000093.1, from coordinate 15,686 downwards.
CGAGACCATTCCGATGATCCTGCGCCATGCCGACGTGCGCGAGGCGGCCAGGGATTGGAGGACGTTCAGTTCGGACGCGCCGTTTCGGGTGCCGATCCCGTCGGAGGAAGAGGTCCGCACCATGCGGCAGTTGCCGATCGAGACCAACCCGCCGGAACACACCGAGTACCGTGCGATTGTTGAGCCGTATTTCCAGCGGGCCAAGCAACCCGAGGTCATCGCCAAGGTGGAAGCGCTGATCGCGGAGAAGCTCTCCGAGGCGCTCGGCCGCGAGTCGATCGAGGTGGTCAACACCCTGGCGCTCCCCATCCAGTCGCGCGCCCTGACCTACCTGCTCAACGTGCCCGAGTCCGAGGCGGACACCTGGATCGGCTGGGGCATCCATGTCTTCAAGGTCACGGGCGGCGGGTTCAAGAAAGGGACCGTGCTCGAGGACTACCTGCACGCCCAGTTCGACCGGGCGGAGGCCAATCCAGGCGACGATTTCTTCAGCGCGCTGACCAAAGCCGTCTATCGCGGGCGACGGCTGACGCGGGAGGAGATGATGGGCTTCGGCAACCTCACCTTCGCCGGCGGACGCGACACCATCATTCACAGCATCTCCTCGATCATGGCCTACTTCGGCAGCCACCCGGAGGCCCTCGATTACCTGCGGCAGGACCCGAAGCGCATCGTTCACGCGGGCGAAGAGTTCTTCCGTGTCTACATGCCGCTGACGCACATCGGCCGTGTCTGCCCGGTGGATACCGAGGTTCACGGCGCGCCCGTGAAAGCCGGCGGCCGCGTCTCCCTCGGCTGGGCCTCGGCGAACCTCGATGAGACCGTCTTCGACGCGCCCCGGGAAGTGCGCCTGGACCGCAAGCCGAACCCGCACCTGTCCTTCGGCTTCGGCCCGCACCTGTGTCTGGGCGCGCCGCACGCGCGGCTGATAGTGCGCAGCCTGTTGCTGGACCTGGCGAAGCGCGTGGCGCGGATTACCGTGCTGGAGGCCAGGGAGCAGGTCGAACGCGAAGCCCGTTACGAGCGCCCGAACGGCTATGCCTCGTTGACCGTCCGACTCATACCGCGGTGAACGCGGACCCCGGGCGCTCCTCAACCCGAAGAAACCCACCCTCGTCCGCCAGCTCCGCGGGATCTCAGGTTCTGACCGACGCCTTCATCGTGGCCAGCTCGCGCGAAACGGACGCGCCGGAGGGACGAACCGTGTAGCCGCCCGCCGCTGCCGGAACGATGAAGGTCTCGGCGTAGTGAACCTCGAACGGCTCGAACGCGCCGTCCGGACTTTCGACCACGGCCTCGTTGCCCTCGACCAGGTTCAGCACGTTGAGACCGCCTTGCGCATCATGCGGCACGATCTTCGTGAACCAGTGCCGGCGGGTCTCGATGAACTCGAGCCCGTGCAGCCCGGTGCGTTCCTCGCGCCAACCGTCGCCGGCGCCAAGCGGCTCGATACGATTCACCAGATTGCCGCGGGTCCAGCCGGTATCCCGCTCCCACTGGATGTTGGCGGCGCCGTGCTGGAGATGTATCGGGCGCGGTTGGCCATCGAGGCCCAGCCGGCCCCAATCCCACATCTTGAAGGTGAAGATATAGGGCGTGGCGCTGATCTCGAGTACCATCGCGTCCGCGCCGCTGCAGTGCACCGTGCCCGCCGGGATCAGAAAATGATCGTGCTTTCGCGCCGGAAACCGGTTGACGTATTGGTCCGCCGGGAAAGGCGCGCGACCGTCCTGAGCCGCCGCCAGGTCGCGCAACATGGCGCCGCGATCCACCCCCTCGCGCAAACCGAGATAGACGCTGGCCGCCGGTCCGGCGTCGAGGAGATAATAGCTTTCATCTTGCGTATAGCTCATGCCGAAGTGGCGGCGGATGTACTCGGTGAGGGGGTGGACCTGGAACGAGAGATTGCCGCCGCCCATGGTGTCGAGTAAATCGAAGCGAATCGGAAACTCCGCCCCGAACCGTTCGTGAACCGCCTCGCCCAGCAGGGCGCGGGGTTGATCGAACACGAGGTCGATCGCGGGCAACTCGAACCGCGTGGCGCCGAACCCGAGGAGCAGGCTGTTCTCCTCCGGCACGCAGTCAAAGCACCAGCCGTAATTGGGCTCGCTCCGATCGAGATCGCACACCTCCTTCATCCACTGCCCGCCCCACGGCGCGGGATCGAAGAAAGGCACGACGCGAAACGGCCGCGTCGCCGCGTGACGCAGGCCGCGCCGCACCGCGGCGCCGTCGGCCAGCTTCGGTTCGCGCGGGTTGTTGGTGTCGAGCACGAAGTCCCATTGTGCCATTAACCGGCGCTTCCAGCGGTCGCCGACGCGCCAATCGACGAAGAACGCGCGTTTGTATTGCAGGCTGGCACGGAGCGACCGGTTCTCGACGCCGAGGTTGCTGGTCTCGTTTCGACGAAAGCGCAACTGGGCCTCCCACCGCGCGAGATCGGCGTAAACCAGGATGTCCCCCTCCAGTATCCCATGCGCGCCACAACCGACGACCAATACGACGCCCGCGGCCACGCGCTCGATCTCCTGCCGCGACTGCCGCAGCCGGTGCTCGTCGAAAAACTGCGGCAGATCCAGCCCGGACAGAAATCCGAACACCGGATCGTCGCCGCCGAGGAAAGGGGCGACGAGCGATTCAATCCGTTCCGGCGGCAGCAGGGCGTCCGACGCGCGGAGCGCCAGGGCGGGCCGGATTCGATCCGCGAGTTCCCGCCGCACCTCTTCCTCGTGAACGCCGGGGTAACACTCGACGACGACGACCGTCTTGCGGGCGGCGCGGTTCGCGATGGCCTCGCGCAGGCGTCCGGCGATGGCCTCCCATCCCGAGACGCAGGCGTTGCCGCCGTCAGGCACGGACACGCAGGGTGACTTGTCGTAGTTCGAAGCTCTCATAGTCGTTGTTCCAGCAACCAGGCGACCCCCAGCATCCCGGCGTCGTTGCCGAGCGCGGCGGGCCTGAGCTTCACCCGGCCCCACGGCGTCCAGGCGTGCCGCGCGACATAACGGCGGAGGCGCGGGAGAATGACCGCGCCGCCGCTCATGATGCCGCCACCCAAGACGGCGATGGCCGGATCGTAGGCGTGAATCAGTGAAACGAGTGTGCCAGCCCAGACCCGCAGGGCGCGGTCACGCAACTCCATCGCGAGGGCGTCGCGCCGGGCGGCCACCCGGAAGAGCGTGGCAAAATCGAGCGTCGGCTCGCGCGCCAACCGGCTCTCCCGAAAACCCGGATGCTCGCGCGCTTGAACCGGGAGCGCCCAGGTGGACGCTTCCGACTCGGCGCAACCCACGTTGCCGCACGGGCAGATGCGGCCGTCCAGGGTGACCGTGCAATGCCCACCGAGACAGCCGGCCTGCCCGTGCTCGCCGCGCAGCGGCACACCGTCAATGATCGCCGAGGTGCCAATGCCGGTGCCGAGCGTCATCATCACCGCACTGCGACAGCCGCGCGCCGCACCAAACCGCCACTCGCCCGCCAGCGCGGCGTTGGCGTCGTTGCAGACCAGCGTCGGCACGCCGAGTGCCCGGGCGACTCGCGCCGGCACGTCGAGTTCTTTCGCGTCGTCGAACTTGCCGGCAGGGGTGGATAGAATCCGTTCGGTGCGCGGTTGGATCAGGCCGGGAAAGGCGAGACCAAGACCTCCGAGTTCGCGCGAGTCAACGCCCCCTTCGCGGCACAGGGCGCGTCCCTGATGCACCATCCGTTCCAGTGCCCTGGCCAGGCCGCGGCGCGCTTCGGCGGGGATTTCGGCGCGCGCCCGCAAGCGGCCGTTTCGCACCAGGCCGAGTTTGATGCTCGTGCCGCCCACGTCGCAGGCGAGAATGACAGGAGGATCTTTGCTCATGCCCCGAGGGAAGCTGGCGCTGGGGCGCTCCGCGACTCACCCCGTTCAGGCGTTGCGGTCGGGCCGTCGGATCTTTCCGCGATCCAGCTCCGGACATATTCCGTTCGTTCAGGCAGTGGGCTTAACGACGGGGACAACCGCGCCCATTGTCCGGCCAGGCCGAGTTCCCTGGCGGTCAACTCGAAGTGGCTCATGGCGATCCCAAGGTCGAGGCGCTGCAGGTCCACGGCCTTGATGAGCTTGTCGTATCCCAGCGAGCGGCGCAGGTAGAGATGAAAGATGTCCTGGTGCGGCTCCTTGACCACGCGCCAGGGCTGTCGGTTGGAGGCGGAGGGTCCCAGCCGGAGCATCTCCAACGGATCGCGGTAGCGCCCCGCTGATTCCTCGGTCAAGGCCGTCTCGAAATCCCCGTGAAAGAAAAGTTCACGCCACGGTCGGCGGCTCCTGGACCCGGCCGACCAGCGGATGATCGAGTCCGTGACACTGCGCTTCGGCGTGGGGTAACCGAGGGGCGAAATGGCCGGCAGAATCTCGTCCTCACGGACGCCCGCCGGATCGGCGAACCGGCTCCGGCTGAAGATGCCCCCGATCCAGCAGGTGCCCAGGCCCAGGTCGGTGGCGCGCAGGATCACTTGCTCGAATTGATATCCGAAATCCTCCATATCGTGGTCACCCCGCCGGATGATCCCGACCAGGAAATGTCTCGCGCCCTGGATGGTGCCGTAGGTCCCGAGGGAGTTGATCTTCCCCTCGCCCCAGCCAGTGGCGTCGAGGATCGTAAAGCGGGCTTCGCCGCCAAAGGGCCCCCGCAGTCCGGTGAACCCGGCACGAAGCGCTCCGAGCTTCTCCGGTTCCACCGGCTGCGGCAGGTAACTCCGGCGCGAGGACCGGTCCCGGATGATCTCGATGATGCTCTTGCGGTAATCCATCGCCTCAGAAGTTCAATGACCGGGGCAAAATGAAGCCGAGCCCACCACCTCGCCGCCGCGGAACTCGAGATCCACGCCGGGTCCGGCGAGGCGGAACATCCCTGAACCATGAGGCTGCCGTGATTGCGCTTTCATGGGCCAAGAGTAGTCCTGAGGACCGGACCGAACTCAAGCCTGCAAAGCACCCGTCTCGCTCACGGGAATTTCGAGCCGGCACACGCCGCGGGGAATACTGAGGTTGCGCAGTGTGTCCCCTTGCCCTCCCGGGTTTTGAGCTCTTGGCACTTCGGCAGTGACTCATTTCAGAGTTGTCGCCCGAGACGCCCGGGTGTCAGATCCAGAGCGTCATGCAAACCCGTTCCTCGTCTCAGGTTCCGCGCCGCGATTTCCTGTGTGTTGCCGGCACCCTTGCCGGTGCGGCTGTGGTCGGTGCCGCCCTGGACCCGTTGCCCTCGCAACCTGCCCCGGATGCCGGTGTCCTCCCGCGCCGCGTGCTGGGTCGAACGAAGCTGAAGGTGACCACGCTGACGCTGGGTGCGGCGCCCTTTGGCATCGCCGATGACGTTCCCGTCGATGAAGGCATTCAGATCGTGCGCGCGGCGCTGGATGCCGGCGTCAACTTCATTGATACCGCACCCGGCTACGGCAAGTCCGAGGATGTCGTCGGCAAGGCTCTGGGTCAGCGCCGGCGGGAGATCGTGCTCGCCACCAAAGTGCGGGCCGATACGCGCGCCAAGGCCGAGGAATCCCTGGCCAGCTCGTTCAAGCGCCTCAAGACCGATTTCGTGGACATTCTGTATCTCCACGATTTGGGCGATCGGGATGTGGAAAAGGCCCGGCAGGCGGACGGCGTGTTCACCTGGTTGCTCGAGCAGAAGCAGGCGGGCAAGTGTCGGTTCGTCGGCATCTCGGGCCACAATCTGCCGGCGCGTTTCATCCCGTTCATCGAAAGCGGCGACGTGGACGTCATCCTGGTGGCGGTGAATTTCGCCGACCGCTTCACCTACGGGTTCGAGGAGAGTGTGCTTCCCGTGGCCCGCAAGCATGACGTCGGTATCGTGGCCATGAAGGCGTTCGGCGGGCCGGACGGAAAAACCGGGAGCTGGGGCACGCGCAACGCCAAACCGATGGTCAGCACCGCCCACCTCGAACTGGCCATCCGTTATGCCTTGAGTCTGCCCGGGGTGGCAACCGCCAACCTTGGCGTGCACACGCTCGATCAGTTCCGTCACAACCTGGCGATCGTTCGGCGGTTTCAGCCGCTGACCGCCGGGGAACAGGACCACCTGGCCACGGTCGGCCGTCAGTTGGCCAAAGAATGGGGCCCGCATTTTGGGCCGGTGGTTTAGCCCGAATCACTCGCGGGCTGGCGGAGCCAATTCTCCAGAGGCGTCAGCGGACAGATCCACCCGGCAATCCGCCCGGCGTTCGACCCGGCGTAATGCTGAGCATGAAAGCCACTTTTGAAGGCCCGGTCTGGGAGATTAAACCTTGCGGGTTGACGCGAACTATTTATAAGTGTGTCCGCCTCAGGGGCAGGGCTCAACGCGTCAGTTTGCTGTACGGTCGCTCAAAATTGTTGCCCCTTGGGATTGGGCCTGGGCGACCTAACCGGCGCGAATGAGAGTGGCGGCCAATTGAGGTCGGTTCTCCTCCGGGTAATCGAACCGAACGCGTGGGTCATTGGGTCCATGGCGGGACGAGGTGTCATTTGTGCCGTGCCCGGCACGATTGACCACGGGCGGTAGCTTGCTGACGGGGAAGGAAGAAGTAAGAAGGAAGAAGGAAGAAGGCGGGACCACAGGCCGTTTTCTTCAATTATCGGACCCCTTTTTCGTGCGGCGTTCAAGCGCAGCGCTCCAGCGACGTGCACTCGCGGTTGCGCAATACGCACGCATCGATAATGCAATGTGAATGTGATGGGCGGTGACGCAGTTGAAAGGGTCAGGACCACGAATAGCAGGCGGGGTTTTTGGGTGCGACTGTTTCCAGCAGGATCGGTGGTCGGTTCGTAAACAATTGAAAATTAAATTATTAGAGTTATGCGGCCGGAAGTCGACGGCGGCCGCGCGCTGATCCGCGGCTCCGTCGCCCATGATCTCAGCGAGCGTTGGCATCAGATGTTCTTTTCGATAGCCAATGCCTTCCCTCCGCTCGGCTGCAACGATGGCCGATGACGACTTTTGCGCCGATATGAACCGGCCGAACCGGTTCCTGCTCTGGCTCGCCCGACTCCCGCTCGTCCTCGTGGTGATCGGGTTTTCGCTACACCCGATCTCCGCCCAGCCGGCAAAAAACATCATCCTGTTCATCGGCGACGGCATGGGGTTCGAACAGGTCAAGGCGGCACGATTCTATAACGGCGCGCCACTCAGTTTCGGAGCTTTGCCGGGTCAGGCCGATTGCACCACGCACTCCGCCGATAACGCGATCACGGATTCCGCCGCCAGCGGCACGGCCATCGCCACGGGCGTCAAGGTCAACAACGGCGTGATCAGCCTCGCGATCCCCGGCGACGGCCGCGAGCTCGAAACGTTGCTCGAGTTTTATCAGAAGAAAAATCTTAGGGTCGGGCTCATCACGACCGCCTATCTGACACACGCCACTCCGGCCGTTTTCGCCGCCCATGAATCGAGTCGGAACAACTATTCCCAGATCGGCCAGGATTACCTGACCCAAACGCTCCCGAATCTCCTGTTCGGCGGCGGCGGCAACGGGTTGGACCCGGCGTCGACGCAAGCCGCCGGATACGTGGTGGTTACCGACACGGCGGGTTTTAACAGTCTGAATACCACGGCGGATTATTTGTCGGCTCAGTTCGGCACCGTCTATATGCCCTACGAGGAGGATTACCTGGGGGGCGGTTATCCGTATCCGCATCTCACGGATATGACGGTCAAGGCGCTGGCGGCGTTAGGGTCGCATCCGGACGGGTTTTTCCTGATGATCGAAGCCGCGCGGATCGATCATGCGTGTCACGATAATCGGTTGCCCGAGGCGGTGCACGAAACGCTCGAGCTATCGCGCGCGGTGCAAGCGGCGTTGAACTGGGCAAACGGCCGGACCGATACCACGATCCTGGTCACGTCCGACCACGAAACGGGCGGTCTGACCGTCACGGGAAACAATGGGGCGGGCAATTATCCGTCGGTGACCTGGTCGAGCACGGATCATACGGCGGCGAATGTGCCGGTGTATGCCTGGGGGGTAAACGCCTCGCTGGTGAGCGGCACGCTGGATAACACTGATTTCTTCAACCTGTTGACGGCCGAGAACAGCTCGAGCCCGGTCCTGGCCCGGGTCTCGGCGACGGTGCTCAATGAAACAACGGTTGAAATCACCTGGCTGACCGATGTGGCGGCATCGTCCACGGTCGAGTTCGGGCTGGCTCCGGGCAGTTACGGCGCGCCGGTGACCGATGCCGCTTTGGTGACGGACCATGCGGTGCTGCTCGAGGGACTGACGGCGGACCAGTTGTATTACTACCGGGTGAAGTCGCACGATGGGCTGAGTCAGTCGACCAGCGCCGAATACACCTTTACCCCCACCAGCCAGCTCGAGCCGGGCACCCTGATCGCCGCCGGATCGGTTTGGAAATACAACGCCACGGGGACAGATCTCGGCACCGCCTGGCGCGAACCGGGTTATGACGATTCAGGTTGGCCCTCCGGACCCGCGCAACTCGGTTATGGTGGCAAGGGCGAAGTCACCAACATCCGGCCCGCCGGCACCCCGGTTTATCCCTGCTATTACTTCCGGCAGACGTTCAACGTGAGCGACCCGGCGGACTACGGATCGTTAGCGCTGAGTATTCATCGTGACGACGGCGCGGTGGTTTACCTGAACGGGACCGAGGTGGCCCGTTACAACCTGCCCACCGGCACAATCCCCTACAACACCTGGGCTTTGACCGCGTCCGATTTCCCCTGGGACCCGGCCATCACGATCCCCAATCTGCTCGTTGCCGGCGATAACGTGATCCAAGTGCAGGTCCACCAGGCCTCGGTCACCAGTTCGGACGTGGTGTTCGACCTCGAACTGATCGCTGAACCACCGGCGCCGCCATCGATCACGCTGGTTCCCACCGGCGGGAGCTGGAAATACCACGATGACGGCATCAACCTCCTCACGGCGTGGCGCGAGCCGGGTTATGTCGAGGACGGCACCTGGGCGGAGGGCCCCGCCCCGCTCGGATATGACGGTACTTACGCGATTGCCACCCAGATTTCCTACGGACCCAGCGCGACGTCGAAGTATATCTGTTACTATTTCCGGCGCGGCTTCACCGTGACCGACCCGTCGGCATTCGGGGATTTATCGCTCCGGATCCATCGCGACGATGGCGCGGTGGTTTACCTGAACGGGACCGAGATCGCCCGATACAACATGCCGTCCGGGACCATAAGCTATTCCACCTACGCCTCAACCGCGTCCGATTTCGACTGGGACCCCGCGCGGACGATCCCCAACACGCTCGTGCCCGGCCCGAATGTGCTCGCCGTCGAGGTGCACCAGGCCAATGCCAGCAGTTCCGACCTGGTCATGAACCTCGAGCTGACGGCTCTGCTCGAGCCCGACGCCATTCCGCCGGTGCTGAGCACTGTCACCGCGACCGATGTCACCGACCGTTCCGCCACGATTGTTTGGACGACCGATGAACCGGCCGATTCCCGCGTTGATTACGGGCTCACCGAGGATTACGGGCATTCGACAGGCACAGCGACGTTGGTCACCGAGCACAGCGTCCAGCTCACCGGCTTGGCGGCGGCGACCGACTACCGGTATGTCGTCAGTTCCATGGATGCCTTTGGCAATGTCGGGTACGGTCCCGACCTGAGCTTCACCACGCTCGATCGGATCCAGCACCCGCCCACCGCGCCCGCCAGTCTGGTCGCCATACCGGGGGTGCAATCGGTGAAACTGACCTGGTTGCCCAGCACCGATCCCGACGGCGATTTGCTCGTCTACGACGTGTTCCGGCGGCTGGAAGGCCAAGTGCATGACACCTACCCGCTCGCGCGCCTCACCGGCACCACGTTCACCGACACCGGGCTGATCGACGGGGTGGAATGCTATTACGTGGTGCGGTGTGTCGATGTCACGGGTCGATTCGCCAACAGCCTGGAAGTCAGCGCCACGCCGAATGCCCATGCCTACGACGCGTATGTGATCCAGAATCCCACGGTGAGCCCCGGCGCATTCGAGGGCGATTACAGGGCGACGCTGCCGGCGGATGTCGCAGGCAGCCAGACATTGGGTGTGACGAGCAAATGAGTGGGTTTAAGAACATTCTGCTAGCTGGTCTTAATCGCCCTTGGGCTCGGTGTGGAATTCGGCCATTTTCTGAGGCTGCGGCAGGACCTTCACCGCGGCCTTGGTCGGGACCTTTATCGTCCGCCGAGTCTCGAATTGTGGGAATCTCCAGGCCCTTGGGCTCGGTGCTCTCATTCGTGATAGCATGGATCACCTCTCTAACCGCGCCGACTGTCTCGAGGGAAGCCCGGTTCCCGATAAAGGTTGCGATTAAGGCTGCGATCAAGGTGGCTCCAGGTACCGGATATACACACGGCGACATCAGTGATTGCGTATGGCGGGAAACCCTCACCCGCCCTGGCGGGCACCCTCTCCCATCGGATGGGCGAGGGCGGGATGTTCGGTTTGGAATGCAAATACTGTGTTGCGGAGTCTTGAACATGAAGGGTTGGGGATTATGAATACCAACATGCTTCTCAAGCCGGTTCTGATAACGCTGGCAGCGCTATCGGTCAGCCTGGCGCTTCACGCCCAGGCATTGCCGCCGGTCCAGGACACACCCGACGGCCCGTTCTACATGCCGGGCGAAGTCCTGATCAAATTCAAGGCGGAGGCGTCCGACGCGCAACTCGAGCAGGCGGTGCGGCTGGCGGATATCATCTCGACCGAACAGATCCGGACCCGGGCCATGGCTGCCCGGGGTGGTCCGGGGTTGACCCGGGCGTTCACGCGCCGGCCGGTCGCGGAAACGATCCAGGTGCTGACCAACCACCCGGCGGTGTTGTATGCCGAGCGGAACTGGGTCTACACCCACCAGGAGGTTTCGAACGATCCCTATTTCACCGGCAATTTGCTATGGGGGATGTACGGCGATCTGAGCAGCCCGGCAAACCCATACGGCAGCCAGGCGGCCGAGGCCTGGGAAGATGGTTACGTCGGGTTACCCACCATGGTGGTTGGTATCATCGACGAAGGGATCCAGATCACCCACCCGGATCTCGGTGCCAACATTTGGCTCAACCCGGGTGAGATCCCCGGAAACGGCATCGACGATGACGGCAATGGTTACATCGATGATATCCACGGTTACGATTTCCATCACAACGACGCTTCCGTTTACGACAGGGGAGATGCCGACGGTTGTCTGGACGATCATGGAACCCACGTCGCCGGCACCATCGGCGCCGAAGGCGGGAACGGCATCGGCGTGGCCGGTGTCAATTGGCGGATCCAAATGATCTCCGCGAAGTTCCTCGGACCCGATGGCGGAACGACCCTCAACGCCGTCAAGGCCGTCGATTACTTCACGGATCTCAAACAGAACCGCGGCATCCCCGTCACGGCGATCAACAATTCCTGGGGCGGCGGCGGCTATTCGCAGAGCCTGCACGACGCGATCATCCGGGCCGCGAAAGCGGAGATCCTGTTTGTGGCAGCGTCGGGCAACGGCGATGCTTTTAACCGCGCCATCAACATCGATCTCTCCCCGTCGTATCCCGCCTGTTACAGCACCGCGATGGGGACCAGCTCGGAAAGCGCCGCCAGTTACGATGCCGTGATCTCCGTCACCGCCATCGGCAGCAGCGGCACCATGCCGACCTTTGCCAATTACGGGGCCACGACCGTCGACCTGGGCGCGCCCGGGGTCGGTGTGAATTCGACCGTGCCTGAGAACAGCTACGCCGCTTACAGCGGCACCTCCATGGCGACGCCGCATGTCACCGGGGCGGTGGCACTGTATGCATCCACGCACCAGGACGACTCGGCGGCCCAGATCAAAGCCGCGATTCTCGGTTCCACCATCCCCACCTCGTCGCTGGCCGGCAAGTCGGTCACCGGCGGGCGCCTGGACCTGAGCACGGTGATTACCCCGCCCAGTATTCCGTTGCCGCCCACCGGGCTCGCCGCCACCGCGGGTGATGCCCATGTGAGCCTCGGCTGGAATGTGTCCGTCGGGGCCGCCAGGTACAACGTCTTCCGGAGGGTTGATCCAGCGGAAGAATATGCCGAGCTTGCCAGCGGCCTCACAACCACCAGCTACGTCGATTTCGGCCTGGCCAACGGCATGACTTACGATTACGTGGTGACGGCCGAAAACTGGCTCGGCGAAAGCGGATTCTCCGCACCGGCGTCCGCCACACCCACCGCCGCCGCCACTCCGCCGCTCGCGCCCAGCGGTCTCACCGCGGTGGCCTTGTCTCCCTCCCAAATCGCCCTCTCCTGGTCGGATCATGCGGATAACGAAAGCGGCTTTCTGATCCAGCGAACGCTCGGGTCCACCGCCCCGGTAACCATCTCCGTCGGACCCAAGGTGACCTTCTGGGTCGATACCGGACTCGATCCGGGCACGCAATACGGCTACACCATCGCGGCTTACAACAGCGCCGGGTCCGCTCCCGGTACCCTCCCGGCCTACGCCATGACCCTGCCCGAGCCGGGCGCGGTGTTTGTCAGCAGCGACGATCACGGCATTACTCGGGGCACCTGGAAAGGAACCTACGGCTCCGCCGGTTATCACCTCTGCCAGCTTGTCGATGGCAAGTCCTCCCCGTACGTCGCCGGTTTAGGCGCCAACGCAACGGTTTGGGGCGCCTACCTGCATGCCTGGACGGATTCGACTACCGACCTTCGGGCGCTGCAACGACCCGATCCCAGTACCGACCGGTTCGCTCATTGCTATTACGAGTTCGACAGTTTTTACGTCGATTTAACGCTGCCTTACCTGTCCCGGGTCTCCCTTTATATCCTCGACTGGGACGCGGTTTCGCCGCTGCGACAACAGGAAATCACCATCACCGACGCCAACGACCCCACCCTGGTGTTCGATACCCGATCGATCACCGCCGGTTTCACCCAGGGCCGATATCTCACCTGGGATCTCGCCGGCGATCTCCGCATCAAAATTACCTGCACCGCGGGCGGCAACGCCGTCCTCAGCGGCATCTTCTTCGATCCCGCCCCGGGCACCCCCAATCAACCGCCCACCTCCCCCGCCAACCTGATTGCCCTCCCCGGACCGCAGTCCGTCAAGCTGAGCTGGACGCCCAGCTTCGATCCGGACGGCGATTTGCTCCTCTACGACATCTTCCGCCGGCTCCAGGATGAACCGGTTTACAGCGCTTACCCCCTGGCCCGGCTGATCGATCCGACCTTCACCGATACCGGCCTCGACGATGGCCTCTCGCATTTCTACTTTGTCCGCGCCATCGATGAAACGGGCCAGTTCGCCCTCAGCGGCGAAGTCAGCGCCATTCCCAGCCCCAACGCCTATAACCCCTACGTGAGCGAACCGCCCGTCGTCAGTCCCGGCTCGGTCACCGGTCCGCTCAGCGCCACAACCTTGGCGGGCGATGGCTCGGTCCAGACGCTCAAGGAAGCCAGGATCGACAAAAATTACGGCGCCCTGGTAGCTGAATACACCCTTCGCACTTCCGCCGACCGGTCCGCCATCACCGCCCTCACGCTCCACCTCACTACTACCGTCCCTCAGGCCTGGGGCGATGAAAACGGTTACCGGGCTGACATCTACAATGTCAGCAGCGGCAGTTGGGACAACATCACGAGCAGTAAGGTCGGCGGCGCGTTCACCTTCACGCCCACGACCCCACAGAATTACGTGACTACGGACGGCATCATCCGCGTGAAGTTCGAGGACACCCAACGCAATCGCAACGAAGTCCTCGATTCCGTCGGCATCGATCTCCTCTGCGCCGCCATTACCGCGAACCCACCGCCCGTCAATCATCGACCTGTTGTCCCCGAGTATCAATCGGTCAGTGTGGACGAGAATAGCTCCGTCGCCATCACCCTGACGGGGTCGGATGAGGATGGTGACGATCTCACCTATCAAATCGCCCTGGCGCCAGCCCACGGCACGCTCTCCGGCACATCGCCTGATCTCCTCTACACCCCCAACCCCGATTACACCGGCTCCGATAGCTTCCTCTTCCTCGCCCAGGACACCGAACTGCTCAGCGAAGCGGGCGAGATCAGCATCACGGTCAATGCGGTCGACCAACCGCCCTCGGTTATGATCACTGCACCGGTGGAGAGCGCGGTGCTGCAGGGCACGGTCACCATCACCGCCACGGCCACCGATGATCTGGGTGTCTCTCAGGTCGAGTTCTTCGCGAACGACACCTCGATCGGTCTGGGCACTGAGATCGTGTCGGATACCTGGTCGCTCGACTGGAATACCACGCCCGTCCCCAATGGCGCTTACACCCTCACCGCCGTCGCCACCGATACCGGCGAGAATACCTCAACCAGCCTTGGGATCGGTGTTACCGTAGACAATAACGCCCCGCCAACGGCCAGCTTTACCTACCTCGCTACCGGTCTCTCAGTCACGTTCACCGATTCCAGCACCGATCCCGATGGCTCCATCCTGGCCCGGGAATGGAACTTCGGCGACGGTGGCACGGCCTCGGAACAAAAGCCCAGCCACACTTACACGGCGGGGGGGACGTATAACGTCACTCTCACGGTCATGGACAACGATGGTGCGATGGATACTGCGCTCGAATCAATCACGGTCGTCCAACCGAATACACCGCCGGTCGCCAACGCCGGCCTGGATCAAGCGGTCGACAGCGGTGCCTTTGTCACTCTGGATGGGTCAGGCAGCATGGATCCGGACGGTGACGGGCTGAGTTATCTCTGGGAGCAGTTGACGGGGTTGAGCGTGACCTTGAGCGATGCGGAGGATAGGTCGCCGACTTTCACGGCGCCAGAGGTGAGCCTGAATACAGTGCTGACGTTTCAGTTAACGGTCGGTGATGGAAAGGGCGGGGTCAGTACGGACACGGTCGATGTTCAAGTGCAGGGTACTGCGATCAACACTTCCTACGTGACGGGAGCGAGTGTGGGGCGATTGCGTAACGACTACGGGGGCTATTTGGGGATGATTGTGGAAGTGGGAACGGAGCCGATCGTGGTGACGGAGTTAGGCCGGTGGGTGTTGAGCGGGAACAGCCAGTCGCATGAAGTGAAGTTGGTGCGAGCGGTCGACGGTGAGGATGTGCCGGGTGGATCTGTGACGGTGGACATGGCGGGACAAACGGCAGGAGGCTTTGTGTATGCGAGGCTGCCGGAGCCGGTGAAGCTGGCGGCGAACACAAGATATTATCTGGTGAGCGAGGAGGTTTTGGGAGGAGACCAGTGGCATAACCGGGACACGTTGCTGACGACGACAGGGGTAGGGACGCTGGTGGGGGCGGTGTACAGCTGGGAGGGTTACCGTCTGGGTTGGTATGAGGTGCAGGATGCGGGTCGGTCGTATGGGCCGGTGGATTTGAAATATGCCCGCGATGCCGTGGAGCAGTTGGTGGGGGTGGCTTCGGCTGGGGCTGTGAATGTTCCGATTGCGATGAGCCCGGTGGATGAGAATGGGGCTGGGGCCGGGGTGACAGAGTTTGAGCGCACGTACCTGGAAGGGAAGACGGTGAGCTTGAGCGCTCCGCTAATTCACGATGGGGAGCCGTTCGTGAAGTGGAAGATTGACGGGATGGATTGGAGCTACAGTGCGGAGACCTCGTTCCGGGTGGAGGGCAATCATGAGGTGACGGCCGTGTATGGACCAGCGGTTGTGGAGGAAGGGTATGTGACGGGAGCGAGTGTGGGGCGATTGCGTAACGACTACGGGGGCTATTTGGGGA
>JAHDYP010000092.1 GCA_023383055.1 Verrucomicrobiota bacterium | reverse complement strand
CGGCGCAAGTGACTCCTGGACTGACTTCAAGGGCAAGGAACCACCCCTCCACACCCTGAACCTGTCACCCTGTTTTGCTGAACCTGTCACCTTGTTTTGAAGTTGGGCCGGTTCGGCGGCTTTCTCGGGAGCGGGTTTCAACGCGGTTGTATCCCTGACGACACCCAGACGACGGTCGTATTCGGAAGTGTGTTGGTGGGCGAGCCCCTGTTCGTCGGGGGCAGATCGTGAACCTGTCACTCTGACACGGCTTTCTGGGTTGCAGGCCCGGGACGAGCTGGCATCGGCGGTTCGCGACTCGCTGACGGTGATGGCGTTGGCTTGGTGCGGGTCATCGGCGAGGCTGGCGACGTGGCGATGGAGGGGGTATCCGCAGCCACGGTCGTCCCTGAAGCTGACGCGATTGACGTCGTTGTGGGATGCCCAGACGGAATTGTGATGAGTGTGGGTGACCAGCTCAAAGCCCCTGGCTGGCGCGCGGATCCTCGAACAGCCCCGACTCCCGTCATCGGCTCACACCCTGCCCCACAGTCGGGTGACGGTAATTGACGCCCAGCCGCCCCAGTCGCTGGAGATGCCGCTCCAACCGCCGCTGGAAGCTGGCGAAGTCCCGCGCCGGCACCGGTGACCACGCCACCTCGGCCAGCGCCGACGCGCGCGGGAATGCGAAGTACTCCACATCCCGCAGGTTCCACAGGTATTCGCTCCAGAGGTTGCCCTGAACGCCGAGGATGTGCGGTTGCCGGTCGATCGCGAGTTCGGCCGGCACCGGCTCGAAACCGTAGACGGTCTCGAGAGGTATGAAACCGCCGATACATTCCGGCTCGTCCGGTCCTCTGGCCTGGGCGTAGTCGAAGTAACAGTGCGAAGTCGGGGCCATGACCACGTCGTGCCCGGCTCTCGCGGCGGCCAATCCTCCGGCCATGCCGCGCCACGACATCACGGCCGCGCCGGGGGTGAGACCGCCCTCGAGGATTTCGTCCCAGCCGATCAGGCGGCGGCCATGACGGGCGAGAGCCACCTCCATGCGATGGTTGAACCACGTTTGGAGTTCCGCTTCGTTGGTCAATCCCTCGGCTTTCATCCGCGCCTGGCATCGGGTGCAGGCCTTCCACCGATCACGCGGCGCCTCATCTCCGCCGATGTGGATGAACCGGCTCGGAAAGACCGAGACCACTTCCGCCAACACGTCGCAAACGAACGACACGGCGTCGTCGTTTCCGGCACACAAGATATCCGGGTAAACGCCCCAGCGGGTGCTGACCTCGAAGGGTCCGCCCGTGCAGGAGAAAACGGGATACGCAGCCAGGGCGGCACGGAAGTGACCTGGCATCTCGATCTCCGGCAGGAGGGTGATGTGCCGGGCTTGGGCATATGCCACCAACTCGCGCATCTCCGCCTGCGTGTAGAAGAACGGACCGTAAGGGGTGCCGTCACCGCGATCCCGGTTCCGCGGCTGGGGAGATTCCTTCCGTTGCGAGCCGATCTCCGTCAGTCGGGGGTATTGTTCGATCTCGAGCCGCCAACCCTGGTCGTCGGTGAGGTGCAGTTGCAGCATGTTGAGTTTGTGCAGTGCCATCACATCGACGAACTTTTTGAGATCGGGCAGAGGGAGGAAATGGCGCGCCGGATCGAGCAGCAGACCGCGCCACGGAAAGCGGGGCGCATCCTCGATCTCCAGACACGGCAGGCGGATCGCGTCCGCTGCCCCGCCGGATGCGGGTGGTTGCGGAGACAGCAATTGCCTGAGGGTCACCCCGCCGTAAAACAAGCCGGCATCCGTGCCGGCGTGGATCACCGCAGTCCGGGTCGTGATGGCGAGGTGATAGCCTTCGGCACCGAACCGGGCGTCCGCGGGGGTGAGTCGCATTTCGATATCGCCCGCTTGCGCCGCTTCGTTCACGACCCGCACAGGCCAACCGAGCAAGGCGGACAAGGCTTCCGCGAGGGTGTTCGCCGCCGTCTCCGCAACTCCCCGGGCGACGATGCGGGAGGTCCGGTCGAAGGCCCAGTCACCATCGCGAAATTCGAGCTGCGCCGGCTGAGGGATCAGGCCGAGGGACTCGGCGCGGGAATCGGCGGCGTGCGCCGCGGGTGCGGTGATCAGGATAGTGAGCATGGCCACATTCCAGGAGACTGGCCGGCCACACCGCACGAACATGCGGCGGCAGGTCTCGGCGGCAAACGCCCGCCAAGGCGCCCCGGGACGGTATGCCTCTGCGCAGGGCGGGCGAGGATGAGGGGTAAGAGACAGGAAGCGACTGACGGTTCGCATGTTTTGAATATGCGCCCGACGATCGCCCTCCGTCGACAAGGAACCGATGCTGATCGGGCGTGCCGGAATCGGTTGGGTCCGTACTGGCGGCTGTGCCTCTACTCGAACAGCGTGGGGACGAGGGAATCTCCGTTGGAATCCTCGACCTCGGATGGGTCGGAATCATCGGGAGCGGACGTTTCCGTTTCGCTCTTGGTGTCGAGGAAATCAGCCCGGGTTTTGAGCAGCGAATCCACGGTCCACTTGGAAACGAGGTAAATCCATCGGCCCTTGCTCTGTTCCCGGGTGAGTTTCTCGTCGAGTTTGGCCAGCGTTTCTTTGAATTCGCGGTCCAGTCGTTCCTTGTCCTCGGCGGTTTCATCGGCTGGAGCGGTGCGTTCCCGGGCGTAAGCACCCTCGACCTGAACTGAGACGTGGTATTTCTCGTCGGCGGTCTGGCGCCCGATTTTCACGTCATAGTTGAAGCCCTCGAAGGTTTCGAGGCGGGCGACGACAGGTTGATCGAGTCCGGTGGTTTCCGTGCTGGCGTCGGGACTGGCCACGTCGTCAAAGAGCGGGTTGGACAACGCGTAGTTGAGTGAACTGGTTTTGGAGTTATCGAGTTTCTCGCCTTCGGCGGCGGCGACGAGGGTCCACGGGCCGGTTTCGGTCTCCCGCGTCAAGGCCCATGAATTCGTGAGGTTGGTGTGGGTGACACTGATCGAGCGAAGCTTCTCGACTTTGATGAAGTCCTTGTCAAGGAAGCGGTCCGCTTTGGCTTCGACTTCGGAGAAGGCATCGGAGACGAGGGCGACGCGCGGGACGCCGTCGACGCGGAGGTAGCGGCCGTCGGGCCAGCCTTCATTTCCGAACTGGGACGGGCCGGGGCTTTGGCGCATGTGTTTTTTGCCCAGGACGATCGTGCCCACGGCTTTGCCGGAGCCGTCCTTGAATTCGAGGCGTGTGCCGGAGTTGGTGCCTTGGCCGGGATCGGCCATCTGGAGGCGCGGCCACTGGGAGGGGCCGATCTCTTCGCTCTGGACGATTTTCAATTCCCAGATTTTGCGGAGGAGCGCGCTGACGTCGCTGTAATCGGCGGGGTAACCGTGGCGTTCCTGCACGCGCCAGACACCTTCATCTTTGACCAGTTGGACGGTATTGGTCTCTTCCTGGATGGTGATTCGGGCGATGTCGTTCATGGGAAACTCCGGGAGGAGTTTGCCCCCGAGGGCCTGGCCGGATTCCCCGTAGGTCGCGCGGTTACGGCTGGCCATGTACCAACCGAGGCCGCCGATTAAGAATCCGAGCCCGAGCAGCAGAGAGAGTTGTTTGCGCTTCATTTTGCCGCGGTTTTCTTGCGTTTGTAGAAGGCGGCGAGGATGCCCGTGAGGGTCACTGCCAGGGGCATGGCCGCGATGTTGAGCGCTTTGATCCAGTTTTGCAGCGAATCCACGTCCTGTCGCAACCGGCGCCGGACATCTTTCAATTCCCGGTTCACCTGGGCTTCGGTTTGGCGCAGTTTGGTCAGCTGATCCTGTTGCTCAGGGGAGAGCACGAATCGCTGGTCGGAGCTCTTGGCGCTTTGCAGTTCGCTGAGGCGCTGCTGGGTTTCCTGGGCGCTTTGCTCCAACTGGCGAATCTGGTTGCGGTAGCTGTCCTGGGCCTTTTCTTCCATCTGACGGACGACGGTGAAAGGCCGGTTCAGGGTGGCTCGGCTGCGGACGGCGATGAGGTTGCTGTCGCCGGCCATCAGTTCGACCAGGCTCTGGCCGAAATTGAGGTTGCCGTTGAGGGGATCGACGATGCGGAAACCGAGGAGATTCTGCACCCGGGCGACCACGGGATCGAACATGATGTCGCTGTCGGCGACGAGGATCACGCTGTTCTCGTCGCTGGATTCCTTGAGTGAACCCTCGGCGGGTTGCGCCGTGGTATCGGCGCTGTCGGCGGCGGCTCCGGGTTTGCCGTCAGGGAAGGCGGTCTTGAACTTACCGGTCAGGCGGATGGCGAGGGCGTATTCTTTTTGATCCGGCTTGAAATCGCGATCGACACCGCCGAATTGGGCGAGCATTTTTTCGATCAGCTGGGAGTTGGGTGAACTTTTCAGGAGCACTGTCCGGGTGAGACCGGCGGCGGGGGTGCCGGAGAACGCGCCGGGGTAGGCCAGCAGCAGGTTGTCGAGTTGGCTGGTCACAATGTCCTCGGCATTGATGGCATCGCGCGTCAGGGAGAGGACCGTGGGCGATTCCTGTGGGCGGCCGTCCCGTCCGCCGATCATGGTCTTGTAAGTCATGTCGGCCAGGACCTTGCCGGCGTCGTATTCGACGCCCCAGACGCCCAACAGCTTCTCGAGGTTCGATCCGCCAGCCGAGGCGCGCTGGAGCGGGTTCATCATTGAGTCGCGATTATCCGCGATGGACATCGGATCGAGAAACGCCAGCAGTTTGCCCCCGCGCAGGACGAACTGGTCGATGGCATATTGGGCGACCTCCGTAATGTCCCGGGGATAAATGACCACCAGCACCCGGATGGCCGGATCGATGGTTTCGGCGGTCATTTGGACTTCGCGGACATCGAAGTCTCGCTGCAGCTCATTGATAAACAACCAGGGATCCTGCCCCTGCTGGCCCATCTGCATCATCATTGGATTGGACGGCATGCCGAACACCGGCAGGGCGCTCATCACGCCGACCACCGGTTTTTCGACCAGGGTGACCCGCGAGATGGCCCGAGCCATGTCGTATTCGAGCAGTCGTTCCCGGGCGGGTGTCAGAAACGGCAGGGCCACCTTCGCGTCGAGTTGACTGAAGGCGATGCCCAGGTAGAAGGCCTCGCCGTAGGGCGGCATCGGCTGACCTTCGATCCCGTCGAGCTTGGCGGAGTCCTCGGCGTCGGAATCGGGCTGGGGATTGTATTTCTCGACGATCAGCTTCCCCTTCGAGGCCTGCCGCAGGGCGTTGAGGACATCCTCGACCTGTCGGGCGTAATTGGCGAGCGCCACACTCTGCGGCGTGGCATTCTCCACCTGCGAGAAATAGAACCGCGCTTTCACGGGCGTATCGAGCTTCGCGAGGATGGCCCGGGTGCCGGCGGAGAGGGTGTGGGCGTTATCCGCGGTCACGTCCCACCGGACCTTGATTGCGGCGAGGATGACGTTGAGGCCGGCCAGCAGGGCCAGCATGGCCACGACGCCCACAGCCGAATAGAGATAGGTTTCGATCGATTTCGATTTCATGCGAACTCCCTGGATCAGCCGGCCCGGTGACCGCGCAGGATGACTCCCGTCGTAAACAGCGTGAACCCGATCAGCGACAGGAAAAACAGCAGGTCCCGCGAGTCGAGCAATCCTTTCTGAAACCCGTCGAAGTGGGTGATGACACTCACTGAGGCCACGGCCTGGACCACCGCCGGCGGGAACCAGCCGGAGAGGATTTCGGTCACGGGCGGAAAGCCGGCGAGGATGAGGAACAGACACATGACCACGGCGAGGATGAAGCTGACGACCTGGTTGCGGGTCAGGGCCGAGGTCATGCAACTGATGGCGAGGTAGGCGCCGGCCAGCAAGGCGCAGCCGACGTAGCTGGAGAAGATCACGCCGTTATCCGGGTCGCCGAGGTAATTGACCGTGATGACCACCGGAAAGGTCAGGACCAGCGCCAGGACCAGGAAGAACCAGGAGGCGACAAACTTGCCGACGATCGCCTGCCAGGAAGTCACCGGCATGGTGAACAGCAGTTCGATGGTCCCCAAGCGCCGTTCTTCCGACCAGAGCCGCATGCCCACGGCCGGAACCAGGAAGAGGAACAGCCAGGGTTGCCAGCGGAAGAAGGTGATCAACGAAGCCTGCCCATAATCGAAGAACGCGGGCCGAACCGTGAAGGTGAAGAAACCTGCCAGGAGCAGATAAATCACCAGAAAAACGTAGGCCACCGGCGAGGCGAAATAGCCCACCAATTCGCGTTTCGCGATCGCCATGATATTGCTCGCACTTGTATTCATCAATTGCCTCCCCGGCTGGTTTCCGGCTTGGTAATGCCGCGGAACACCTCGTCCAATCGTCCCTCTTCCGTATGCAGTTCCTCCAGCTTCCACCCTTCGCGCCCGGCCAACTCGGCCAGCGCCCTGGCCAAGGCCCCGTCCCGGCCGGCCGGCTGGGGAAAGACCCGGACTGTCTCGCCGTTGCCTCGATCCGGTACCGGGACCGCCTTTCGGGCGACGGGAAGCAGGCCCGCTTTGGCAGCGAACGTGGCGGCCGGAATCCCCGCCGCGCGCACCAGGACCGCGCCGGCCACCTCGGATCGCTGTTTCAAGTCCTCCGGGGTGCCGTTGGCCACGATCTGACCACGGTCGATAATGATCGCCCGCGTGCAGGCTGCCTCGACTTCCTCGAGAATGTGGGTGGAGAAGACGATGGCCTTTTTCTCGCCCATGCGCCGGATCAACTGGCGGACCTCGTGTTTCTGGTTGGGATCGAGCCCGTCGGTCGGCTCGTCCATGATCAGCACGTCGGGATCGTGGAGGATCGACTGGGCGAAGCAGGTCCGGTGACGATAACCTTTGGAGAGCGTTTCCACGCTCTGGTGCAGCACGCTTTCGAGAAAGCAGGTCTCGACCACGCGATGCACCGCGCGCTTTCTGGCATCGCCACGCATCCCGCGCAGTTCGGCGGCAAACGAAAGAAAGCCGTAGACGGTCATGTCGTTGTAGGCCGGCGCGTTTTCGGGCAGATACCCCAGAAGCCGCTTGGCGGCGATGGGCGCTTCGATCATATCGTGCGACCCCACGCGCACCCGGCCGCTGGTAGGCGGTATGAAACCGGTGATCATCCGCATGGTGGTGGACTTGCCGGCACCGTTGGGGCCCAGAAAACCGAGCACCTCCCCCTTCTCCACCGAGAAGGAAACACGGTTGACGGCCACCTTCGATCCGAAGGTCTTGGTCAGACTCTCAACTTTTATCATCCCAGTGTCCTCAACGTCCTCCGCCACTCCGGCGGTGACTAAAGCCAGCTCTTTTATCCATTGCCGGGCAAAAGATCAACCCCCGACAAACATTTTTTGTGCGCCCCGGCATCCGTTTCGGCAAACCAGGCGGCCAGCGATCGAATCCGGTTTCGGCCGATCCCGTTCACTGCCTTTTGACAAATGCCGCCAAAAATGTTCAAACAACGCCACCTTGATTCGTCCGATAGTCATGCACCCGGCTCGGTCCACGGCCCAAATCACCCTCAACCTGTGCGCTTCCCGGTCAGATTGTTGATTGTCCCGGACATCCGGCACGGCGTGCAACGCGCGCTCGGACTGGCCTTGTGCGCGGCCCTGCCCCTCCTGGTGGCTTGTCGGACCCCTCCGGCCATTCCGCCGGTCGACCTGGCGCAACCCGGCTGGCGGCTCGACCACGGACAAGCCATCTGGCGCCTGCCCGCGGGCGAAGCGGAACTCGCCGGCGAACTGACTGCCGCCGTTCACCCTGAGGGATCGGTCATCCTCGAGTTTACCAAGACACCGCTGACGTTGGTGGTGGCGCGGGTCGACTCCGCGGCCTGGCAGCTCAACCTGGTGGGTGAGAACCGCCGTTACCAGGGACGCGGCGATCCCCCGGCCCGTTCCGTTTGGCTGGTGCTCGCGCTCGCCCTCACCGAGCGGACTATCCCCAAGGGTTGGAACTGGAGCGTGCCCGGTCCGGGGGAATGGCGGCTGGAAAACCCTCGCACCGGGGAGTTGCTCCGGGGTTACTGGCAGCCATGAACCTGGGACGCGAGTCACGTTGGCTGCTGCTGGTGCTCCTGGTCCCCGCCGTCGTGGGCCTGACGCGCCTGCGGTTCAATGTCGAAGTGCTCGATCTCCTGCCGGGCGACCTCCCCGCAGTCCAAGGCCTCAAGAACTACCAGCGACACTTCGCCAACACGAGGGAACTCATCATCACCCTCGCCGGAACCGATGCCGAAGAGACCGAGCTTGCCGCGGGAAGCCTCGCCCAGGCGTTGTCGGACGATCCCGGACTGAGCCTGACCGTTCAATGGGAGCCGCCCTGGCGATCCCAACCGCTGGAGACCGCCGAATTGCTGGCCTTCGCCTGGCTCAACCTGCCCCCGGCCGCGCTCGACCTGCTTGTCCAACGACTAAGCTCCAATCAACTCGAACCGCGGCTGGAACAGTTGCGCCAGACTCTGGCCACTTCGCTTTCACCCGGAGCATTGGGCCGTGCCGGTTACGACCCATTTGGCCTGACCGAATTGCCGGGTTCCGCGGCAGGCGGCCTGCCCAATCTCAGCGAGGGCAACGAGTTGTTTGCGTCGCCCGCCGGAACCTTCCGGGTGCTGTTTGTCCAAAACCGGTCGCCTTTGGCCAGCTACCGCGAAAGCGCGCACTGGCTGGAAGGGATTCGGAACACCGTGTCCGCCTGGCGCCAGTCGAATCCGTCGCTGGCGGCGGTCGCGGTCGGATTCACCGGTCAACCCGCGTTCATGGCCGAAATCGGCGGCGGCATGGAGCGGGACATGACCCGGTCGGTCGTCGGCACGCTGCTGATCATTGCGACGCTCTTCCTCTGGGTTCATCGCCGGCTGACGCCGTTGCTCTGGCTGACGGCTTTGCTCACGCTGATCCTGGCGGGGACCCTGGGCTTCGGCGGTCTCTGGTTCGGAACCCTGAATGTGGTCAGCACCGGTTTTGCGGCGATCCTGCTCGGCCTCGCCGTCGACTACGGACTGGTCCTCTACCAGGAAGCCCGCATGCGGCCGCAAGCCACCGCCTCGGAGCTCCAAAGGCAGCTCGCCCCCAGCATCTCGTGGGCAGCCTTGACCACCGCCGCCGCGTTTCTCGCGCTCAACCTGAGCCAACTGCCCGGGCTCGCACAACTCGGGGCGCTGGTGACGGTTGGCATACTGCTCGCAGCGGTGCTCATGCTGATGCTGTTCCTCGCGCCGCTTCTGCCCTTGCCGCAACGTGAGCGCTTCGGGGCCGTTGAGCCGGAGCCGCCTGCCGCCGGACCGGGGCCGCATCCGATGAGAAGTCCGCTGGTATGGAGTGGCGCGCTGTTGCTCGGCATGCTGATCGTGTTGACCGATGGGCTGCCGTCCCTGGATCACGGTGCCGCAGCCCTGCGCCCCCGTGCCAGCGCCGCTTATGCCGCCTTGGACCAGATCAAGGCTCGCATGGGCGGGCCAGGCGAACCGCTCTGGTTGCTGGTCAAGGGAACCAACGAACTGGAAGTGGCGCTCAAACTCGATGCCGCGGAAACCGCCCTCAAACACGCCAGGAGTCTCGTCACGGGATTCACCCTGCCAACCACCCTCTGGGCGCACCCGGACCGCCAGGCCGCGAATCGCGTTGCCCTCGCTTCCCTGGTCGACCGTCGCGCCGAACTCCGGCAAGCCCTCCAAAACCAGGGCTTTTCCGAGGAGGCGTTCGCGCTGGCTGGCCGGGTCTTGGACGCGTGGAGCGAGGCGCTGACCGAACCCGGGCCCCACTGGCCCAGCAACGCGGTCAGCGCCTGGGTTCTCGGCCGGTTTGTGTCGCGCTCACCCGGGTCACTCCACGCCCTGGGGCTGATCTATCCAGTCAATGACCAACCGGGCGTGTTTCGCGAATTGAACCGCCGTCTGCCGCCCGATGACTATCAACTCGCCAGTTGGGCCGGGCTGGGCGAACTGGTGCTGGATCGGGTGCGCGGCGAGTTGGCCTGGCTTTCCTGGTTGATGCTGGTGTTCGTTCTAGCGGCGCTGGGCCTGGCTTTTCGCCGGACCACCGAAGTCCTCCTGAGCCTGGTCGCGCTCGGCTTTGCCCTGGCCGGTTTGCTCGCCGTGATGCGGATCGCCGGATGGTCGTGGAACCTGATGAACCTGATGGCCATCCCGTTGCTTCTCGGCACCAGCGTCGATTACAGCATCCACATTCAACTTGCGCTCCGCCGGAATGGGGGCGATCTGCGCGCCACCCGCCGCGCCACCGGCCATGCGCTCCTCCTCTGCGGCGTGACCACCATCACGGCTTTCAGCTCACTGGCCTGGTCCTCAAATGCCGGCTTGGCCAGCCTGGGTCGGATCTGCGCCGTCGGCATCGCCTGCGCCGTTCTGACGGCGGTCTTCATCCTGCCGGCCTGGTGGAAGTTGATCCACGGGCACTCCGATGCCCTGCCCGCCCGTCGATCGGGTGCCGGGCCATCCCGGCTCTACTCCGGCCTGATCTGGCAAATCGGGCGCGGGTTGGCCCGTCATCTCCCCGAACCGCTCCTGCACGGCCTCGCCAAATGGATGGCCTCCCTCTTTCGGATTCTTCGGCCCGGCCGTTTTCGCACCGTGGTCGACAATCTCCTGCCGGCATTCGACCACGACCGGACCGCCGCCGAGGCGGGCGCCCGCCGGCTCTTCCGCAATTTCGGACTCAAGATCGCTCATCTCTGGGCCTACGAAGCCGGACGCGACATCGATCATCTGGTCGGTCGACTCGAGGGTCGCGATCGATTCTTTGCGGCACTCGAGTCCCGCCGCGGCGTCCTGTTGATTACTCCGCACCTGGGCAACTGGGAGTTCGGGGCGCCACTGTTGGCCCGACATGGCATCAGACTGATGGCGGTGACGATGGAGGAACCCACCCGGCGGCTCACCGAACTGCGGCGCCAATCCCGCCAACGCTGGGGCATCGAAACCATCGTCATCCAGCGCGATCCCTTTGCCTTCCTCGAGGTGCTGCGGCAACTCGAAGCGGGCGCCGCGGTTGCCCTGCTCGTCGATCGTCCTCCTGCCGCAACCGCCGTTTCGGTCAGCCTGTTTGGCGAAACCATGGAAGCCTCGCTGGCGCCGGCCGAGCTGGCCCGTGCTTCAGGCTGTATCCTGCTTCCCGTCTACGTGCTCCATCATGCCAGCGGTTACCACGCCTGCGTCCTGCCCGAGATCCCCTACGACCGGCGCGGCTTGCGGCAGGTTGAAGCCCGGCAGGCACTCGCGCAGGAAATCATGCGTGCCTTCGAGCCGATCATCCGCAATCATCCCGACCAATGGTATCACTTCGTTCCCATCTGGCAGACTTCGGCCGGCACGAACACCCCGAGCCCAGCCCGCTGAATCATCGACCTCCGCCCGCCCGGCACCGCCTCGCGCTCGCGCTGGTTCTGGCCGCCAGTTCCTTGAACGCCAGTTCCTTGAACCGCTCCCACGCCTCGGACCCCGCCCCCGCTGTGGAGACATGGCTGAACCACCAGACCAACGTCCTGACCTGGACCGCGGAGGTGACCCAAACGCGCACGCTCAAATCCCTGCTCCACCCCCTGACCGCAACCGGCCGGGTCTGGTTCGCCGCGCCGCATCAGTTCCGTTGGGAGCTGGGCGATCCCCCGCAGACCATCGCCGTCCGGCAGCCGGAGCAGATGCTGGTGATATATCCCCGCTTGAAACGGGTGGAAGTGTTTCCGCTCGACTCCGCTTCGCCGGGTCCCTGGCGCGATGCGCTGGCGCTGCTTGAGGCTGGCTTTCCCCGCAGCCGATCCGAACTGGAAAGCCGCTTCCGGCTGCTCGACACCACCGCCACCCATGAGCTGCACACCCTGAGCCTCCAGCCCCGGTCCGCCTCCGCCCGCCGTTTGATGCCCCTCATCCGCGTTGGTTTCGGGCCCGCCGATTACCAATTGCGATTCACCGAAATTCGGTTCGCGGACGGCTCATCGATGCGCAACGATTTCCACCAAATACGGGTCAATCCGACCCTGCCGGAAGGCCTGTTCGAGCCGCGCCTCGAGCCGGATTGGGAAGTCGTCCGTCCCAAATCCAAATGATCCGCTATCGACCCGCTCGCGCCATCATCCAATGCACCATCCCCTCGCCGAAGCGCTCAGTGCCCTGCCCCACGGACCCGAATTCCGGTTCCTGGACGAGCTGACCATGCTTGAACCGGGTCAGGCCGGCACCGGCCGTTATCGACTGCGCCCCGACGCACCGTTTCTCCGCGGTCATTTTCCCGGCCAACCACTCATGCCGGGCGTGCTCCTCATCGAGGCCGCAGCCCAGCTCGCTGGCACTGTCGCCCAGTCCGATCCCCGGCAACCCCCGTTGCCAGGACTCAAACTGGCTGCCGTCCGCAACGCGAAATTCCTCGATGCCGTTCGTCCCGGCGACGAGCTCGTGATCCAGGCACAGATCCTCGGACGCATCGGCCGTCTCATTCAGGCGGTCGCTTCGGCTTCGGTTGCCGAACGCCTGGTGCTCAGAGTCGAGCTGACCCTGAGCGGGGATTGACAACCCGCGTGCATCGCTTTACACCAATGCGCATCCAATTCAAATGCAACGCCCTCACGGATTTGCCCAACCCCTGAACTCAACCCGCTAACCCCGACATGAATTCCTCCGAGGTGTTCCGTATTCTGCCGCTTGATGTCCTCGTGTTCGTCGCCTTCGTGATCACCGTCGTCACCGTCGGCCTCATCAAGAGTCGCACCGAGAAAAGCAGCGAGGGGTATTTCCTCGCCGGACGCGGCCTGAGCTGGTGGCTGATCGGGTTCTCCCTCATCGCGGCCAACATTTCGACCGAGCAATTCGTCGGCATGAGCGGCAACGCCGCCAGCCACGTCGGCCTCGCCATCGCCAGCTACGAGTGGATGGCCGCCATCACGCTCGTCGTCGTTGGGTTCGGGTTCCTCCCCTACTTTCTCCGGGCCGGCATCTTCACCATGCCCGAGTTCCTCGAGTACCGGTACAACGGCGCTGCCCGCACCATCATGGCCGTGGCCACCATCCTGATCTATCTGCTGCTGCTCGGATCGGTCACCTACTCCGGGGCACTTACCATCAGCACCCTGGCCGGCAAAGCGGGGCTGCCCATGAACCTCGCGACCGGATCGCTGGTCATCGGCCTGATCGCCATGCTCTATGTCGTGGCGGGCGGCTTGAAGGCTTGCGCCTGGGCCGATCTTATCCAGGGCAGCGCCCTGATCCTGGGCGGCGCGGTCATCATGTTCTTCGCCTTCCAGAAACTCGGTTCCGTTTCCGAAGCCTCCACCGTGGTCGACATCCAAACCGGAGCCGTGGCCGTGCAATCCCTTTCGCCTGACTCCGGCGCCATCGAGCGGTTCTGGGACCTGAACCAGCCCCGGATGAACATGTTCCTCCCCGCTTCGGACAGCGTTCTGCCCTGGACCGCGCTGCTGCTCGGCCTCTGGATTCCGAACTTTTACTATTGGGGCCTGAACCAATACATCACCCAGCGAACCCTCGGCTCGGCCTCGTTGGCCCAGGGACAGCGCGGCATCGTCTTCGCCGCCTTCATGAAACTGCTCATTCCCTTTGTCATCGTCATCCCTGGCATCATCGCCTTCAACCTCTACTCCGAGCAGATGCGCCTCGAAGGTGTCAAGGATCGCGCGCCGGTCCTGGCCAAATACCTTAAAGCCAACCCGCAGACCGCTTTCGTGGAAGTATCCGCCCAACCGGCGGCGGACCGGATCGCGTCCTGGCCCTCCGGCCGTTACCTCATCGCCCTCTACCCCAGCGAACAAGCCCTCAAGGAAGTCAAATCCGCCAACCCCGCCGTCCTCCCCCTCACCCAATCCCGCTACGATGAACTCGTTCCCGAACCGTTCACCCTCTTTCTGACCGAGGACGCCTCCTGGCGCCATGTCAACCCCGGTCTGGCCGAGGAAATCGAGAAACACAACGCGGGCATCACGCAGGCCGCCGCCGACGCCGGCCAGAAAACCCAGGTCGAAAAGCTGATCGCCTACAAGTATGACACCGCGCTCGCCCAACTCCTGGGCCACGTGCTGCCCCAGGGGGTCGGCTTGGTCGGCTTTGTCTTCGCCGCCCTCCTCGGCGCCGTGGTCAGTTCCCTCGCCGCCATGCTCAACGCCGCGTCCACCATCTTCGCCATGGACATCTATAAACGCCACCTCGCGCCCCAGGCCGAACAGAAAGCTATTGTCCTGCTCGGCCGCGCCTCGGTGGTCGTATTCGCCGCCGTAGCCATCTTCCTGGCGCCGCAACTCGGTAATCCCAAGATCAGCAACAGCATCTTCACCATCATCCAGGAAGGCCAGGGCTTCATCTCACCGGGCATCCTGGCCGTGTTCGTCTTCGGACTCCTGGTTCGACGGGCACCGCCCGTTTGCGGGGTGGTTGGACTCCTCACCAATATCGTGGCCTACGGCGCCCTCAAACTGGCGGTGCCCAACCTCCAGTTCCTGAACCGGATGGCCGTCTGCTTCGCCTTGTGCCTGGCCCTCATGACCCTGATCCGCCTGATCAAGCCGTTGGCAAACCCGGTCGTCTTCCGCCAGCAAACCACCATCGCCCTCGAAACCTCGGGCAACGCCAAAATCGCCGGCGCGGTGGTGATCGCGCTCGCGCTGATTCTCTATCTGCTGTTCAGCCCGTTCGGCTTGATCCGATGACCCGCACCGGCATCCCGCCAAGAACTCCCATAATCGGCACGCGAGGCGGGCTTTGCCGACGCAGTCCGTCAGTTCGGCGAGGCCATCGTCGGGACCTGTGGCGTCACCATTATCGCTATAGCCGCTCCACCCACTCAGAGAGTGGGCCTTGATGGGTGGCGAACCCGGTTCACGATTAAAATCCTGGCCATCAAGGAGAAGCGTTCATCTCACAATGAACCTGTCACCCTGTTTCCACCCATCTTTTACCGACAAATGGGGAACCAGGCGAAAGATGGGGTGTCGCAACCGGAATCCCGACAGTACTGCATGTAAGGTGGAGGCGTTGCCTACCGCCCCCTACGGATGCGCGCGTCGCTCGCGCTTCGCCGCCGCCACCAGGATGTCCGCCAACCGGGTCGGCTCCGGCAATCGAAACCGGCCCGAACACCGCAACACCAGCCACCGCGCCCGCGCCAGGCTGATGCGATGCCCGATACTCACGTACACCGGCCGGATACCATCCCGGGTGCGCACCACGCAGCCCAGCAGCTCATTCCCGCTCCTCAGCGGCGCCCACTCGCCCCGTGCCACCCCCGGCATTTGATGCGTCCCGATCAAGCGGCTCTTCGCGCAACCAACCGCAGGCAGGTCACACAGCACTCCCAAATGGCAGGCCACCCCAAAACGCCGCATGTGAGCGATACCATGCCCGTCGCACAGCAGCGCGTCGGGCGCGCGCCCCAACCCGCGCAGCGCCGCCAGTAATGCCGGCCCCTCGCGAAAACTCAGCAGCCCTGGTATATACGGCATCCCCGCGCGGCGTTCGGCCACCGTTTCCTCGCACACAACGCCCCTTCGCATATCCCACAGCACCGCCGCGGCCACACAACGCGAACCCTCCTCCAGAAATGCCGCATCCAGACCGGCAACATAACGAATGCGCTCCCCGCCGGTGGCGGCAATCACACGCCCGGCCAGGCGCTGTTGGATGGCGACCGCCGCTTGATACGATGGCCGCGACGGATGCGGCCAACGGGGAATGGTCTTGCCCATTCGAAGCTCCCCCGATCCAGACACCTCTTACCTTTCGAACCGTC
Source organism: Verrucomicrobiota bacterium (assembly GCA_023383055.1). Lineage (GTDB taxonomy): Bacteria > Verrucomicrobiota > Verrucomicrobiia > Limisphaerales > JAHDYP01 > JAHDYP01. The sequence continues at coordinate 11,481 of JAHDYP010000092.1, read as the reverse complement.
CGACCCTACGGGCAGGCCAGCTCGCACATCGCTGGTTCCGGCGTTTCCATGGCTGCGCTTTCAGGGAGAATCCGTTACAGGTGCAGGCTAGAATGTGACGCCCACGCCGAGCGCCACATAGAGTGAACCCTCAAAATCGATTTCAGCCCGGCGCCCCGCCACCTCCTGCGTGTAGGACGTCAGATACTTGTACTGCAGACCCAGCGATGCCATGAAATGATCATGGAAATGCAGCGCCAGACCGGCGTGCGCATAAGCCCCCCCCACAAAATCGTCGCCGCTCCCCGATCCCCGCGTCACGGAGCTGCGCAAGCTCGCGATTGTGGTGGATTCCTCGTACCGAAACTCGCTGTCAACAAAGCCTCCCGCAATCCCGCCCCCGACCTGCAGCGAAAGCCAGGATGTAAACGGGGTCTCGTACACCAGTCCGAGCCTGATCACATACAGCGACGCCTCCAACTCATACTCGCCCATGGTTTGGGCGGCGCCATTGAGGTTCTGCACCGTCCTCAGCGGATCATCGCCCAGCGCCGGACCGGCGCCGCTAAACGTGCCGGCATAAGGAGCCTCGGGCGCCACGCCGCCATTGAGAGAATAAGCATCCCGCACGATCGTCGCATTGCCTTGAAACGAAGCCCGCTCCTTGAAACTCATGTCGGTCCAACTCAACCCGATCTCCACCCCCCACCAATAGGAACCGTTCCAACCCAACTCCCGCGCGTAAGTCAGTTCCGCGCCCCAGTGCGGCGCATCCTGGACGCCCTGAATGCTGCCCGAGGTGCTGGATGAAAAACTGCTCATGACAATGGCGTCGTCCAGGAGTTGCCCCGGATTGTCGTATCCCCAAAAACGGGTTTCCCCACCCGCGTTGCCCGATTCGTCCACACGATTATAACCGTCGTCGTAAAAATGATCCGTCCCCCGCAGATCCGACCCCGGATTGGGCCCGCTCACGGCGCCAAGCTTCTCGAAACTCGCCTCGATGTTGAACCCGATGTGCGTGTTCAGGTTGAACCGGTGCTTCGCGTTCTCCCAGTCCGCCCCCCACGAAGTCACGGCCAGCCCCACAGCCAACCCCAGGACTATCCACGGCATCCGGTTCACCCCGAGGCCGCACCGTTTCACCCAGGGTTCACACCCCACCTGGCACCGTTCAACAAAGTGGCTTGGTAACATGCAAGTAATGAGCGTCGTTCGACGCATTGGTAGTTCTCGATCACGGCTCGGTCAAGCAATTCGACAACCGGCCCCGCCACCTCCGCGCAGCCGGGACTCTCCACGGCCGGTTTCAGGCGACGCCTCGGATACCCCACGCCCGATCGCTCTCCATCACTTGCCAAAGTGCCGGTCCGCAAATCCCAGATACTGCGCCCAGTCGTAATCGGTCACGTCGTGTTTTCCGGCCCGAATGTGGTATCCGATGAAATCCCCCACGGCATGATCCAGCGGCGGTGGATCGTTCACCCCAAGCCCGGGTCGACCGAGCAGCCGGTAAACCGGCTCCGCCGCCAGCGCCGCCAGGAATTCGCCCCGGGGATCAGCCCACAGATCCTCCGCCGCGCTGGCCACATAAACCGGCCGCGGGGCGATCAGGGCGATCAACTGATGCTGGTCGACCGGCAGCCGGTCCTCCCCCGCGCCATACTCCTTAAATCGGGCGCAGAACCAGTGCGGAAACACGCGGTTGATCCGTTCGACCGTCTCGCCAAACTGCCTTCGACTCAGCGCCGCGCCGCCACAGCCCGAGTTGTTTGAAATCACGATCTTGAACCGCTCATCCTGTGCCCCGGCCCAGAGAGCGGTCTTCCCCAGCCGCGAATGGCCGATCAGCGCCACTCGATCCCGGTCAATGTCCGGGTCGGTCTCCAGGTAGTCCATCGCCCGGCTCAAACCCCACGCCCACGCACCAATCGCGCCCCAGGCATCCGGCGGAAATTCACGACTGCCCGGATTCGGACGAAACAGCTCGCGCACCCCCTCCTTCCAGCCGTCGGCGCGGTCAGGCTCCAAATCGCCATACCAAGCCGTAACCAGGGCGTAACCACGGTCGAGTATCGTTTCCACCGGCCAGCGCCGACTGCTGCTCCCCCGGTCGGGCACCGCGGCACGCTCGCCTCCGCCGCCTGCAATCGTAATCCCAGGGTCGGCATGGACCGTGTGATTGCCGTTAAAATTGAGCCCCAGAAACGCCGGCGCCGGCCGTTCACGCCCGTTGGGCGCGTAAATCAAAAGCCGCAACTGGGGTCCGTCCGGTGCCCCGCCGAAATGAATCGTCACTTCCTTGCGAGTCGCCTTGCCTCCCAATGCGTCCGGATCCACCGACCGCACCTTGAACTCCATGCGTTTGGTCGGACCCGGAGTTCTGCCGTAGACATGGGTTTCAAAGAGCCGCAGCAATTCGGGACGCCGTTGGTCGCGCCAGGCCTGGGCCGACTTGACTGGCCGACCGTTCTCCTTGCGCAACGGGTCGGGCAGGATGTAGTCGGGCACTCGCGATTCATCGTAATTGGCCTCCGCCGCCCACGCCGCAGTCGGCAAAGGGCCGCCCATGAGCAGGATCCCGAATGTCCAGCCCAACTTCGCGCGTCCTAAAGATCTCCGAATTTTCATGGCCTCGCTCCGGTTCATTACGTCAGTTGAGGGAGATGCGTTTAACACAGATTTCATTCGTGCGACAGTACAAATCGTGATTGAAACCGGCGTACGAACGGACTATGATCCAACTGAAATCCGGAACCAGAGCTCGCACCGAAGTCTGGCCATCTGACGGTTGGGCCTTAGATTGAGGGCCTGCAATGAATCGATCCACAGTGGCGCGGCCCACCGCGGTCGTCCCGCCCGAGAGATCGGGCAACGCAACTCCGCACCTTAACCCCGGGAATCACCATGAAAATCTCCATCGATGACTGGCATTTCCGCGATCGCACCGATGCGCCCCTGGTGTTGGATGTCTTCCTCGATAACGGGCAACACGCGGTGCTCGAAGTCAATTCCATGAAAGATCCAACCGTGGTCAACGGGGAGATTCCAGAGATGATCGTCTTCTGTGAGTTGCCAGGCGAGAAAATCTCGGGGGATGACTGCCCTGCTCGTTGGATTGCCCGCCCACCCAATCGCTCCTGTCCCTGGAGCAATGTCCAGGTCCCCATGGCGCTCATGGAACAGATCAAAGCCAGGATGCAGTCCGCTGCCAGCGCCGCCCCCCGGCCTCTGCCGCACCTGCCCCTCCCCCACGCCACCGGCTATTCCCCGGCGAGACCGCCGCCATCCGTGTCGCCGTGATCCTCCAGGTGGTGCCGAAAGGCGCGGGTTTCAATCACCTCGATCGCCTCAGCCGGCTTCCGCACGATCTGTCCTTCCACTCCCCGGGTACGTTCCAGGAGCCTCAGCCCCGCTGCCGGTCCAAGCACACTCACCGCCGTCGCCAGGCTGTCCGCCGTCGTGCAATCCCGCGCGATCACCGTCACGAGGCTGTGGTCGGTCAACCCCACTCCGGTCCTGGGATCCACGATGTGTGAGTACCGCCGGCCATCGATTTCCAGACGCTGAAACAGGTCACCGGAAGTCGCCAGCGCTTCGTACTCCAACAACGCAAACCGCGCCGGAGGCGCCCCTGCCACGTCCAAGGGCGCCACCTCGATCCGCCACCCCGGCTTGCCCGGCGGTGCCATGCTCACCGCCAAATCGCCCCCGCCGGTGACCAGCGCCGACCTGATCCCCCGCGCGCCCAGGACTTTCAGCGCCGCGTCTATCGCGTAGCCCTTGGCAATCCCACCCAGATCCAGCCGCATCTCCGGCACCAGCAACTCCACCGTCTGCGCCCGCCGGTCCAGCTTCAGCTTCCGATGGCCAACCGCGGCGCTCGCTCGTTCCAACCGTTCCGCCGCGGGCAAGGCCCGGTCCCGACGCGCCTTCCGCCAAAGATTGACGTACGGACCCACCGTGACGTCAAACGCCCCATCCGTCCGCTCCGCCAACACCTGCGCCCGGCTTAAGACATCCCACATTTCCGCGCTCACCTTCGCCACCGACCCCCGGCCTGAATCCTGAGACAAGCGGCTCAACTCACTGTCAGAATCGTAGTCGGTAAACAGGTCGTTGAGCTCCCGAACCCGCCCAAAGGCCGCGGCCGCCGCGGCTTCGGCGGTGGCTTGATCAGCCGCGTACAACACCATTCGAAACGGCACACCCATCTCCGGACGGCTGAATTCGAAACGCCGCATTTCTCCCACCCCCGGCGTTGAGCAGGATGTGCCCAAAAGCCCACCGAATAGCCCAAGCCAAACCATTCCTGCCATGCCACGGCTCATGAGCTTCATTCTCCAGGCAATGGCCGGCTTCCGCCAGACTGAAAGCGGACGCGCCAGCCACACCCGGGATCCCGCTGCCGGGAAAAACCCGCGCTAATACCCCGGCTCAAAACCGCTTTTACTTGCGATTCACGACAGTTTCCCCTTTCTTCAGGCTCAGGTCCGGTTTAAATGCGAGTCATCATCAGTTTTTACAGCCTCGATCACAAGACCGTCGCTCGAAGTCGAGTTGACCTCCATCAAACCTCATCCCAGCACACTATGATCAATAACCTCTCGAAACTCTTCCGCCGCGCCGTCCCCGGCGCCCTGGCCCTCGGGCTGGCCTGCGCGACTGCCACCGCCGCCACCCCGAAACAACTCCTCGTCGTCTCCGTCACCAAGGGATTCCGTCACGACGTGATCCCGGCCGTCGACGCCCTGATGAAGGAACTGGCCGATCAGTCGGGCAAGTTCACCGTCGACTACGCCCAGACCGACGAGCAATTGGCGGCGAAACTCACCGTCGCCGCGCTGGCCAAATACGACGGCGTCGTATTCAACAACACCAGCGGCGATCTGCCCCTGCCCGATCGCGACGGATTCCTCGCCTGGATCAAGTCGGGCAAAGGTTTCGTCGGCCTGCACGCGGCCACGGACACCCTGGGCGGTTTCCCTCCCTATATCGACATGATCGGCGGCCAGTTTGAAACGCATCACGAGCAGGTGGAAGTCGAAGTCCGGGTCGAGGATTCCCAGCATCCCGCCACCGCTCACTTACCGCCCTCATTCCGAGTCAAGGACGAGATTTACCTGTTCAAGAATTTCCACCGCGAGAAGGTCCACGGCCTTCTCACCATGGATCGGCACCCGAACTTCGGGCAGCCGGGCGATTACCCCGTGGCCTGGTGCAAGGAATACGGAAAAGGTCGCGTGATCTACTCATCCCTGGGCCATCGGACCGACGTGGTCCAGCGGAGTGACATCAAACAGCACTTCCTCGGCGCCATCCTCTGGTCGCTCGGCCTCGCCGAAGGCGATGCCAAACCCCAGAGCACCCGGCTCACGATCACCGGCGCCGAGGCGGCCGAGGGTTTCAAACCCCTTTTCAACGGCGTCGATCTCGCCGGCTGGAAACTCCGCAACCCTTCGGGCAAAGCCAGCTGGAGCGCCCAAAACGGCATGCTCGTCAATACCATCGGCAAAGACGAACACGGCACCGATCTCGTCACCGAAGACAAGTTCTGGAACTTCACCGTTCGCTATGACTACCTGGTCCCCGCCGGCGCCAATAGCGGGTTCTACCTCCGTGGCCGCCACGAAATCCAGATCCTCGACGACCACCAGGAAGGCAAACCCGCCACCACCGGCAACGCCTCGTTCTATAACTTCGCCGCCCCGTCGCAATTCACCTCCAAACCCGCCGGCCAGTGGAATACCGTCGAAGCCACCATCATCGGCAATAAAGCCACCGTCATCCACAACGGCGTCAAAGTCCATGACCAACTGGTCGTCGACCGGCCAACCGGCGGTGAACTCGACGGCAACGTCAATTCACCCGGCTCCATCTTCCTCCAGGGCGATCACGGCGCCGTCGCCTTCCGCAACTTGCGAATCCGGATTCTGCCTTAACGGTTGGAATCGAGCACCAGCCGGTAATAACGTTCCTGGAGCGCGTCGAGGTCGGCAACGGTTTCGGTGCGGGTCTCAGCCCGCGCCGAAACCGCGATTAGCGGCGTCCAGTTCCCGGCGGTCAGGTCGTCCTTGAACTGCACCGTATAGCCGCGACGCGACACGGCGGTGAACCGCAGAGTGACGCTTGCGCCAACGCGAATTTCCTCGATGCGCAGGCGACTCTCGGGATCGAGTGGATCGGTCCCCGCGAGATACTCGCCGAGGTTGCTCTGGCCATCGTCGTCGTGGTCCAGCAGGGCGTCGGCGGGATCGCCGGGATCGAACCCGTACCCCAGTTCCCAAAGATCAGGCATCCCGTCGGCGTCGGAATCGACCGAGGGCGGAATCCCCGGCCCCGGCGTCGTGGCGATCCACACGATGGGATCGTTGCAGTAGGCGGCCGGGTCGACGCGATGCAACGCGTCGCCCTGCCCCGCGGCCAAGTCCGGCCAGGGCGGTTCGGGCGAGTAACCGACCTGATCCATCAGGATCCACGAGACCACGGCACCCTCCTCCGTCGGGACGCTGTCGGCTCGCGAAAGTGAGATGGTTTCTCCGCCGTTGTTCAGATTTCCCTCGAACGGACCGAGGATGAGGGTGTCGGGCGGGACGCCGAATGTTGCGCGGAACGAGGCCAGTCGCGTCGGATCGGCCGCAGGATCGAAGGCCACCACGAGAAGGCTGGTGTCGGCTGGGAGGAACGTGCCCTGGGGGAAGTCGAATCGGACGGCGTCGCGCAGTTCCCAAGCCTCGAGCGCGACCGTCAACGAACTCAGATTGTAAAGCTCGAGGTATTCGTCCTCGGTGTTGTTCCAGAAGGCGCCGTTGGCGAATACGGGCAGCGGTTCATACAGGATCTCGCTGATGACAATCGGACCGGTGCGCGGACCGTCGTTGACCCCGCCCAGCGTCTGGGCCGCCTGCGTCACGAAATGTTCTTCCCCCGTGCTGATGACATAGCGGCCGAACGTCGCGCCCGCCTCCGCAGCGCCGAAATCGAATCCGTGAACGTACCCGGTCAACTCGCCAGCCGCATTGCCCGAAAACAGATACACGTCCTCCCCCTGGGCGCTCAGCCCAAAGGGCGTGCCCGGGTTGCTGTCGCCGAAGTCATCCGCCGAGAAAACGAAAAACCCGCCGACGGGCAGCTCCATGCCGTCCGGGATCCGAAATTTCTTCGGAGTCTGGTAGTCGTCGGTGAGGAACCAGCCGCTGATATCCGCCGGCGCGGATCCGGCATTGTGCAATTCGATGGCGTCGCGCATCGGTGCCGTGGGACGGGTGAGAACCTCATTGACCCGCACGGGCGGGAAGTCGGGGAAGGGCGGATCCTCCGTAGCCGGAGAACCGGACAAAGCGCCGCTGGGTCGCCAGCCGGATGCCTGTTGCCATTCCTCGAGCGGGGCGGTTTCGTTCACCGCGACGATCGAGAACCCGAACCCGTTGGCGATCGGATGCCAGTTCCCGTCGTAAGCGAAATCGTGGATCGGCTCGCCGCGCGGACCGATGAGCGTGATTTGCTCCCCGGCATTGTCCAGGCGCCCTTCATATTCGCCGGCCACGAGCAGTTGGGCGCCGTATCGCGATTCGAAGGCCGGCCGATTCCCGACGATGATCGCCCGCTGCCCGGGCTCGAGCGACATGCCGGTGAACTCGAACCGGATGCCCCGCGTGAACTGGAACCGCCGAAGATCCAACGGCTCGGATCCGAGGTTCTTCACTTCGATGTACTCGAAGTCCTGGGCTTCATAAGGGCTCCCCGCCGGCGGTGGCGGCGGATGATACATGAGCTCGGTGATCCGCAGCGGCGGCACGCCGGTGTGCAAAGCGAGCAGCGCCGGACCGCTCCAGGTGTTCTGCCACGCGCCCGCGCGTCGCGCTCGTCCAAACACCTTGACGTTCTCGGTGATGACGATCGGGCCGGTATAGGTCAAGGCCCCGGGAGCAATGCCCCCTCCTGGCGCTCGAGGGTCGGAGCCGTCGAGCGTGTAGTAAAGGGTGGCGCCCGTCACACCGCCGAGCTCGAGCCGAAATTCGTTGGGGATCGCTCCGCCGGGGTGGTTGAACTGGGGCGGAGGCGTAAACTGACTGTCGATCCAGCGGTACCGACCGGCAACCCACTGCTTCATTTCCCTGATGATGCCGTCATAGGTGATGGGTGTGACGTAGTCCACGTGCCAGCCTCCGGCCGCACCGTTGGGATTGGGCCAGACATACGACCCGAGGCGGGGGAACCGCGCAAAGTCACGTCCCGCGGCTTCACTCAGGTGAGCCGCCAATTCGTCGATCCGCGCAAGCAGGCGATCGGACGAGAAGACATTCGTCCGGAGCGCGCTCCAGCGATCGGCGATTCGTTGATTGAAATCGGGGTCGCCGCCGGTGCCTGAGCCGCTGGTGGTGCCATTGATGAGGCGCCGCAGCCAGATATGCTCGGACTCGCCGAGGAGCGAATAGTACCAGCCGTTGGTGCGGCCGCCCTCCAGGTAATCGGCGTTGCCGAAGGCGAGGTTCCAATCCCAGATCGGTTCCATCCCGATCTTCCCGCCGCGGTCTTTCCGCATGTAGTTGCTGAGCCGATAACCGTCGATCTGCTTGGTGAACTCGACGATCCAATGCTGATCGACCAGCGAGTCCAGATCGAGGTAATGACTGTAGTGATCCGTGCCGGCCGCGCCGAGCCAGCCCGGGGCGTAAAGCGCCTGCTCCATCCGGTTGAGATGCGTCCGCAACCAGTTGAGCTGCGCGGACGTGATGACCGCCGCTTCCGGTTCATGGATCTTCAACTGCTGCCCGCTGAAACCGCCGCCGCCCGTCGTGCTGAAGTTCAGGTCGCCGGTGCTGTCCTTGTCCTTCTTCCACATGTATCCCCCCGTGATCTCCGGCTCCTGCGTGTGCTCCGGGCCGAGGCGGGCGATGTTCACCCGCTCGGATCCCCGCTCGATATTCTCGAGCAGAACCATCACCCCGTAGTAATCGCGCGGATAGCTCAGCTTTCCACCGGTCGTATTGACGAACACCTCGACCAGCCGGCGGCGCACCGAGTAACGCCCCATCTCCTCGAATAACTCGAACGCGAGGAAATCGTTCATGAGGCATTTGTCGCTGTAAGGATTGCGCAGCCGCCAGTCGCCGTCCGGCGGCATCCCCAACAGCGGCACGCTCCGATCGTTACGCAGTTCGTCCTGAATCTCGATCCGATGCGGTCTTTTCGGAAAACCGGCCGAGGTCTGGCCGAAAATCTCGAATTCGGCCCATCCGTGGAAATCGGGCGTGTCGCGCAACGAACCGCGGCCGCGGAAGGTGTCGACCACGAGCAACGTTCCGGCCTGACGAGGTTGCCCGGGCGGCACATTCTGCGGGATCGCGCGTCCGGGGGTGCTGATCACCACCATCGGCAGGGCCGAGCTGAACTGGACCGTGCTGCTGTCCAGCAGCACAAACGTCCGCGACAACACCGGGCTCGGGAACCATTCCGGATCGGACGGAAACGCGCGCACCTTGATCATGAGGTTCGTCGAAAATCCGATCGGGCCGGTGTAAAGCGCCGATGCGCTGGTGGGGATGCTGCCATCGAACGTCTGGCGAAGCGTCGTTCCGGGCGCCGCGGTGATCGTGAGGGTCAACGATGCATTGCCGTAAACGCCGCTCTCCAGCGAGAACGCAGGCGGCTCCGCGAACCCTGGTCCGCTGGTGGCATTGGGCGCCCCGGGCGTGGGCTCGAGAAAATACCCGGCGAGGGTCGGGTCGATCCGATCGCGACCGTATGAAATGTCCGGTTGCTGTGGCGGGTACGCGGGGGCGAACTCGGAGACCACGTTGGTCTGCGCGTTCAGCAGCGCGAGATACTCCCCGGCCGAACTGAGCTGGAAACTCGTATGCAGCGGAGTCGACCCGTCGCGACGGTCCTTCCCGGAAGCCCACACCCGCAGGTAGTCGCCGACTCCCAGGTGTACCTCTGGAAACCGCCATTGGGTCGGATCGGCTGGGTCGTCAGTGAGAAACCAGCCTTCCAGATTCGCCGCCACCGGCCCGAGATTGCGGAGCTCGATCCAGTCCGAACGGGTGCCGTCCTCGTCGCGTATCCCGCTGGCATTGACCGCCAGGAACTCGGACAGGATGACGTTCGGCCGATCCACCGCTTCCGGGTCCACCGTGTAGCTCCAGGTCCCTCCCGCAAATGCATTCGCCCGCGGACCGTCATCGGTGATGCCATGATCGGGCGCCCAGGCGACCTCGACCAACCCCGAAAGCGGTGGCGGAAAAGCGAAGTCGTACTCCCGGTTGGAAAGGAAGGTCAGTGCCGTGGCCGGTTGTCCGTTGACCCGCAGGTCGTCGGCATCGATCCCGGTGATCCCCTCGTCGAACAGCACCCGGATGAACTCCAGGCTCGGCACCACCGTGCCAGGAGGCGGTTGCACTTCCACCAGTTCGGGCGGCGTTTCATCCACCAACCCCTCGAGCTCGAGATCGAAGCCCAAGTCTGAACTCGTGGGATTGGCCTGTTTCACCTCTACCGCCAGGACGTTCACCCCGTCGACCAGCGCGTTCGCCGGAGCGCTGTAAACGAAATAGGTCGTTTCATTCGCGCCGTCCACGATCTGGGTCGCGAACTGGTCGTGCGACGATGGAATGGCCACTCCCTCGGCCGCCAGCAAGGTCCCGTTCAGGTACACCGCCGCGCCATCATCGCGGAGCACACGCAGAATCAACCCTTCGTAATGACCCGCGGAGACGACCGAAAAAGAGCGCCGGAAATAGAGCGTGGGAAACCGCCCGCCACTCGGCCCGATACTGATCGCCGTCGCGATATGCGCATCCCCCCCACCCAACGGGGCCGCTCCTGAACTCCAGGCGCTGTCATCATAACCCGTCGTCCGCCATCCGGTGCCAAGGTCAACGTTCAGGTTGTGATACCGCCAGACCGATCCGCGCGGCGAGAGTATCGTCTGCGCCTCGATCCGTGTCGCCAGACCCGCGTCACACACCAGCAGAAAACCGACCGCAAGCCGGAGCAGCCAACCGGAAAATCGCCGTGTCGAGTTCACCCATGAGTCCGATCTGAGGCAAACCATGCCCGATCACGAAGACGAGTGCAAGGCGCACCGGCATGTTTCGCGACGTTCCACGCCAGCGTCATCACCCTGCATTAGCCGGGACATTCATCCGTGCCAGAAGAAACCACCTTCCCCTCTCACAAACACCCGCGGGAGATCAAGATCAAGAGCAAGAGCAAGAGCAAGAGCAAGAGCAAGAGCAAGCGCGCCCCATCTCCCCTTTCTTCCTTCTTCCTTCTTACTTCTTACTTCTTACTTTTGATCGAGCGGACTTTTGACCCCCATCCCCGGCTTGCTCAACACATGCGTGTAAATCTGCGTCGTCGATACGTCCTTGTGCCCCATCAACTCTTGCACCGTCCGAATGTCATACCCCCCTTCGATCAACAATGTCGCAAAACTATGCCGCTTATGCCGAGCTCGGCATAAAAGGCAAAATGCCGAGTGCCGGAAAATGCCGAGTT
>JAHDYP010000091.1:847-27255 GCA_023383055.1 Verrucomicrobiota bacterium | reverse complement strand
GCACAGGGGACTTTCACCCCATCAGTTCACGCCCATGTCAGGCGCACACCAGGCGTGCGAGAGAACGCCGGACGAGCGCGCCGCGAGAGGTCCAGCGTCAGTGGTCCGGCGTCTCTCCACTTGTCGTTGGCTTCAGAAAGGAAAAGCAGCTATGCAAACGAATTCCATTTCCATGCTTTGTGTATTGCTTTCGGTCCTTGGCTGTGTGTGCGCGTGCCGTCCTCCGACACAGCCTGAGGCGTTGTCACCGCACCCGGATTACCGCGACAGTCTTAACCAGGATGCAACCGAGACCTACATGGCGCACGTGAAAGCCTTCAAGCCCGGAGCGGGCAACGATGTTCCGTCCGACTACTGGGCAGAGGGAATCAAGGCGCTGCAGCCTGTTCGGGTCTACACTCACAGGGCTAACCTCGTCGTTGTTCAGCAGGTTACAGGGGAAATCGAGCAAGGGAAATACATTCAGGTTTCCGTATCATCTTACATTCCACGCCCTGGAGACAACGATGACGGATTTGAGTTTAGGTTGAATCCCGATGGCGTTGTTCATGACTTCAAGCGAGTCAAACCCACTGTAGGAGAAAGCCAATCGGGTACCGGACACACGTTTAAGTTGGGTGATGGCATCCCCAAATCAAGCAAGATTAGATCTGGCGCGGCTGTCCTCGCTCGTCTTACGGCCGAAGGTCCTTCAGCGCATTCATTTACCGAATAGCCTTGGTTTTCCAGAAACTTGCCAACGACCTTGAGACTTACAAGGTCGTCATCCACCACCATGATTGTCTTGTTCCCGGCCATCCCAAGATCCAACAGCGCCAAGTATGCCGTTTGCCCCCCGACTGCACGGCTTTTCTCCGTCCTGAACGGCGACGGCCCATGTCAAGCTCCCTGGGCACAATCCTGCTCTACCCAGGAGTGCTGAACTGTTGGAAGTGACCGCTGTCACAGGTGCGTCACCTAATTTTCTATTCCTGAGGGTCTCGTGAATCGCGTTCTCGTTATTGATGACGAAAGTTCGGTAAGGACCGCTATCCGGCTTTTGCTGGAACATGTGAGTTGCCACGTCGACGAGGCGCAACACGGCCGGGAAGGCTTGAAGAAAGCACGCCGCAATCGTCCTGACCTGATCCTGTGTGATTTGAACATGCCGGTCATGGATGGCTTTGAGACGCTTACGCAGGTGCGTGCTGACCCCGTCGTGGGGGGGGGTGCCTGTGATTTTCGTTTCGGGCCTTTTGTCTAAAGATAACGTACGCCGGGTCATGCGCATCGGAGCCAATGCCGTCCTAGGCAAACCTTTTACCTTGGACGCCCTCGTGAGTCTTGTTGAGAGCCATCTGGCCGGATCCAGCTGAAAGCGAGCAAGGGCGATAAAGAGCCCGATGCGTAAGGTTCCACCTTCGGCATGGCCCTCCATCCGTCGATCCAAGGCTTTTGGTTGGCCTGCAGACCTTCTGACCTCCACCCGCCCTGGCAGCGGCGCGAGGAACACGTTCACGTCGACGAATCCTCGCCGATGCCCGACCGATAGCGGTCGGATTCTTCGCTGTGGGCTGAAGCCAAGTGGAAGGTTCTATCCGTAGCTGGGCTCGATCCGCGAACAGCTGAGCGAATGGCACTGAGCTGCGAGGACACAATCGCACTGGACCCTGGCCCGGCCTCCATCGTATCGAGACGTCCGATGGACGAGATGACGGTAGGTCGACACAAGCGCACCCGCTTCTGGGCGGTGCGCGATGCTGCGGGCGAGTTGATCTGCCTCTGCGTTTACAAGCGTGGGGCGCTTGAAGTCGCCCGGCGACTGACCTCTGCCCCTGCTTCCAGCGACTGCTACCTGCGCGAGACTCCGCCCGAGCCAGCCCGAGAACCGGCTCGAGCGCTGTCGAACACCGCCTGCCAGGGGGAATAACTCGCCCGGTTCTCCCCGGATCGCCGCATGGAATCCCGTGGACAATCAGCCTGTGTCACCCGAGCGAGGCTCATGTTCGGCGCGATGACCGCCCGGACGACGAAAGGAAATATGAAGAACGGCACAGAATCGAAGAAAGACACGACCCCCAAGGCGAAGCGTCAACCGGTGGCGAAGCCAGCGAAGGCGGCGAAACGTGCGAAGGAACCTGCCGACCGGCTCCCCTCAACTCTCGACGAGTTGAAGGCTGGCAAGGCCGGGCTCGCCACCTACCTATTCCTGTCCGGGAAGGGCAAGGAGGAGATCGCTGGCGAGTTGAAGTCGGCATTCAAACTCTCGGACTCGCAGGCCGTGAAGATCACCCGCCGCACGCTGGGTCGGGCGCGGTTCTTCCAGCGGGCGCTGTCGCTCGTGACCGCCAAGTAGCGGATCCAATTCCGCCGCCATCGCCCCTCGGGCAATCCCCGGGGGGCTATTAGCGTGGACGGTGCAGATGGGCAAAATCTCAGTCTTTGCTTTGAGTCAATGCCGCTACGGGGAGAGCACCCGCACTCGGTAAAACTGTCGAGCTTGACTGGCGGTGTCGGCATCGATGACCTCGGCCGAGTCGGGACGGCCCCAGACGTTAGTGCCGACCGGAGTCCATGACCTGGAACCAACCTCACTGGACGCCTCGATGCCGTAGAACCTGCCAAGCACAGTGTTGAATCGCACACTCGTGCCAGCGGGCATCGGAGTGATTTGCGCCAACCGTAGCGTACTTGTGCGCTGGAGTGGATCTGTCCTGGCTCCGAATTCAACGAAATTTGGCGAGCCGTCATTGTCAGGGTCATCGTTCGGCCGTGACTGGTCCGCCTCCTCACCCAAGGGGTGATTGAAATGCAGCATGCACCACCAGTCTGGGATCGCGTCGCCGTCTGCATCCGGCTCCGTCACCGCGAGGATGGCTTGGCCCAAGTTCGAGTCCGCCGATCCGTCATTGGCGGCGAACGTGAAAGAGTCCGTACCACTATAGCCGGGATCGGAGTAGTAGACCGCCTGGTTGCCCGTTAAAGCCACGGTCCCATGGCTGGGCTGAGAGACGATTCTCAAGGTCAGGGTGCCCCCGTTGGGATCGGAAGCAGGGAGGTTGATGTCCAGACTCTCACCGGAGGCCAGGGTTGCGGATGCTCCTGATACCGCAGGCGGCGTGTTAGGGTTTGCTGATTCGCTGTCCGGTCCATTGTGACACAGGTAACAGCCAACCTGGTATCCCCGCCAGAGTGTCTTGGTCCCGTAATGCTCCGTTTGGAGTGTTCGGTCACCTTGAGCTCTGGAGAGTTCGGTGCCTCGATAGTCCAGTCCGTGGCAGATGCGGCATTGTGCCCGGCCTCCATTGGATTCCAGAAGGTCCCCATGTTGTGAGGACCACGTGTTGCCGATGGGGTGCATTCCATGAGGACCTCCGGAAACGGTGGTGGGCTGGTTCGCATGACAGGCTGTGCACTCCGCCAGTACCCCAACATGACCCTGGTGATCCTGGCTTTGCAGATTGTCGTTCACCGATGCTGCGGGATATTCGGCGTGAGTTGAACCGTGGCAGGCACTGCACTGTAAGCCGCCGTGCCCCACGCTGAAGCGGTAGAGGGAAATCCCTGTCGACGGAGCGTCAGGAGTGGTCGCAAAGCGGGCATTAACCGGTACTCGCAGATGCCCGGGTTGGTCAAAGGCGTTGGTAAACCGGATTCGGCCGCTGTTGTTGACCGCGTCGCCGCTGTGGCAAGCCTGGCAGTTAGGCTCGTCCAGCCAACCGGTGCGTGTGGCTGCTCCTACCTCCGACATCGTGCCATGGCAGCTTTGACATTGCATTGCCATGGACCCATCCGAAGCCACCGCCTTACCCATCGCTCCACGAAGGCACCTGGTCGTGGAGCCAGGATGACAGGCGTAGCAGGCCATGCGATTACCCGCTTCCTCCAGGCGCATTCCATTGCGCGGATCCTTCACCGGCCCGTGCAGCCCATGAACCGCCTCGGTCAACGGTTTGATCCCCGGCTGACCGCTGCCAGGCAATGCCTCAGACAGATGGCAAACCGCGCACAGGATCGGGTGGCCGTCTTCGACCACCGAAGCGAAGAGCCCGTCAGGGTTGAGGCCAGCGGCTGCCAGCACTGTGCCATAATCCGAGGATCCGGAGTGGAGTTCGTCATGCAATCGGAGGATATTCAGACGGTAGTCTCGGCCTTGCTCGGGTTCGAAGACCCAGCCACTCAGTGGTTCTGCGGCACTGGATCCCCCTGAAACGTGACAGAGTTTGCAGTCCATCTCATCGGATACCGGCGTGACTACTCTCGCGCTGGCCAATTCCGTGCCTGAGGCATCTCGGGCGACAATCCGAAGCAGAGGGTAAGGATTGTGACGTCCAGCATCGTCGTACGGAGTGATCGGAATCCCATAGGCTGCCCACCAACTGAAGGTGGACTCGAACGCCATAGCTTGCGGGGCGTTGGCCGGCCCGGGCATGTGATAAGAATCCGGTCCAGGCACGGGCAACCCAGTATCCGGCGCGAGATTCGCCCCAAACAAGGCTGGGGCGTATTCCCAGAAATTGGCCTTGCCGTCCGAGCTGGTGTTGATCGAGCCCGCCGGATCGGCGAGCGCCTCGTAGGTGAGCGTGATCCCAGCGGGGTCGTCCGCCAGCTGCGTTGTGGTGCCGGAGGCGATCAGTTGAGCGTGAACGGTGTTATAGGGCGGGAGAATGCTGAACACAGAAAAATCGCTATCCAGGCAATGCATGCCCAGGTTGTTCCAGCTCACCAAGGTCCACCGCGTGGCGGCATGACCAGACGAGCTAACCAACAACAACGCCAGGACGATCCATCGAACCTTCCAGAAAGCTAGATGAGTGACGCTGCAGAAGGAAACCGGAGGGCAGAAGGGTGTTTTCATTGCGAAACTGCGGTGGAGTGCATGATACGCATTTTTCCGGCGTCATTTTGACAACCGACGCCAGAAACCGGCTGTGATTTACAGAGAATAGCATTCATCACAACCATAGTCGAGGATCAGTTTCCTAAGCTTTGCTTACCGTCGTACTCCCGGCTTCCTTTGGTAGTCAGTCACCTCGGGGTTCCCAGTCGTCGTTGCCCGTCGCCAACAGCGAGGGGCATGTCTGTGTCCGGCTGGGAACCCTGCCGAGGCAGGCCGCAAACCGGTGCGAGAACTGTCGAACCGGCTCGGGCAGGCTGGATATCCTGGACGGTCCCGTCCATCGTTCGAGCGTGTTGATGGTGGCGGGAAGTCGCCGGACGGCTCCATGGCCGCTTCCGCAGAGTCCGCCGATCACGATTTGATCCGCCGGATGCCCCGCATTTGGTCCAGGAGGCGTTCTGGCGAGCGCAGATTGTAGGAATTCCGGTGTCCGCTATAGAGGAGCCGACGGCTGCGGTCAACTCGTCCTGGGGCAATTGCGTCGCCGCTGCGGGCCATTGGCGCACTTCGAAATGTAGGACCGTGGATCTGCTGACCGGATCACCGGCATTCGCCAGCGACGCCAGCCAGCTCGCTCCCGCTGCGCGTATCGGCCGAAGCCCCGGGAGCGTCGCCGGGTTTCTCGGCCCGCAAATCCCGACCAGGTTCAGATCGACGGCGATTTCGTAGCGTGCGTTTTTGCCGACCCGAAAACGGCCGAAAATCTGTACGGTTTCCGCGACCGAATTTGCGGATTTCCTAAGGAATTCGAGGCAAAATGAAGAAATGGTGCGCGTTTTTTCGTTTTTGAGTCGTTCGCGTGCGTTGTCAGGGCTGACGCGTCCCCTCCACCCCACCGGGGATGCTTAAAAGATTCCTTGCAACACTGTGCAACACTCAATCGTGGGCCAACGCCCCACTTGAAACGCTGTGCAACACTTCCGACCATTCTCCACTGGCGATAGTGTGCAATGTTCTACAGGGCCGACCTGCCGCACGAGCAATGCTCTGCAACGTTCGCCGTGCCGAAACCGGATTGAGCTGCCCCTACTTCGGCGTGGAAGCACGGATAATGTGGGCACGCGCCCCACTGGAAATGCTGTGCAATGGCTGATGCTGGGATTGCGCCCCACCGGCAATGGCTTGCAGCAATGTCGAGGGCGACAAGGGCATACGGAATGGCGGTGTCACAGGTGGATGACTCGCCAATCTCGACAATGAATTCCTGCAAGAAACAAAGACCGAGGCCACTGGCAGCAAGTCATTGGTGGCAAGGCTTGTCAGCCAGCAATGTCCGAGTAACCTCCGAGTCGGGAATGATGAGCGTCTTTTGTCTCCGCTCCAATGCGCTGCTCCGGGCAAGAGCCGGCCCGAAATGGCGCGTACCGGCCCTTGCCCTGACCCTCGCCTGGCTGGCCGCCATGCACGGGATGGCGCGCGCCGAACTTCCCGGTCCCCTCGCCGACTCTGGATATCTCCTCCGTACATGGGGCATGGAAGACGGTCTGCCGGAGAACTCGGCGACCGCCATTGTGCAGACTCAGGATGGTTATCTCTGGTTCGGCACATTCAACGGACTGGTACGGTTCAATGGAGATGGCTTCAAAGTCTTCAATCCCGCCAACACACCCCAACTGCCCAGCGCGGTCATCGTGAACCTTCATGTGGACAAACGCGACCGGCTCTGGGTCAGCACGGACGCGGGATTGGTGGTGAAAGACGGCACGCAATGGCGCGCCCTGGGAGCGAGCGAGGGTTGGGCGGGCAACTATGTCCGCACTTTCACCGAACGATCGAACGGGGACTTGCTGATCACCACATTCGATGGCTACGTCCTGGCTGTGGAAAGTGACCGATTGACCGAACTTCCACCACCCCCGGGGGAGCGCGGCCAGGGCTACTTCGGCACGGTGGACGAAATGGGCAGGTGGTGGCTGGCGCAAAAGGGTTTTGTTGGCTTCTGGAACGGCCAACGATGGGTCTCAATCCACGATCCAAGTCCTGCCGCAGGCCGCTCGACAGTTGCCTGCACCACCGCGCGCGGCGGCGGCGTTTGGGTTTTAGTGTCGAGAGAGTTGATGAGATTTCGTGGTGGCAGCGAGATCTCCCGGCTTCCCCTCCCGCAGTTGCGGGGCGGTATTTGGTCCATGATCGAAGACCGCGGGACGAACCTGTGGATTTCGAGTTACGATTCGGGGCTCTACCAGGTCACTCCCGGCGGTGATCTGCACAACTGGACGAATACCAATGGATTGGGAACCCGGCTGGTTCGCGGGGCCTTCGAAGATGGGGAGGGGAATCTGTGGATTGGCTCGAGCGGTGATGGGCTCCGACAGTTAACCCGGCAGCGTTTCTTCCAAATGACCAGCGTGAGCCCGGGCTTGCTGGCCCAGGCGGTTTCACCGGCCCAGGGTGGGGGCTTATGGATTGCCTGTTTTGATGCGGGTCTTTTCCGCCAGGATCAAGGGGGCACCGCACGAATAGCGGTGCCCGGTCCGAACAATGTGAGCGCCTATGGCTTGTCCGTGTTGGAAGACCGGGCCGGACGACTCTGGTACGGAGAACAGGACGGCTGTTGGTGGCGCCAGGATCAGGGTGGCTTTGCAGCGGTTACGCTCCCAGTTGCCGCCGGGGCCAACGTCCGCGCCTTGTTTCAGGATTCCCAAGGCCAGGTTTGGATTGCCACCCGGACGGGAGCTGTGGTTTACGATGGCAGCCAGTTTCACTCACTTGGGCCGGAGACAGGTCTGCCGCAAGGCACGATTGTTGGCTTCGGCGAAGATCTGTCTGGCGCTCTGTGGGTGGCTGGATCAGGACTCGTCTATCGTCAGGAGCAAGGCCAGTTCAGCACAGTGCGCAGCGCCGATGGCCAACCCTTGCGAGGCGTGCTTTGCTTCAGAGCCGACGCAAACGGCGCGATGTGGATGGGGACTCGCGCTGACGGGCTGATCCGCTGGCAGAATGGAAATGTGGATCGGATTGGCCTGCAGCACGGGCTGCCTCAGGGAGAAGTGCGTGGTCTGCTCGAGGATGAACGAGGTTATTTCTGGATGCCGTCCAACCGCGGTATCATCCGCGCCAGCCTGAAACAGCTTCACGCCGTGGCCGACCGCGGTATCCCACGGCTGGAAGTTCAGTTGCTGGATCAGCACGACGGCCTTCCCAGCCCCGAGTGCTCCACGGCGCAGCCCGGCAGCGCGCGCGACCGTGCCGGCAATCTTTGGTTTGCCACCCAGAAAGGCGTGATCGGGATTAACCCGGCCGGTTTCCGCCTCAATTCACAACCGCCCCCGGTCCAAATCGAGCAGTTGACCTATTACCTCCCGGAGGCCAAATCCGGGGCAAAGGAAGATCAAATGCGATCCGCCTCCGACCGTTTCGAGGTTCGGCTCACCGCGCCGTTTGAAGAACCGCTGCGATTACCGGCTGGATCTCACGGGCTGGAGCTGGGATTCGCCGCCCTCTCCTTCAGCGCTCCGGAGAAGGTGCGATTTCAGTACCGATTCGACGGGACCAGTCCGGACTGGAAAGAGGCCGTGAATGGCCGCCTGATCCGATTGCACCTTTTGCCACCGGGTGAATACCTCTTCCGGCTGCGGGCGGCGAATAACGACGGCGTGTGGAACGAGACCGGCACCAGCCTCGCCTTTTCGGTCCTGCCGTTCTTTTGGCAAACGTGGTGGTTCCGGCTCGGCACGGGGCTGCTGCTGGTGGGCTCGGGAGGCACGCTGGCGTGGGCCCGGTCCCGCCAGAGGGTTGCTCGCGCTCTCGAACGCGAACGCCTGGCTCACGAGACTCAGGACTTGCGGGATGAATTGGCTCATGCCAGCCGGGTTTCCACGATGGGGCTACTGGCTTCCGGGTTGGCCCATGAACTCGGCCAGCCACTCGGCGCCATTCTGCGCAATGCCGAAGCCGCCGAAATGCTCATGGAAGAACAGCCTCCCGATCTGGAGGAGATTCGCGCCATCCTGGGCGATATCCGACACGACGACCAGCGTGCCACCGGGGTGATTGACCGTATGCGAACTTTGCTCAAGCGGCGGAGCGTGGAGCGAACGCAATTGTCCATGGACGATCTGTTGCGTGAAGTCGCGGCGTTGACCCGGTTCAACGTGGCTCATTGCAATATCCAATTGTCGCTGGATGTTCCTCCCGATCTTCCGTCGGTCTCCGGCGATCGGGTCCAATTGCAGCAGGTGCTGCTCAACTTGTTCGTGAACGGCATCGCGGCGATGAGTCAACAGCCGCCCGACCGGCGGCGGCTGAATGTGCAGGCCAGGAAAACCGACAGCACAATGGTCACGGTAAGTGTCCTGGATTCCGGCCCGGGCGTGTCGGCTGAAAGTCTTGCCCGGGTGTTTGAGCCGTTCTACTCAACCAAACCCGAAGGCATGGGCATGGGCTTGGCCGTGTCCAAAACCATCATTGAAGCGCATCATGGGAAAATCTGGGCCGAAAACCACCCCGAGGGCGGCGCCTGCTTCTCCTTCACATTGCCGTGCTTTGAGGAGATTGGGTGAGGCGTGAGGCGTGATCAGTAATCGGTGATCAGTAATCGGTGATCAGTAATCGGTGATCAGTAATCGGTGATCAGTGATCGGTGATCAGTGATCGGTAATCGGTGATCGGTATGACGACATACTATGCCAGAAGTTTCAAGGACCTGCGGGTGCATCAGAAAGCACGAGAGGTGTCTCAGGTGGTGTTCAAGCTGACGAAGACCTTTCCGAAAGAAGAAATGTATTCCCTGACCGATCAGATTCGCCGCTCGGCGCGGTCGGTCGGCGCCCAGATTGCCGAAGCCTGGGGCAAACGCCGTTACGAAAAGCACTTCGTCAGCAAACTGACCGACGCGGACGCCGAACAGATGGAGACGCAGCACTGGGTTGGCGAATCCACCGCTGAATATTTCACCTCAGCCGACCACCGATGACTGACCACCGATCACCGACCCCCATGACTGATCCCTCCACACCGACCGTCTTCCTGGTGGATGACGACGTTTCCTTCCTGCGATCGCTTTCACGGCTGCTGCGGGCTGCGGGATTTCGCGTGGTTACGCACAACGCGGCAGCGGAATTCCTCGGCGACTTGAGATCGGACATGGATGGTTGCGTGATTACCGATCTCATGATGCCCGGCATGGACGGCATGGCTTTGCAGCGGGCCCTCCAACAAGCCGAAAGCCCCCTCCCGATTCTCTTTCTCTCCGCGCATGGCGACATCCCCAGCACCGTGCAAGCCATGCGCCTCGGGGCGGAGGATTTCCTGACCAAACACGCGCCCAAGGAGGAATTGCTTGGTGCGGTGCGGCGCGCCCTGGCCCGAAACGCTCGCGAGCGCGCCGAGCGGGCGCGTCTGGAAGCCTTGCGTGCGCCCTTCGCGGAACTCACGGCGCGCGAACTCGAAGTGCTCGCCCACGTCCTGACCGGCCAGTTGAACAAGCAGATTGCCGCCGATCTGGGCATCGACGAGCGGTCCGTGAAACGCCATCGCACCGGCATCATGACCAAGCTGCAGGTCCAGTCAGTGGCGCAATTGACCCGCCTCGTCCAGGACGCGGGTTTTTGGCACGAAGGAAAACTGCGGACCAGCGGAATCCCATTGGCGTAGTGGATCCTGGTCGGTGCCGGCCTTGGTCGCAGCCTTGGTCGTCGCCTTCATCGAGAACCCCGCCCCGCCTTTGCATCCGGCATATGCATGCGGCACCTGCAGGAAGGCGAACGATTAGGGTTGCGATAAAGGCCAACGAGGAAGGTTACGACGAAGGCCGATTTACCGTCGCCCGTCCCTAAAGGGACACTATGCAGTTAGGCGCCTCTCCCTATGCTGACTGCCAGATTTCATGGAAAGCAGCCAAAACATCTATGTCGCAGTGGTTGATGATGACGAGAGTGTTTGTCGCTCGTTGAGCCGGTTACTGCGGGCCGCCCACTTTCAGCCGATCCCCTATCTATCCGCCGAGGCCCTGCTCGCGGACACCAAGCACCCGAGATTTGACTGCCTGGTGCTGGACATCCGGCTCGGGGGAATTTCCGGACTCGAACTGAGGCGGCGACTCTCCGCAGTCAACGATCGCACCCCGGTCGTCTTCATCACCTCGCACGATGAACCCGGCGTGCGCGCCGAGGCAGAGGCGTCCGGGTGCGCCGGTTACTTTCGCAAGACGGATCCCGGGGAACAGATGATTGAGGCGATCACCAGGGTCCTCAACAAATCGGACTGAGATGAGTGCTAAGAACATACCGTGCGCACCAACCCCGCCTGGAGCCGAAGCCAACGCCTTTGGTGGTCGTGACACCTGCGGTCGCTCGCCGAACAACAGCCAACAAAGAACGTAGACAAAAGGATAGAACAGAACATGAAAAGAACATATCGACTAAGTGCCATTGCGGCCCTGCTGGCCCTGGCCACAATACCCCAAACATTCGCCGCCGACTCCGCCGACCGCGCCGAGGATACCAAGGCCAAGATCGACGCCGTCCGAACGGAAGTTGCCAAGATTCGAAACCAGGTGGGGCTCACCCTCGAGGAATTCAACCGCCTCCAGAAGGAGAACATGGATTTGCGCACGCAATTCAAAAAGTACACGGTCGAACTCGCCAAGATGGAGGAGCAGGCCAAGGTGGCGCGTGAACGCGCCTTCAGCATGGAAGAGAAAGGGCAGGCCTTCTTCCAATCCTGGGAGGAGCAGATCAAAGCCATCGCGAACCCGGACATCCGCGAACAGGCGATGAAACGCTATGCCAAACGCGCCAAGTCCTATGGAAGAATCGTGAGCGCCATGCTCGACGCGCGGGACCAACTCCGCCCGTTCATGTCGGACCTGAACGACGTCAAGACCCTGCTCGACGCTGAACTGACCCGTGGCAGCGTCGCAAGCGCCAAGAAGCTGATCAAGCAGGCCAACTTGCACGGCACGGATGTGGTGGACTCCCTCAAAGACGTGGAAACCGAACTGGACCGCGTCAGCGCCGAACTCGCCAAATACGAATAACTGTGCTCCGCCGGGAGGCCGTGGATCGGCCTCCCGGCTTGCAGTTATTTTCGCGCCAGACCAACGACCACTGAATGAACGAGCACCAAAGCAAACCGGGAAACGTAAGTATGGCAATTGAAAAGGTGATCCTCCGACTTTCGCTGAGCGCGTTCCTGGGAATGGTTTCCTTCGGTGGCTTCAATGCGGCGGCGCAGCCCGCCGATCCCGGCTGGCCGCGCGTATTCAAGAAAGAGAAGAAACAACTTACGATTTACCAGCCCCAGGTGGATTACTGGCACGGTTACACCAACATCCACTTCCGTTCCGCCATCGCGGTGAAAGGTGTGTCGAAACAGGAGCGGTTCGGCGTGGCTGAAATCGATGCCCTGACCGTAACGGATCATAACGCCCGCGTGGTGGCCATCGTGCCCCTCAAGCGCGAGTTGCGATTTGCCAACGTCCCGGAGCCGGAACTGACAAAGTTGCGTCAGGCCGTGGAAGAACTCCATCCCTCCGGTCAGGCAACCACGCTCTCTTTGGATCGAGTGATCGCGTATCTGGATCCGGCGTCGCAACCCGTCCAGCCCCCGGTGGAGGTCAACCTCGATCCGCCGCAGATCTTCAGCAGCACCACGCCGGCGATCCTGGTGATGTTCATGGGCGAACCCCAGTTCAAACCGGTGGAAACTAACCGCACCGACCTGCTCTTCGCGCTGAACACCAATTGGGATGTGCTCTATGATGCCTCGAACCGGCAGTATTACCTGCTCAATGGCGAAGGCTGGTTGATGACCGCGGATGTGCTCAAGGGGCCGTGGATTCCCGCCGCCAATCTGCCCCCCTCCATTTACTCACTGCCCGCCACCGAAAACTGGGCGGAAGCTCGACGCCGTTTGCCTGGCAAACCGTCAAAAGCCCCTCCCAACGTATTCGTGACCACCGAGCCCGCCGAGATGATCCTGACCGACGGCCCGCCCAGCTATATGCCCGTGAAGGGAACCCGGTTGCTGCGCGTGAATAACACGGACAGCACGCTCTTCCTGCACACCGGCGACGGCAAACTCTATTTCCTCGTGGCGGGGCGGTGGTTCCGCAGCGGCAGCCTCAATGGACCCTGGACGGCGGCCAGCACGGACCTGCCACCGGACTTTGCGCAGATTCCCGAAGACGATCCGGCGGCGTACGTGAAGGCATCGGTACCCGGAACACCCGAAGCGCGGGACGCCGTGTTGCTGGCCTCGATTCCCAGTACGACTACGGTCCAAGTGGCACCCCTGACGGAGACGGTGATTTACAGCGGCACGCCGCAATTTGTGGTGATCTCCGGGACCACGGTTCAGTACGCGGTCAATACGCCGAACCAAGTGTTCCTGGTGAACGGGGGTTACTACTGGTGCTATGGCGGTGCCTGGCTTTATGCGACAGTCCCGACTGGGCCCTGGACTTACTGCACGACCGTGCCTTCGGCTATTTACACCATTCCGCCGTCCAATCCGAACTACAATGTCACGTATGTGGTGGTCCAAAGCACGACGCCCACGACAGTGGTTTACAGCCAGACCTCCGGCTATAGCGGCCAGTATGTGGCCGCCACCGGCGTGTTGATGTTCGGCATGGGCATGATCGTCGGAGCGGCCATCGCGGATGATGACCACTACCACTATCATTACCCGCCCCCTTGCCACTATTCCTACGGTTGCGGCGCCGTGTATCACCATGGTGGTGGCGGCTATTACGCCTCGGCTCACTTGTCTTACGGGCCCTACGGCGGGGCCGGCCGTACCGCCAGTTACAACCCGGCCACCGGCACTTACGCGCGTTCGAGCTACGCCTACGGGCCCTACGGGAGCGCGGCCCGGGGAGCGGCTTATAATCCCTACACGGGAACCTCGGCGGCAGGCCGCTCAGTGAGCACACCCTACGGGCGTGCCAGGCAGGGCGCCGCTTACAACCCTTATACCGGAGCTCGAGCAGCCGGCGGTCAGGTGACCACCGCCTACGGTTCGGCCGGACGTGGCGCCGCCGACAACCCGACGACCGGCCAGGGCGCGGCGGGCCGCTACGCCTCGGGTGACTATGGCAGCGCGGGGGCGATGCGAACCACCGAAGGCAGCGGGATGGCGGCTTGGGACACCGAGTCCGGCCAGGGGATGGTGGGCAAAAGCCAGTCGGGCGATGTTTATGCCGGGAAAGACGGCACGGTATATAAGAAG
This sequence comes from Verrucomicrobiota bacterium, assembly GCA_023383055.1. GTDB lineage: Bacteria > Verrucomicrobiota > Verrucomicrobiia > Limisphaerales > JAHDYP01 > JAHDYP01. The sequence goes on along the minus strand of JAHDYP010000091.1, from coordinate 13,202 downwards.
GACTCGGACGGCAGCTGGTCGCAGAACTCGGGCAGTGGTTGGGAGAGCACTTCGAAGCCACAACCCGCCGCGGCGACGCCGTCAGCCTCGACCACTTCCGCGGCAAGTTCCAGCGCGAGCCGACAACCCCAGGCCAGTGCCACTTCGCAGCCGCGAGCGACCTCCCAGAGCACCTCGACGGCTGCCAGCGGTGGGGGCCAAACCAAGGGTAGCGTGGAATCGCAGGCGCAATCACGTTCCTGGGGCAACCAACAACACCAGAGTGCCCAATCCTGGCAAAGCTCCGGGGGCAGCCGTAGTTCGGGTGGACGCTCCCGGAAGGCAAGATGATCCGGTTACCCACGAGAGAATGCGCGCGCAACCTCTAATCAGGAAAGCATCATCAGCCGTCACGCACATATCAAATATCGACCTATGAAAAACTATCTCGCAGCGACTATTGGAATGTCCCTGTTGCTCTTGCCTGGCAGCGTGGCATTAGCACAGCAACCCACGGTGCAGGAACGGGTCGTCGCGCTCAAGGCCTCGCTCGCGGCGAGCCAGGCCCTCCTGAAGCCATACGAATGGGTGGAAACCACCGTCGTCAGCCTCAAAGGCGATGAGAAATCACGCCAGATGAACCGCTGCTACCACGGCGCGGACGGCAAGGTGCAAAAGGTGCCACTCACCACGCCGCCCCCGGCAGAGAAGAAGCGCGGCCTTCGCGGCCTGATTGTTGAGAACAAAAAGGAGGAGCTCACCGACACCATGAAAGGGGCGGTGGCCTTGGTAAAAGGGTATATGCCGCCGCAGCCGACCCTCATCCAGAAAGCGAAAGATGCCGGCAAAGTCACGCTCCAACCGTTGTCCGGTCAACGCGTTCGCCTCACCTTTACCGATTATCTCAAGCCTGGCGACAGCCTGGCGCTGGAGGTGGATCTCGCGAGCAACCGCCCATTGGGAGCGAAGATCTCCAGCTATCTCGATTCCAAGAAGGAGCCGGTAACACTGGACGTCCGATTCAATGTGCTGGACAACAATGCCACTTATGCCTCGGATATCACGCTCAACACCCCGGCCAAAGATTTGACCGTCAACGTGCAGTACTCCGGTTATCGCCGGATGTAACACCGCATCCCATCATGCTCCGTGTTTTCCATCCGATAGGCCATTACTGCGAGGTCCGCGGGATACAGTACACCGCGCCCTCACCCCGTCCCTCTCCCATCCGATGGGAGAGGGACGGGGTGAGGGCGGGTGAGGGTAACCCTGTCATCTGTCCTGGCGTTTCATCAGTAACTCTCGCGACCACAACCCGACGCTCACTACAATGAACCCTACGAAACGAACCCACCCCATGAAGCGCCTGGTTCCACGAGTCTTAGCCGGCGGCGCGATTGCCGGCTTCGCATCGATGGCGCCCACAGCCCAAGCCGGCGGTATTATCCTCTACGAAATCGCCACGCCCGATGTCGGACTGGCCTCGGCCGGATACGCCGCGCGCGCGGACGATGCTTCGACGTTGTTCAAGAATCCCGCTGGCATGAGCCGGTTGGATGGCGCGCAATTCCAGGGCGGCCTGCAGGCGTTGTACGGCAGCGTGTCGTTTTCGCCGGACGCCAACACCTCCGCCCGGCTGGGGACGGATGACGGCGGCAACGCGATCGGTTGGCTGCCCGGCGGCAGTTTGTTCGTGACGGTGCCGTTGGGAGAAAAGTGGGCCGTGGGACTGGGGAGCTTGTCTTACTTCGGTTTGGCCGAGGACTACGACGACAACTGGGTGGGCCGTTACTACGTTCAGAAAAGCGCCATCCTCGGCATGAGCCTGATGCCTTCAGTTAGCTACAAGGTCACGGACTGGCTTTCCCTCGGCGCCGGCCTCAATGCCATGTACGGCTACCTCGACTCGGAGATCGCGGTGAACAACGGCGTCGGCCCGGACGGCCAGATGACCTTGAACGACAGCACCTGGGGATTCGGCGCCAATGTCGGCGTGCTGATCCAGGCGAGCGACCAGACGCGCTTTGGCGTCACCTATCTCTCGCCGGTGAAGCTGGACTTCGAGGACACGCCCTCCTTTTCCGGCTTGGGCCCCGGGCTGAGCGTCATCCTGGCGAACCCGTCGAAACTCGACCTCGGCGTGACCGTGCCGCAATCGGTGATGGTGAGTGCCTACCATGCGTTGAATGACCAGTGGGCGATCCTGGCGAACTTCGGCTGGCAGGATTGGAGTCAATTCGGAAACGTGCAGGCCGGCGTTGAGTCCGGCGGCACCACCACCCTCGACCTCAACTATCAGGATACTTTTCATGGCGCACTCGGGGCGCAGTATCGGGCCGCGGACAAGTGGCTCTTCTCCGGTGGCGTGGCGTATGACACATCGGCCGTGGAAGACGAAGACCGCACCGTGACGCTTCCGATGGGCGAGACCTGGCGTTTCGGTTTGGGCGCGCAATACCAGGTCAGTCAAGCCATCAACCTCGGCGCGGCTTACACCTTTATGTGGGCGGGCGATATGTCGGTGGACCAGGGGGATGATCTGAGCCTGCGGGGACGCGTGTCGGGTTCCTATGACAGCGCCTGGTTTTCTATCGCTTCACTTTTCATGACCTGGAAATTCTGAATTGGGACACGGCAGCCACCTTCGACGCCATCTTAGGTGGCGAAGGCGAAGGGAATCGCAGCCGAGTTCTGACACCGCTCCAGGAACAACAAAGGCGCACCGCCATGAAACTGATCCGCTTCATTACCGCCGACTCGTCGAGCCCTTGCTTTGGCCTCGTCGTGCGGGACTGTGCGATCTCTTTCGCCGGGCTTCAAAGCACCTTCGAGCGACTCGGAACTTTGCGCTGTCGGTTCGCCGAACCGACAGGCAATCTGCTGCCCAGCCGCTGGCCACTGCGCGAGCCATTGCAAAAATATCACCAACAGCCCCCAACCCTCTCGACACTTCAGGCGGAGATTTGAGCATGAACATCACTGACAAAAAACACCTCCTCAGGGCCGCGTGGGCCGGCGCGCTCGTGGCAACGATTGCGGCCTCGCAGGCCGCCAGTCCCTCGACCGCCGCCAACGGCAAACGACCCAACATCGTGATCATCCTCGGAGATGACCTGGGTTTTTCAGACCTGGGCTCGTTCGGGGGCGAAATAAATACGCCCAACCTGGATTCACTCGCCAGGGCCGGCGTGCGCTGCACCCAGTTCTACACGCACGCCAGTTGTTCGCCCACGCGCTCCATGCTGCTCAGCGGCGTGGACACCCACCGCAACGGACTGGGCAACATGGACGAATGGACCGCCCCGAACCAGGTGAACCAACCGGGCTACGAAGGCTATCTCAACGACCGCGTCACCACTCTGCCGCAACTGCTCAAGAATGCCGGCTACCACACCTACATGGCCGGAAAATGGCACATGGGCAAGGCACCCAACCAAATCCCGGCCGCGCGTGGATTCGAACGCGACTTCGCGCTGCTCGACGGCGCGGGCAGTTATTGGGACATGCTGAATTTCACGGCCACCACGCCGGTTTCCACCTTCACCGAGGATGGTCGTTACCTGAAAAAGCTGCCGAAGAACTATTACGCCACGAAGACCTACACCGACAAAATCATCGGTTACATCGAGGCCAACCGCGGCGATGGCAAACCGTTCTTCGCCTACGTTTCGCACCAGGCGCCCCACGACCCGTATCATCTGCCTCGCGACTGGCGCAACCGGCACGTTGGCGCCTACGACAAGGGATGGGACGCCGTGCGCCAGGAACGGCTCAAGCGCCAGGTCGAGCTGGGCATCACCCCGCCGGGCACGGAATTGGCCGAGCGCATGTGGTTCGTGCCTGATCCCAACCTGCTGGCACCCGCGCCGCGCGCGCTCCTCGGCAAGAAGATGGAGCTTTACGCCGGCATGGTCGAGAACATGGACTTTCATGTGGGGCGGCTGCTGGATTATTTGAAAGCGATCGGCGAATACGAAAACACGATCTTCATCGTGTTCGGCGACAACGGCGCGGAAGGAGCGGATCTCTTCAAAATGATTGCGGGCACGCCTGGCACGCGCGATTTTCTGTTTGCCGCGATCCAATGGTCCCAAACCCATCCGAACGCCTGGGGCGATCCGCATTCGTACGTCGGCTATGGTCCGATGTGGGCGCAGGTCTCCATGACCCCGTTCAGCCAGTACAAAGGCAACATGGCCGAGGGCGGCATCCGCAACGCGCTGATCGTCAGCGGCCCGATTGTCAAGCGGCCCAAGGGGAGCATCAACCGCGGCGTGCTCCACGTGGCGGACATCATGCCGACGCTGCTGGAGGTTGCCGGGGCCCGGTATCCGGAGACTCTCAACGGTCAGGAGTTGCCACCGCTAATTGGCAAGTCGTGGGTGGAAGTCCTCGCGGGAGAGAAGGAGTCTCCGCGCTCAGATCAGGATTACCTGGCGTGGGAGATGTTCGGCAACCGCGCGGTCCGGCAGGGCGATTGGAAGTTGCGCTGGCAGTACAAACCCTACGGCACGGAAGAGTGGGAGTTGTTCAACCTGGCCGAGGACGTGGCGGAACGCCATGAGCTGGCCGCCGCGCATCCCGAGAAGGTCAAGGCCCTGCTCACGCTCTGGGACGATTATGTTCGAGCCAATAATGTGATTCTGCCCAGCCGCGTCCTGTGGGAGGGCATGGAGAAAAAACTGCCGGACCGATACCCGGTGGAGGCAGGATTCCCGCCGCTCATCTACAAACGGCAGTTCATCCCGCCCACGAACATGCTGGCCGAACCCAAGCCGTGATTGCACCCGTATTCAAGAACTCAAATCAACGAACCGCCAATTTTATGAACGATGCAACCAAACGGCCCGGCGAGCGTGGGAACTTCGCGCCGCGTTCACGCCGCCTTGCTGCGGCAACTCTCGCCCTGACGATCTTCTGCCCGATGCTCGCGCTCGCGCAGGTGCCGCCGCGCTTCTACTGGAAAAGCCTCTCCGGGGCCAATGCCGTGCCGGTGATTTATCAATCGTTGAGCGGCAATGCCAATCCCGTCGACCCGGCTCACGTCGTCTCGCCCGACAGTTCCGTGGATGCGAACGTCGCCATCGTTGGATACGCGAGAATGATGCCCCTGTTCGACCGGACGCTCACGCTCGCGGTTCTCCAGCCGATGGGCCGGATTTCCGGGGAAACGTCGGTCGCTGCATTAACCTACGACCAGGCCGCCAACGGGTTTGGCGACCCGATGATCGAGGCGGGCATCAATCTCATCGGCCCAAAAGCGATCCGGAATATTCCCGATCTGTTGCGCTACGAGCCGAAACTTTCGCTCGATGTGATTGTGGACCTCGCTTTCCCGATCGGCGAGTACGACAGCGACCAGGCGCTGAACCTCGGCCAGAACCGTTGGTATGGCCGACTGGGAACACCGGTCGTCTGGCAAATCGGCTCCTGGGTGCCCGGCCGGCGCACCACCCTCGAGGCACTTCCCTCGGTCTGGTTTTTCACGGATAACGACGATTACGTGGGCCAGACCTTGAGCACGGATCCCATGTTCCAGCTGGAAGCGCATTTGACCCGCGATTTCACGGAACATTTTTGGGGGTCGCTCGACTCGACCTATGTGGCCGGCGGCAAGTCGACCGTGAATGGAGTCGGCGGCGATGCGCTAAACAATTTGGGCGTGGGGCTCACCCTCGGCTACCAGATCAACGACAACCTCTCCTTCACCGCCGGCTATATGGCAACCGTTAACGACAGTGATCCCGGCGATCTCCAAATGGACGGCTTTCGCCTCTCGCTCACTTACGGCTGGCACAAGATCGTCGAAGGACAGAAGCGCCTCAAAGAATGACCGGTCCATCCAGCGCGCTGCGCGGCACAGAAACCGAAACATGATAACGGCACGCAAGACACACCTCACCGCCCTCGTGCTCGTTAGCGCGCTGGCATGCGCCACCGGTCTCCTCGGGCAGGACGCGGCAACGGAGGACCAAGCCGCCAAGGCCGCCGCCTTGGCGAAGGCGACTCTGAATCCAATTGCCAGTCTCATCAGCGTCCCACTGCAAAACAACTTCGACTGGGGTGCCGGTCCGGTGTTGCAGCTTCCCACCGCCACGGACGATCTGTTGGGGGAGGAGAAATGGGGCGCCGGCCCGACCGCAGTGGTCTTGAAACAGGAAGGGCACTGGACCTATGGCGCTTTGGTCAACCACATCTGGTCGTTTGCCGGGGAGAGTGCCCGGTCGGACGTCAACCGGACGTTCCTCCAGCCCTTCGTGTCTTACACCACCAAAACCTTCACCAGTTTCGGGCTGAACACGGAGTCCTCGTATGACTGGGAGCGCGAGCAATGGACCGTTCCTGTCAACGCGTTCGTGCAGCAGTTGTTGAAAGTGGGCAAACCGCCGGTCGCCCTGCAGCTCGGGGGACGCTATTATGCCGATGGCCCAAGTGGTGCGCCGGAGTGGGGCCTGCGCTTCCAACTCTCCTTCCTCTTTCCGAAATGAAGAGCGCTCGTCAACAGGAGCAAGTCATGCGAACGGGGCAGAGTGATGCCGCAGTCTCAGGGTTGTGGGATCTCAAGTTGCCTGCAAATGCCACGTACCGTTCCTTCCTTGATATCGCGCTGGCACTCCAGGACCAGCTTGAGCGCATCCAGCAGGTTCTCCTTGGCCTCCCCCAGCGTTTCGCCTGCAGTTTCAACTTTCGGCATTTCAGCTTTTCCCACTCGCCACATCCCACTAACCCATTTGTCCGTCGTTGAGGCCACCGAACTGCGCCAGAGACAGAGCACCAACAGAATGCAACCAACCATGAAGACCAGAATCCTCCTCACCGCCCTGAGCCTCACGCTGGGTGCGCTGGCAACCCAAGCGGCGGACGGCCTTGACCGGACCGTGCTGCCGATCCAGTTCCCCAAACCGCCGGCACTCAAGGAACTTTACGCAAAGGACGTGAAAGCCATCCCGCCCCGGCAGGTAGTGAACGCTCCCCAGGGCGCGCCCAACGTGGTCGTCATCTTAATTGACGACCTCGGCTTTGGGGCAACGGAAAGTTTCGGCGGTCCGCTCAAGACGCCCACCCTCGACCGTTTGGCCAGGGGTGGATTGCGCTACACCAGCTTCCACACCACGGCGCTCTGTTCGCCGACGCGGGTCGCGCTCAAATCCGGGCGCAACCATCACACCGGCAACATGGGCTTCATCACCGAGATGGCCACCGGACTCCCCGGTGCCACCGGCGAAGTGCCGAATCGGGTGGCTCCCCTGGCGGAAATCCTCCGTCACAACGGCTACAGCACCGCCGCGTTCGGGAAGTGGCATGAGACCGCCGTTTGGGAAACCAGCGTGTCGGGTCCGTTCGACCGCTGGCCCACCCGGCAGGGGTTCGACAAGTTTTATGGTTTCATCGGCGGCGAAGCCAACCAGTGGGCGCCCTACCTGCATGACGGGGTCGCCCAGGTCGAGATTCCCAACGACCCGAACTACATCCTGAATACGGACATGGCGAACCAGGCTGTGGCGTGGTTGAAGTTTCAAAAGGCCATGACCCCCGACAAACCGCTCTTCATCTACTACGCGCCCGGTGCGGTGCATGCCCCGCACCATGTGTCGCCGGAGTGGATCTCCAAGTGGAAGGGCAAGTTCGACAGCGGTTGGGACAAACTGCGCGAAGAAACTCTCGCCCGGCAGATCAAGATGGGCGTCGTGCCGGCCGGAACCAAACTCGCGCCCAAGCCGGAAGCCATCAAAGATTGGGACACACTCTCGGCCGACGAGAAACATCTCTTTACCCGGCAGGCCGAAGTGTTTGCCGCTTTCGTGGAACATACCGACCACGAGATCGGACGGGTGGTCGAGGCGATTGACGAGATTGGCCAACTCGACAACACGCTGGTGTTCTACATTGCCGGCGATAACGGGACCAGTTCCGAGGGCGGCATGAGCGGCATGTTCAACGAAATGACTTACTTCAACGGCGTGACCGAGAAGGTCGAGGATATGGTCAAGCTGGTGGACAAATGGGGCGGCCCCGAAACCTATCCGCACATGGCCGCCGGTTGGGCCGTGGCGTTCGACACGCCGTTCCAATGGACCAAGCAGGTCGCGTCCGATTTCGGCGGCACCCGCGTCGGCATGGTCGCCCACTGGCCCAAGGGCATCAAGGCGAAGAACGAAATCCGCCCCCATTTCAGCCACGTGATTGACATCGCGCCCACCGTCCTGGAAGCGGCCGCACTGCCGGAACCCAAGATTGTGAACGGCACGCCGCAGATCCCGATGGAAGGCACGAGCCTGGTCTATACGTTTGACAACGCCCAGGCCCGGGAACGGCACACCACGCAATACTTCGAGATCGCCGGCAACCGCGCGATCTACCACGACGGCTGGTTTGCCCGAACAGTTCACCGCGCCCCATGGGAAAGCCAGCCGCGGCGCGCGTTGGAGGTCGACATCTGGGAACTCTACGACACCCGCGCCGACTTCAGCCTCGTCAACGACCTCACCGCGAAGAATCCGGCCAAGCTCAAGGAACTGCAGGCTGTTTTCCTCAAAGAAGCGGCAAAGTATAATGTGCTGCCCATCGATGACCGGGTGTTCGAGCGGTTCGACGGCGACCTCGTCGGCCGGCCTGATCTCATGGGAAAACGCACCTCGATCACCGTCGCCGAAGGCATGTCCGGCATGATGGAAAGCGCTTTCATCAACGTGAAGAACCGGTCCAAGACCATCACCGCCGAGATCGAAGTGCCCGAAACGGGCGCGCACGGCACGATCCTCGCCCAAGCCGGTCGGTTCGGTGGTTGGGCGCTCTATGCCAAAGATGGGGTTCCCGCTTACGATTACAACTTCCTCGGCCTGCACCGCACCACGATTGCGGATACCAAACCGCTCGCGCCCGGCAAACACACCGTTCGCTTTGAGTTCGCCTACGACGGCGGCGGACCCGGCAAGGGGGGCAAAGGCACGTTGTTCGTCAATGATGCGAAGGTGGCCGAAGGCCGCATCGAGCACACCCAGGGCGGCCTCTTCTCCGCCGACGAAACGGCGGACGTCGGCATTGATCTCGGCACGCCAGTGGTCGAAGCGATCGGCGCCGAAGCCAAGTCACGTTTCACCGGTCGCATCCCGAAAGTGACCGTCGAGGTGAAATGATTCGTTCGTGAACCACGCGGGCTGGTCCGGCAATTCCCCCGGTCCGAACCGGCCCGCGCATTCACGGTCGAGTCCCGACCCAAGACCAACCTAAATAGATCATGAAAAAGCAAAGAGGAGCACTGCATCACGCAGCGCTGGCTTCCACCATTGCCATCCTTCTCTTGATCGGCTCTGCGGTGTCCCCGCAGGCGGCGGAGCAATTCAAGCTGACCACGCCGATCCCGCCGGGCATCGCCATGCCGGATACGGTCGAGACGCGCCTGGGCACCCTAAAATTCTTCGACGGGTTTCCGGACCATCCCACCGTGGCGAAGATTTACGACAACCTGGATTTCCAGCGGGCGGTGCAGGCATACCTGCTGGCGTTGGCGCCGGTGAACATGGCCGGGCTGCGCGAGGGGTTGCTGACTGTTGGCCCGGCGAACGTCACGATCCCGACGTTTGAAGCCAACATGAATGCCCGTTCGATTTTCCTCACCGCGAACGCCACCACGCCTTACACGTGGATTTGGCTGAACCTCCACGACGGCCCCATCGTGGCCGAAGTGCCGCCGGGCGTCCTCGGCGCTATTATTAATAATGACCATTGGTACCGGTGGGTGGTGGACGTCGGCTTGACCGGTCCCGACAAGGGCAAAGGCGGCAAATACCTGATTCTCCCGCCGCGCTATGAAGGCGAGGTGCCCGACGGTTACTTTGTCGCGCGCGCCCAGGCCTACGAAATGTTCCTGGCCTGGCGCACGTTCCCCGACCAGACCGGCAACGAAGGCAGTGCGTGGCGGACCGCGTTTCTCGGCGGTTACAGCCTCGAACGAAACGGCATCAAGCTGCTCGACTCGTCTTCCCAGTATTATTTCTACGCGACGGGTGTCACCCCGGCGATGGAAGCCAGGATGGTCGGCTCCGGCTCTCAGTACGCGCTCGCCTTCGTCGACGCCGCTGGCCGGCCTCTCGATGTCGTGGCCGCCACGACGGGCAGTCTGACGTTAGCCGCATGACTCCCCGCCTCGCCATGCTACGCCCTCTTGCCCTGGTCTTGCTTGGACTGGGCCTGGTGTCCTGTTCCACCACCAGCGGTCGCGTGGACGCTCCCGTCACCGCGGAGGCGGTGGATCTCAGCCGCTATACCGGCCGTTGGTATGAAATCGCGCGGCTGCCGATGCCCTTTCAAAAGGCGAATGAAGCGGCCATCGCGGAGTACGGTGCCAACCCCGACGGCACGATCTCGGTGCATAACATTGCGGTTCGTCCCGATGGCTCGCAGCGTGAGATACGCGGCTATGCAAAGGTGCTGAACCCTCCGGAAAACACGAAGCTCACCGTGCGCTTCAAAACGTGGTTTGGACCGCTGATCCCGGTGCCCAAGGATGGCAACTATTGGATCCTTCACCTGGACGAGGATTATGAGGAAGCCATCGTCGGCACCCCGAACCGTAAGTATCTCTGGCTGCTCGCCCGCACTCCCATGATTCCCGAAGCGTGCTATGAGGCGCTGGTCGCCCGGGCCAGTCAACTCGGCTTTGACACCTCGCGCCTCTTGAGAGTTCCGCATCCACAGGGAATCTGAATCTCCAGAGAATCAACTGACTATGAACACCTGCCTTGTTCCCATGAACCGAGTGGCCCCGGTCCTGATTGGCTTGTTATTGGTGGCTGGCTCCGGTTGCCGTTCCGTCGGTCCGGGGACCATTCCTCGCGACCGCTACGATTACAGCGGCTCCATCTCCGAATCCTGGAAGCGCCAGACGCTGCTCAACATTGTCAAACTGCGCTATCTCGACCCCCCCATCTTTGTGGATGTAGGCCAGATCGTAGCCGGGTATTCCTTGGAGACGTCCGGAAACCTCGGCGGGCAACTCTCCTCCTCGGGAGCCATTCAGGGAAACAGCCTCGCCCTCGGCACCGCAACCCGATTCACCGACCGGCCTACGATCACTTATATCCCGCTCACGGGTGACAAGTTCGTCAAAGCACTCATCACACCGCTGTCCCCCGAAGCCGTGTTTTCGACCATCGAGTCCGGCTGGCCGGCCGAGGCCATCCTGTTCGCAACGCTTTCCCGTCTCAATGGTCTGAGAAACCAGGAGGCGTCCGCCACCGGCTTCTCGCAGGCCGATCCACGCTTTATCCGGGCACTGGAACTCCTGGGGCGGATCCAAGCCGCTGGCGCGGTGGGCCTGCGCGCCGAGATCGATGGGCAACGGCGCCAAACCACGGTGGTGGCCATTCACAGCAAGAACATTCCCGAGCAGACGCTGGCCGATACTCGCGAACTGCGGGAGTTGCTTGGCCTTTCGCCCGACGCCACCGAGTTCAAACTCGTCGCGGGTTCGCTGGCGGCTAACGATCGCGAACTGGCCCTGAAGCCGCGCTCGCTCATGCATATCCTTGGCATTATGGCGGCGCAAGTGGAAGTTCCCGCCGAGGACGTGGCCCAGGGACGGGCTGCGCCGGGTGTAGTGGACGCGGAACAGCAAGGCGGTCATCCCGTGCGCCTGGCCCGGATTCTCAGTTCGAAACAGAAGCCCGCCGATGCTTACGTGGTGGTCCAGTACCGGGACCACTGGTTCTGGATCGAGGATGATGACCTCCGGTCCAAGCGCGCTTTCGCCTTCATGATGATGCTCTTCACCCTGACAGACAGCGGCGATAAGCAAGGACTGCCGGTCCTCACCATTCCGACCCAGTAACCGATGAAGAAACCACCGCTACGCTCCGACGCATGGACGCCGCCTTCCCACCCCCTATCGCACGCAATCACTGGCCCAAAGATGAAGCGAAACCAGAGGCTGAGCACCCTCCTCGCCCTGGCGTTGGCCTTCTGGAGCGCGCAGTGGACGGGACGGTCCGACGTGCTCTTGGGGACGAGTGGCGAACGCTTCGTTGGTACGGTCGGGTTGTCGTCAGCAACGATGTCGTGCAGGTCATTGGTCCCGAGCAGGTGAGCCTGCCGCGCGAGCAACTCACCGGCATCACGCCGGGAGGAAAGCGAGAATTCGACTTCTGGTCTGGCGACCTCAGCGTCGGGCTGAGTTTGCAGTCGGGCAACACCAGGCAGGTGACCCTGAGCACGAGCTCCGAGTTGGCCCGCCGGACACCCTCTACCCTCGGCCAATTAGACTACTTGGGCAACTACGGCGAGGTCAACGGCGTCCAAAACGCGAACAACCAACGCATTACCGGCAGCTTCGACGCTCTGCTCAATCGCCGGTGGTTCCTACGCCCAGCCTACGTGG
>JAHDYP010000091.1:0-837 GCA_023383055.1 Verrucomicrobiota bacterium | reverse complement strand
TTACCAGGACGAATTGGCCAATATCGCTCACCAGGGAACCGTCGCAGTCGGGGCGGGCTATAACATCTTCGACCAAGACGGACTTGAATGGAAGGTGTTCGGCGGTCCCGGCTTCCAGTACACCAAGTACGAGAGCGTGGAATCCGGCGAGTCCGACAGCGCTTCAACTCCGGCGGGAGTGCTGCAAACTTATTTCAAAACCGATGTCACACGCCGGCTGAAATTCATCGAGTCCATCGGCATTACCCTGACACGTGAGGACGCCGGCTTGTACTCCCATCACGCGGTTTCCACGCTGGAGTTCGAGATCAAGCGGCATCTCGACCTGGACGTTTCCTTTGTCTGGGATTACCTCCAGAACCCGCAAATCGGATCGGACGGGTTTCTGCCCCAGCGCAGCGATTTCCGACTTACCTTGGGCCTCGGCGTGGAGTTCTGAATTCGGGCCCCTTCAGTCAGAATGGGTGCCATGACACGACACCTGTCCCGCCAACGGAATCGCAACCACCAGCGAGGCCAATCCAAGCAGGATCAAGGAGGCAGGCTTCACAAGCGGTTGGACGTTCCGGGCTGAGGGATCAGGACGGTGCGCGGCGGACTGCAGCAACTGTTCGAATGAGCTCTCTCTGAACGGTCCTCAACCGTCCCTTCGGGGCCGAAAAGTTTGGCAAATGTTTGGAAACCGTTCCTACGATTGCCCGGAATTGCACGGCGTCGCACAAAACCGGCGGCGGAGCAGGGAGCGGACTTAACCTCCTGGGCGTAAGGCTTTCACAGCCATGCAAACGCTTTCAAAATGGTGGAGCCGAGGGGAGTCGAACCCCTGACCTTCTCATT
>JAHDYP010000090.1 GCA_023383055.1 Verrucomicrobiota bacterium | reverse complement strand
CAAGCCGATATCCCAGGCGCGGCCGGCGGAACCGCGTAACGGAGTCTTGTTTTGGGGCAATGCCGAGTGGCCGATGCCACACTCGCCGTATGAGACGCGACGCACTTCGAACCCACAGGTAACCCACACCAAGAGTTCTATGCCTTCATATCTTTACATAGCGCGCGAAGCGGCCGGCGGTCGGGAAATACGCAGCAGCATTGACGCTGCCTCGGAGCAGGCCGCCATCGCCAATCTGTTGAACCGGAACCTGCTCGTGGTCTCCATCCAGGAGAAAATCGGTCGGCGAGGCCGCACGGCCGGCGGTCGGGTGGCACTGGCCGATCTGGTTGTGTTCACGCGCCAGTTGGCCACCATGATCGACGCGGGTCTGGCCATGGTTCAGTGCTTGCAGGGTTTGGCGGATCAAACCACCAACAAGATCATGCGGGACGTCATCCACGACGTTTGCACCCGTGTGGAAGGGGGCGACAGTTTCTCGGCGGCGCTCACCAAGCATCCCAAAGTTTTCACCCGGCTCTATGTCAGTATGGTCGATGCCGGCGAAAAGGGAGGGCTCCTCGCCGAGGTCCTGGCGCGCCTGGCCACCTACCTGGAAAACACCGCCCGGCTCCGCAAGAAGGTCAAGTCCGCCATGATGTATCCCACGGCCGTGACCATCATCGCCATCGCCATCACCACGTTCCTCCTGGTGCGAGTCGTTCCCGTTTTCGGCGAGATCTACCAGGGATTCGGCGCTGAACTGCCCGGCCCGACCCAGTTCATGATCAGCCTCAGCAATTTGCTCCGGCACAACCTCCTCTTCATTGCACCCGCCCTGGCCTTGGGCGTCTACGGCTGGTTCGCTTACATCAAGACCAAGCCCGGCCGCGAGTTCTGGGATCGGCTGCGCATCCGCATGCCCATCTTCGGGTCCATCGCCCACAAGATCTGTCTCGCGCGATTCGCCCGCACCCTGGCCTCCCTGGTCCGCAGCGGTGTTCCCATCCTCGAGGTGCTTAACATAGTGGCCAACACCAGCGGCAACGTTGTGATGGAGAAAGCCATTCGCACCGCGGCTGGCGACATCGAGCGGGGCGAGGGCATCTCGAATGCCCTCGGCAAACACGCCATCTTCCCCTCGATGATCGTGCGCATGATGACCGCCGGCGAGCAAACCGGCAAGCTGGACGCCATGCTGGAGCGGGTGGCCGACTTCCTCGACGAAGAAATCGAAACCACCCTCTCCGGGTTGACCTCGCTCATCGAGCCGTTGTTGATCGTCTTCCTCGGCATCGTGATCGGCGGCATTGTCATCTGTATGTTCCTGCCGATCTTCAAGATGAGCCAGATCATCAGTCCGTCGGGACGCTGATCCTGACGAATCGGGGCTCGAGTCAGAATCGGACTTGCGTGCCGCTCGAGCTTCGCCGTAGCCTGCGCCCATGGCAAAGGTCCTCGTGGCTGATGATGAACCTACCATGGTTCAGATCGTGGCGGAGCTGTTGCGGGCGGAGGGACACCAGGTCTTCCCTTTCACCAATGCGAACGCCGCCCTCGAGGCCATGGAATCCCTGGCCCCCGATCTCGTGGTCACCGACCTTTATCTCGACCGTAACAAGCCCCTCGGGCTCGATATCCTCCAGAAAGCCCGCGCCCTGACGCCGCCGGCTCAGGTGATCGTCATTACCGGTTTCCCCACCGTGGAGACCGCCGTCGACGCGACCAAGAAAGGCGCTTACGATTTTCTCGAGAAACCGGTCAAACTCGATGTCCTCAAGCTCCGCATCGAGCGCGCGCTCTCTTACAACGACGCGGTTTCGGAGAACGTATACCTGCGGAAACAGCTCCGGAAACGCTACCAGTTTGACCAGTTGATCGGCGCCTCCGCCTGCATGATGGAGGTCTTCAAAATGATCGAACGCGTCGCCGATACCGAGAGCACGGTGCTCATCCTCGGCGAAAGCGGCACCGGAAAGGAGCTCGTCGCCAAAGCGCTGCATTACAACAGCCGACGCCAGTTCGCGCCCTTTGTGCCCATCAACTGCAGCGCCCTGCCCGAGAACCTCCTCGAATCCGAGCTCTTCGGCCACCGTCGCGGCGCGTTCACCGGGGCCATCAACGATAAGAAAGGCCTCTTCCAGGAGGCCGATGGCGGCACGATTTTCCTCGATGAAATCGGGTCCATGTCGCCTATGCTCCAAAGCCGCATCCTGCGGGTCCTCCAGGAGCGCGAGGTCCGGCGTGTCGGTGACAACGTCCCCGTCTACGTTAATGTGCGGGTGGTCGCGGCCACCAACGAACCGCTCGAGCAGAGAATCCAGGAAGGGACATTTCGCGAGGACCTCTATTACCGGCTCAACGTGATCCCGATCCAGCTTCCCCCGCTTCGCGACCGCCGCGACGATGTGCCGTTGCTGGTCTCCCATTTTCTGCGGGACAAGATCCATTCGCGGCTGGGGCGCTCCTTCGAGATCACGCGCCAGGTCATTGAAGCCCTCTCCGCCCACGATTGGCCCGGCAATGTCCGCGAGCTGGAGAACGTGATCGAGCGGGCCTGTGCGTTATCCGAAACGCATCTGCTCCGCCTCGGGGACCTGCCGCCGCGGTTTGCCTCCTATGTTTCAGGTGAATCGTCGGATACAGTTTTCGAAATCGCCAGCGCCAGAACCGCCCACGTCCTTTCCGCCGCGCCTTCGCCTGCCGGGGAACCCACGCCGGCGACCGCCGGCGTGCTGGCCACGCCCCTGGGCCCGCTCAAGAACTTCTTACGGGACCAGGAGACTGCCTATCTGAACCGCGCGCTGGCTTACACCGGCGGCGACAAGGAGAAAGCTGCTGGGCTGCTCGGCATCAGCCTGGCCACCCTCTATCGCAAGCTTTCCGAGGGCGCCGAGGATTAGTCTATTTTCCTTCCATTTCACCCGGTCGATCTTAGGATCGCCCACTGAGCGGTTCGCAGTCGACGCTCCAACTGACCTGACTTTATGCCACTAACCCACACTCGAGATCTCTTTGCCAAGGCCCTCCGCGGCAAGTACGCCCTGGGGGCCTTCAACGTCAATAATATGGAGTTGCTTCAGGCCATCATCGAGGCCTGCGAAGAGGAGAAAGCTCCCGTGATGCTCCAGATCTCCAAAGGAGCCCGACAGTACGCCAACCCGGTCTACCTCAAGAAACTCATCGAAGCCGGCGTCAGCCTTTCCAATATCCCCATCGCCGTACACCTCGATCATGGCGATACCTTCGAGCTCTGCAAGGAATGCATCGACGAAGGCTTCACCAGCGTCATGATCGACGGCAGTCACCTCCCCTTCGAAAAAAACGTCGAACTGTGCAAAAAAGTTGTCGACTACGCCCACAAACATAACTGCGTCGTTGAAGGCGAGCTCGGGCAGCTCGTGGGGGCTCAGTTCGACGAAGGCGAGGAGGGTGGCGCCTACTCGAAAGGGGGTGCCTACACCCACCCCGAGGAGGCCGTGCAGTTCGTCAAGGCCACCGGTGTTGATTCCCTCGCCGTCGCCATTGGCAATTCCCATGGCGCCTACAAATTCAAGGGCAAACAACACCTCGACCTCGACCGGCTCAAGGCCATCAAGGCCGCGCTCATGAACGCCGGCCTGGGCGATTATCCGCTCGTCCTGCATGGCGCCTCGAGCGTTCCCAAGGATCTCACCGCCGAGATCAATCAGCACGGGGGCAAACTCGGTGAGGACACCGCCGGCGTCCCCGAGGCGGACATCGAGGTCGCCCGGCGCACCGGCTGCACCAAGGTCAATATCGATACCGACCTCCGCCTCGCCATGACCGCCGCCATCCGCAAGGTCTTGTTCGAGAACCCCAAGGAGTTCGATCCCCGCAAGTACCTAGGCCCCGCCCGCCACAAGGTCAAGGAACTCGTCCGCCACAAGGTCCGCAACGTCCTCTGCTGCGCCGGCCACGCGTTCGATTAGGGGGAGAACCAACCCGGGCGCGGTTCTCACGGGAACATGACCCGGACTTTCGCGGTCGAATCCAGCCGTTGGGATGACGGTGGCCGCCGCCTCAAGCTGGATCTGGTCGGACATCGGAGTCGATTCGCCCGCGGGGTTGCGCAGTTTGAAGTGAACCGTCTTCAGGCCGTTGCCCAGGGAAAGCACAAACGTTGGAGCCGGGGCATAGGGGAGCCATTCCGCACTTCAGGCTCGCGCGAGCATAAGCAGCCTGACTGGACTGGGTAGCCCCAGCGCGGCGGCCTAATCGAGCCTCTTCCGGCTATCGCCCCCGCACCGCGGTGGAACGTTCGCTGAACCATTGGAAGTCGCGAAGCTCCGTGGTGAAGAAATTGAACGAGTTGTAGACTCGTTTGATGGGCACCAGCGTCGAGTTCTCGACCCATTTCTTGATCTCGGAATGGCCGTCGGCAAACGAGAATCCGCAGGCCCCGTTGTGGTAACTGGCCGGCAGATCGCGCCAGTAGGCCCGGTTGTCGGTATACATCCTCACGGCCAGCCAGCCGTCGTTGATGCCGTCGGGGTGCTCGTCCACCATGACCCAGGCCTTTGAGGGGGAGGGGTCAAGGATGCTGGTGGTCTTGCCAAACCGGTTATATTCCTTGCCATCGCCCCGGTTGCTGTCGTTCGAGCCGCTGACGTACTGCAACGCCGGGTTGCCTTCCATCCAGCTGTTCATCGAATAACTCCGCGCCCGCGGATGCATCCGTCCCGAGATCTGTACCTGGGACCGGTCGGCGGGGCACTTGTAGAGTTCGTGCGCGGTCGTGTAGGGAGCCAGGTGCGACTGCGTTCGGTCCATGAGCAGAGCCGTGTTGGTGTTGTCCGGATGATTTCCGTAATCCAGGACGCCGGCCACCCACCAGCGGCTGGCAACGATCCAGTCGTTGAAATCGTCCGCATACATGGTCCAGGCCAGCTGCATTTGCTTGCCATTATTCAGGCAACCGATCCCCTGGGCCTTCGCCTTGGCCTTGCTCAAGGCCGGCAAGAGCATCCCCGCCAGAATCGCTATGATTGCAATCACCACCAGCAGTTCGATCAGGGTGAAACCCCGTGAGAGCGGGCGGCCGCGGGATGTCGATGGCCTTCTCATGGTGTCCGCATCCTGCCTCCCTCCATCCCTCGAGTCAAGGGAACCCGCCCTGGCACGAGTTCGGACACCGCAACCGGCCGACAACAATTAGCAAGCCGCCGCAAGCCGGCCCGCCGCTCCGGGGCTAACCTTCGCCACTGACGGCATTGCCCGCGCCGCGCCGGTCAGCGCGTTTCCGGCAGGGCGTCGACCTTGAACATGACGACATCATCGCTACGTTTGCCTCGCCCATCACCCTGGCGGCATCTGTTACTCACGCTCACGCTGCTCTGCCTCGGCTCCGGCCAGGCCCAGGACGCCTCGGCGCCCCTGGTGGTGGCGCTCAAGCCTGACAAGGATCCCGACGTCATGCTGGCCGAGCGCAAGAATCTGGCGGCGATGCTCACCGAACAGCTGAACCAGCCGGTCCAGGTGATGGTGCCGCTCTCCGGCGCGGTGATCGTCGAGGGGCTCGCCAACGGGACGATCGACGTGGCCTACCTCAGCGCCACCGATATGCTCAACGCCCGGCGCAGCGGGGCCGCCTCGCTCCTGTTGGCCGGCGAGATTGAGGGCCGGACCTGGTACCGCAGTTACTGGGTCGCCTTGAAGCACAAACCCTATCGTTCCGTCCGCGATTTGCGCGGTCTGCCCATCGCCTTCTCGAGCCGCACCAGCACCTCGGGCTATGTCATACCCCTCTACGATCTCCACCTTCAGGGCCTGATCTCGGACCAGGGATCGGCCGAGGACTTTTTCGGGCGCGACCACGTCTGGTTCGGCAGTGGTTATGTCTCCGCCATCGAACGGGTGCTGCGCGGCGAGGCCGAGGCCGCCGCCGTCAGTTACTACGTCCTCGACGAGGACAAGCACCTGACTCCGGACCAACGCGCGCAACTCCGGAAGGTGGCCGAACAAGGACCGGTCCCCACCCACGTCCTGGCGGTGGGTCGACGTGTCGCGGCCGCCGACCGAGAGCGGCTGCGAAAGGCGTTGCTCGCGCTCAATGCACCCCGGCACGCCGCGTTGCGGGAACGCGCCTTCGTTTCGCGCCTGGTCGAAGTGGATGAAACCGAGCATCTGCGACCGCTCGAAGCGGCACTGGCCCTGGTTCAGTCAGGCCGTTGACCCGGATCGACCATGAACAGGCCGGCTCCCAGCTCCGCCGTCGCTGATCCGCCGCACCTTCGGATCGAAAACCTGTCCGTCGAACGGGGCGGACGGGTGCTGATCCGCAACCTCAGCGTCGCGGTGCCGCGCGGCCGGTTCATCGCCGTAATTGGCCCTTCCGGCGCGGGCAAATCCACCTTGCTCGAAACCCTCGCCGGGATGTTGCCGCACCCCGCGGGGTCGATTACCTACTGTTGCCAGCAGCGCTGTCTACACGATCCCAGCGGGTTTCGCGGCCGGGTGGGCATCGTGTTTCAGCAGCTGCACCTGGCCCGCAACGCCACCGCCCTTCAGAACGTTCTGGCTGGCGCGCTCTCCCGTCATCCATGGTGGCGCACCCTCGCCGGTTTTCCCGCCGCTGAACAGTCGCTCGCCCAGCGATGCCTCGACGCCCTCGAGCTCGGCGTCCATCGCCACCGGTTGGTCCGCCGGCTCTCAGGCGGCGAGCAGCAGCGCGTGGCCCTCGCACGCGCGCTCGTCCAGCAACCCGAGCTCATCCTGGCGGACGAGCCGGTGTCGCAGCTGGATGCCTCGCTGGCTGCACGTGTGCTGGCTCTGCTCAAGGACGAAACCCGACGCAGCGCCCGGACCATTCTCTGTGTGTTACACGATCTCGCCCTGGTCGACCGCTTTGCCGACGGCGTGCTGAGCCTCGACGCCTCCCGGCACACCGGCTGGCAATGGCGGACGGCATCCTGACATGTCTACCCCGACATCCCCCGACACCGTCGACCCGACCCGAGCTCACGTTGACGCCGGGCGTTGGCCCGCCCGGCTTGGACCTTTCCAGGTGGCCGCCTTGCTCTTGGGCCTTGCGTTCCTCGTATCCTTGCCGGCGCTCCGCGGTTCCGGGCGCTCCTTGGATTACGGCGATAACCTGCGCCGGTTTCTCGGCCAGTTCATGCCGCCTGACTTTGCGGTCAGTGCCCAGGCCTGGCAGGCCCTGATCGAAACCGGGCGCATGGCCGTCCTCGCCACCGTTTTCGCCGCCCTCCTGGCCTTGATCATCGCGCCCCTGGCCGCGCGCACTGTTGCTCCCGCCTGGGTGGTCTGGCCGGCGCGCCTCGGGCTCAACTTCGTTCGATCCATCCCCAGCCTCGTCTGGGCGCTTCTCGCCGTCGCCATCGTCGGCGCCAACCCCCGCGCCGGCGTCATCGCCCTCACCTGCTACAGCCTCGGTTATCTCGGGAAATTCTTCAGCGACGCATTCGAGGCCGTTGACACCCGTTCGGCCGACGCCTTGCGTGCCGCCGGGGCTCATCCGGTTCAGGCGTTCCAATTCGGCCTCTGGCCGGAAGTCAAGCCGCTCATCTGGAGCCACACGCTCTGGATGCTCGAATACAACGTTCGCGCCGGAACGATCATCGGTTATGTCGGCGCGGGCGGGATTGGCACGCTCCTCTATACCTATCAGGAGTTTTACCAGTGGGATCGCTTCGCCGCCGTTCTCTGTTTCATCCTCCTCGTCGTCACCGTCCTGGATCTTGCCGGCGCCCGGCTTCGCGCCGCCCTCCTGGGTCAGGACCCCGCCCATCGTGCCGAACCCCCAGCCGCCAGAGAGGTCCGCCGCGCAAAGCCCGATCGTCTCCCTGGTTGATCGCGCTATCCGCGCTTCAGCCCGCGCGCTGGCTCGCACTTCGCCGGCAGTTCTTTTTCTTGAATCCGCGCCCCGGAGACGCACTCTCCGAGCGTGGGCGACGATGCCATCCCGATTCCTCCGGTGCTGCCTCCGATTTTGTCGCCTCTTCCCCTGCCGCCTCGTCCGGCCTGGCCGCCATCCATCGGCCGAGCCCTGGCGATGCTGGGAGTCTACCTCGGATCCATGTTGGTGCTGGGGAGTGTCTTTTCCGTGGTCGACCTGCTAACGGGCGAGTTTGTTGGGGCACTCGTCGCTCAATCGGCGGCGATGGTCTTTGCCGCCGTGGTCACTTTGGCACTGTCGCGCGCGGTTCTTTGCCTGGATTGGCGCTCGGCGATCCGGCGGGCTGGAGGGCGGGTCCCGGGCGGCGTGTGGGCGCCGGTGATAGTACTCTTCGCGGCCGGCTACCCGCTTGTCGTCCAGATCGCCCTGATCACTCATCTGCTGCTACCGATGCCGGAGTTCCTGTCGAAGCTGTTCGATGAGTTGCTCGGCGCCCAGGACCAGGTGCTCCCGGCTTTCCTGCTGCTGACGGTCATTGCCCCGCTCGTCGAGGAGTTCGTCTGTCGTGGCTGGCTCATGCCTGCCCTCCTCGACCGATGGCGCCCTTCCCGGGCAATCGCCCTGACGGCTTTGATCTTCGGCCTGATGCATCTCAATCCCTGGCAGTTTTTCTACGCGTTCTACCTGGGCCTCTGGCTCGGCTGGGTCTACGCCCGGACCCGATCCATCTGGCCATGCGTGGCTGGACACGCCATGAACAACGGGCTCGCCTGGTTGATGACTTTGCTGTCGCCGGCCGACTCGGAATTGGGGGGCTCGAACCTGCAGTCTCCGGAGCTCCTTCCCTGGCCGGTGGTGCTGCTTTCGCTGCTGGCGGTGATCGCCGCCGCCGCCTGGCTTCGCCGCGCTGCCAGGACGGCGTGACGTACGGAATTCGGACGTGGCGTATAATGCGATGAATCCACGGGCCTTCGAAGTCAGGGGGATCGTCGGGCCCAACGTTGGCGGTATTGATCCACGATCACCGCTGCGACAATCACCAGGCCGGTCATCAGGCGCTTCGTCTCATCCCGCGCGCCCACCGCGGCCAGGCCATGGTTGAGCACGGCGATGATCAGCACCCCAAACAGCGAGCTCAACACCGATCCGCGCCCGCCCATGAGGCTGGTCCCGCCGATCACGACGGCCGCGATCGCCTGCAGTTCGAAGCCCGAGCCGGCGTTGGGGTTGGCGGACTGGAA
Source organism: Verrucomicrobiota bacterium (assembly GCA_023383055.1). GTDB lineage: Bacteria > Verrucomicrobiota > Verrucomicrobiia > Limisphaerales > JAHDYP01 > JAHDYP01. The sequence goes on along the minus strand of JAHDYP010000090.1, from coordinate 18,243 downwards.
CCGGGAAGTGTCGATCACCGCCGCGATGGCCACCAACAGGCCGCTGGTCATGAACACCGCCATCCGGTACGGCCGGGGATCGATCCCCGACAGGCGCACCGCTTCCTCATTGGTGCCGATGGCAATGAGATAACGCCCGAAGACGGTGCGCGTCAGGATCAGTTGACCCAGGATCACCACCCCGATCGCCAGCAGGAAAGGCAGCGACAATCCGCCGATGGAGAATCCGGTCAGCCCGGCCACGCTGGATCCGAGGTATTGCGTTTGCGACCGGGTCAGCCAATGCGCCCCGCCCCGGGCCATCTCGAGCATGCCCAGCGTCACAATGAACGACGGCAACTGCCAGCGGATCGCCACCCACCCGTTGAACGCCCCGCACAGCATGCCGACGGTCAAGGCGGCTGACACCCCCAGCCACAGCGGCCAGCCATGCTGCGCCATTGCCACGCCCAGAGCCGCGCTCGCCAATCCCAGCACCGAACCGACCGAGAGATCGATTTCGGCAATGATCAGGACCAGGGTCATGCCCGTGGCCACCAGGATAGCCGCCGGGATCTGGTTGGCGATACTGCGGAAGGTGGTGAGGCTGAAGAAATGATCCGTGCTCAGGCTGAAGATGGCGATCAACACCACCAGCGCCGTCGCCAGGCCGGCATATTCGGCCACGAGCCGCCGCCATTCGCCCGCCCGCTTCAGGGTTAAATCTGGCCTTGCGCGGTCCATGGAGCCCGATAGATGGGCGAGTTACCCGAGCCCGCCCGGCTGCGTTCGATGGAGGGGCGAGTTACACAAGCCCGCCATTTCACTTCTCCTTGGGAATTCGGACTGGCGTAGCTCGTCCCTCCCGTTCCTGGGATGACTTCCAGTTCGGATGTTTCAAGTCGTTCCAAAGTCAGTTCGCAATACACCTTGCCCCGCGCCGAACCGGGGCTAGGTCGTCACCAGCGTGCCCACCTTCTCGCCCAACACCACCCGGCGCAGATTTCCGGGCTTGAACAGGTCGAACACGATGATCGGCATCCGGTTGTCCATGCAGAGGGAGAACGCCGTGGAATCCATCACCTTGAGCTGCTTCTGCAGCGCCTCGATATAGCTGATCTGCGCGAAACGCTTGGCTTTCGCATTCTTGAACGGATCGCTGTCATAGATGCCGTCCACCTTGGTGGCTTTGAGAATCACCTCGGCGCCGATTTCGTTGGCGCGCAGGGCAGCCGCCGTGTCCGTTGAGAAATAGGGATTGCCCGTCCCGCCGCCGAAGATCACCACCCGCCCTTTCTCGAGATGCCGCACGGCGCGACGCCGGATGAACGGTTCGGCGAGTTGCGACATGGTAATGGCCGTTTGCACGCGGGTAGCCACGCCGATCTTCTCGAGGGCGTCCTGCAGTGCCAGAGCGTTGATCACCGTGGCCAGCATCCCCATGTAATCCCCCGTGGCGCGTTCGATCCCGCGTTCGCTTCCCGGCAGCCCGCGATAGATATTGCCTCCGCCGACGACGATGACGATCTGCACGCCGAGCGTGCGGACCTGGGCGATCTGCTTCGCCATGTCATGGATCGCCTCGGGACAGATGCCCACCGCTTCGGTTCCGCCCAGCGCTTCGCCGCTCAGTTTGATCAGGATTCGACGGTATTTCGGTTTGAGCGTTTTCATGACGGGAAGCGTTTGGACAGTCAGGGTTGGCGGCGGTGAAGGTGCGCGGTCACGGGGCAGGGTTGTAACAGTTGAGCCGCCACCCGTCAAACCCTGCCCCGATCCGGAGGGTTCAGAGTGACCAACTGGAAATGACGCGTAATCCGTCCTGCTCGAACTGCAGGCTGACGCTCAGTTCCCTCACGTGGGGCAATAAGCCCGCCTCGTTGTCCTCCAGGTCAAAAGCCGGCTGCTGCTCTGCGCCCGGACGGCCAAATACCGTGCTCAAGACCATGCCCTCGCGCCATTCGAAGGTGCCGCCCGGCGGATGCAGCGGGGCGAAGCCGAACCACGCCTGATGCCGCCGCGCGGCTTCATCGGCCTTTGCCACCCCGCTGAGCAGTAGCGGGTAGAGCAGACCGCAGCCCGAGCGGGCTGCCTCGCGCTGCTGCTCCATCGCCGCGATCCGCAAGGAAGGTCCGAGTTTCTCGACCGCGTCCGGCTGCAGTCCGAGGCGCAGGCCGTTGTTCGGTGCCGGGTGCCGGGCCAACACCCTTGGCCGATAGGTGAGCGGCTGGTTCGAGATCACGAGGTATTGCCCCTGAACATTCAAGCCGAACCGCAGCTTCATCACCCCGCCCAGCGAGATCGAATAGACCCACGCCTCCTCGCCCGTCACCCGGTACAACGTGGTCGTCAGTCCCATCAACCCGGGTTCAAACCGCGTCATCCCGGTCGAGAGCCGCGCCAGTTCCCGGATCACTGCCTGGGGTTCTTTCAATTCGATCAACAAGGCGGAAGGCCGCGTGAAGAGCGAAACCGCGGCGGGGATAAAGAACAGATCGTCGTTCATCCCGGCGCCGGCGCCACCGAAGATGCCCAGCAGATCACCACTACCCAGGCTGAGAACCGGGTCGCTGTCGCCGACCGCGAAATGCAGACCCGGCCCCAACTGGTGCAGGACCGGTGACTGCCGCCCCAACACCGGCTCCAGCAGATCGTCCATATCCTCGAGCGCTTCCACCCAGGCCTCGTCGGTCAGGTTGGCCGAGAGCATTGCGACGGGTTTGGGCTCCAGCACCGGAACCGTGAGGGGCACGCGGGATTCGGCGGTGGCGACACCCCGCCGCAGGCTGTTGTAGATCGAACTGTCGATCAACGGCAGAATGAAGGTCTCGAGCTCCCAACAGTCCGGCTGGGTCTGGTCCAGGCGGATGGCGATGGGATCGAAGAACTGCCGCCAGAACCGCTCGTAATTCTCCCGATACGTCGCGTAGGCCTTGGCCTCTCGCGGTGTGACCCGATCGACGGGCAGATCCAGCAGGGTCTTCATCCGTGCGGGACGGCCAAATGTCTCCGAGTGAGCGACCCATTGCTCATCCAGTGCGAACAGCGAGGGTTCGAAGCCGCCGATCCTGGGCACATACCCCTGGTCGAACAGGGCTTCAACCGTCGTGCGCGCGCCGTCATGATCCAGCCCGTACAGCAGCGCCCCGGCGGTCAGCGCTTCCATTTGCGCCCGGGCGGTGAGCCGACGCAACTGCCCGATCTTCGCTGCCGGACCCGTCACGCGGCGGATGAAAGGATCGGATAGATAAACGAACGCCCGGGTGGTGTCGCGGGGTTCGAGTTGAGTGAGCATGTAACGGAACTCGGCGCTCTGACCGAGACTGTCGGCGCCTTCGCGCCTGGCCAATTCGAGGATCTGTTCGAGTTCGTCGCGGTGTGAACTGACGAGGAGCAGGTCGTCCTGTCTAAGCCAGCATACGGTGTCGCCGCCCGGTAGTTCGCGTGTGGTCAGGTCGGTGAGATCGCCCATCCCCAGCAGCTTCAACGCGCCGGTGACCAGCGCGGGTTGACCCGTGCGCGCAATCACCGTCAGATCCGTGCCGTCGATGAAGTGCAGATCCGGCAACACGATCGCCACCTCGGTCAACGCCCCCGATTCGAGCAATGCCCGCATTAACGGTTCGTTCAGGCCCAGCCGGGCCAGATAACGATCCGTGAGTTGATAACCGAGGCTGCTGCCGGTGACACTGCTCGAGAGGCCGAACAGAAAATCCGTGCCTGCATCCAGAAACTGCACCAGCACCGCCGGCCGAGGAAACCAGGCAAACAACCGGTCGGCCGGCACCAGGTCGGCGAGCGGGATGCGCCCGCCTTCGCTGGTTCCCAACATGGCGGCATAATCATGGGCTTTGACCTGGACCCCCGGGATCTGCGCAACCGGCACGGTCGCGGGGTCGTCCATGCGGATCATTTCGGGGCCGCCAATCGCCGTGAGCTGGAGCGTTTCCTGAATCGCCGCTCGTCCACCGACGACATTGAACACGGTGGTCTGATTGCCCTCATTCCCCGGCCGCCGGTTGTCGGATGCCACGGGTTCAACCCCATAGAGCTCCGGTGCCTGCCTCAGCCAGCATCCCAGGATCGTGGCCGCCGCCGGGTCGCCCATGACCCGCCATTCGCCCATGCGCAGCCGAGCCCAGTCCACCAGGAGCTCACGCTCCCCTGGTTGCGGCTGGTCCGGCGCCCAGCGGACTTCGAGCCGCCGGTCGGAAAACCGATCGTGCAAGGTCAGTGTCACGGGAGCTTCGAAATCGCCCGATCGGCGCGCCAGCAGCCGGTATTCGACGGTCGCATCGTTCGCGAGGCGCGCGCCTTCGGCACGCCCCAGCACCGCGGCCGGTGGCAGGAGACGGATTTCGCTGAGACCGGTTCCGCGGAGGTCGCGGGTCAATTCCCACAGACCCGTTTTCGGCAACGAGACCGTCCCGCCGAGGATCGTGAGCCCGGTCCGGGCATCGGTGTAAAGGTGGTTCGAGGAGACCAGGCATGGCTGGGCGGACAGGAGCGAACCGCACAGTGCGAGGGAGAATGATATCGCGCGCATCTTCATGGTGCTGGAGATTAAGCCAGTCAGAACTCGGTGGATAATTGATAATGCCGGTCGCCGCCATTGACCAGTTCGATGCGCGATTGCGCCACCTGGATGCTCGGGTTACTCTTACCCGCATGACCGCTGGAGCGATGAAGGACGCCTTTGCGGAGAACCGGTCTCCGTTGGTGCTCTGCCTGGCCGACGGCCAGAAAATCCAGGTCAAACACCGGGACTACCTGTTTGTTCCGCCCAATGGCCTGGTGGCGGTCGTCGCCGACGATCAAGGTGGTTTTCGCACCATCGATACCGCCCTGGTTACCGAGATTCGGTGGAAGACCAGGTCCAAGACCGTGAAGACGTGAAGTGGTGCTGACTGGAATCCCAAGCCGGGCCTCACGCCGTGGACTCCTCGACCACTCGACGACACTCGACACCTCCGGTTACGCCCGATAAGCTCGCCGACAATTCCCTGCGGGGATGATTCATGCACCCGGCTGTCCAACTCTTGCGGGAACTGATCGCGCTCCCCAGCGTGAATCCGGCCTTTCTCGCGCCCAACCACCCGTCTGCCGGCGAACAGCGCGTCGCCGGATTCGTGGCCGCCACCGCGGCCCAGGCCAGTCTCGACATCGAACTGCAGGAGGTGCTGCCCCAACGCACCAATGTGTTGGCGCGGCTCGCCCCTCGCGGCCCCATCACCCGCCGCGTCATTCTCGCACCGCACCTGGACACCGTGGGCGGTGACGATCCCGCCCTGTTTCAGCCCCGGGTGCGCCATGGCCGGGTCTATGGCCGCGGCGCCTGCGATACCAAGGGCAGCATCGCCTGCATGCTGACCGCCCTGGCCAGCCTGGCGCGTTCCGCCAGCCGCCCTCAGCAGACGGAAATCCTGTTCGCCGCCCTGGTGGATGAGGAAAACGCCCAGTTCGGCTCGAGATACTTCGCCGACTCCGGATTCAAGGCGGATCTCGCCGTCGTCGGCGAACCCACCGAACTGCGCGTGGTCACCGCGCACAAGGGGGATGTCTGGCTGCGCCTGATCGCCCGGGGTAAAGCCGCGCATGGCGCGCGACCGGATCTCGGCAGAAATGCCGTGCACCTCATGGCCCGCGTCGTCGAGTTGCTCGAAACCCGTTACGCCGCCGAGCTCCGCCGCCGCCGCCGTCACCCGGTTCTGGGCCGCGGCACGATCAACGTCGGGGTCATCGCCGGCGGTTCGCAGCCCAACATTGTCCCGGACCGCTGCACCATCGACGTCGATCGGCGCACCCTGCCCGGCGAAAGCGAAGGCTCCGTCCGTAAGGAAATCCGCGCCCTGCTCGCCGCCCACAAGCTTCAGAGCTCGTTTGCCAGCATCCGGGGCGGACCCTGTCCCGCCCTCCAGACCGATGTCCGATTGCCGCTCGTCCGCGCGCTGCTCGCCGTCGTCCGTCAGACCCGGCCGCTGGGGGTCGATTATTTCTGCGACGCCGCGGTCCTCGCTCGCGGCGGCATCCCGAGCGTGGTGTTCGGTCCCGGCAATATCGCCCAGGCGCACACTGTCGATGAGTGGATTGCGATCCGCCAGGTGGAGCAGGGCACGGCCCTTCTGCTGAAGTTCCTTCAGTCCCTGCCATGAGCGACCGGCCACTGTCCGTGACTGTGGTCATCCCGGCGCGGGTGGGCCAGGCCGAATTGGATGCCGTGACGGCGGCGCTCGAGTTGGACCCCACCGCCGGCCCGATCGAAATCCTGGTGGCGCGCGGCCGTCAACCTTCCGTGCAACGCAACCTCGCCGTTCGCCAGGCCCAGGCCGATTTGATCTATTTCCTCGACGACGATTCGCGACCGGCCCGGGACAATCTCCGGCGCGTGCTGGCTCACTTTCAGCGCCCGGAAGTGGTCATGGTGGGCGGACCGACCCTCTGTCCGCCGGAGGCGCCCTGGCTCGAGCATCTGTTCCAGGCCGTCATGGGCAGTCTCCTGGCCTTTGGCCCAAGCCGCGCCCGATACCGCCCCGTGGGCCGGAGCCGACCTTCGAGCGAGAAAGAGTTGATTCTCTGCAACCTCGCCGCCCGCAAGCGCGCTTTCCTTGCGGCCGGCGGACTCGACGAAGCCCTCTATCCCAACGAGGAAAACGCCCTCATGGACACCTTGCAAGCGCAGGGAGGCATCCTGTGGTACGATCCCGAGCTGGTGATTCACCGTCGGCCCCGCCCGACCCTCGCCGCCTTCACGCGCATGCTCTTCACCTACGGGCGCGGTCGGGCCGAGCAATTCCGATTGCACCCCACCGCGGGCTCGATTTTGAATTTTGCCCCGCCGCTCTTCCTGCTGTTCGTGCTGGCCACGCCCTGGTTGCCGGCCGGCCTGGCCTGGCTATGGAGAGGTTACGCTCTGGCTTTGATCCTCGAGGCGGCGCTGCATCCGGGGCTTTCATTCGGTCAGCGCCTCTTACTCGTGCCCCTGATCTGCCTCAGTCACCTGAGCTATGGCGCCGGCTTCTGGCGTGGCCTGTTCACCACCCTGCGGCGCGGACCCGCTCCCGTTCCGGTTCGGGTGGAACTCGAACGCATTCACGGTCCAGGGATCCCCAATCCCCAATCCCCGATCCCCAATCCTCAATCCTCAATCCCCAATTCCCAATCCGAACCAAAACCACATGGAACCAGACCCGAATAGGAGGAACCCAGAGGCCGATATGCCGCCTGGTTTCGGAGTTGGCCTTTCCGAGATGGCCCCTTTCCCTCGGCACTCGGGCTAGCGCATCATGGAATCGCGCCTGACTTTCTTCCGGCAAAGCGGTTGGCTGGTGGTCGCCACCGTCGCCAGCGGGATCTTCATGACCGCCACCCAGATTGTCGCCAACCGCTGGATGGAACCGGGCGAGTGGGGGCTCTGGCTCGCGTTGCTACGGATCTATCTCCTGATGAGCATTCCCTCGGCGGGTCTGCAAGTCATCTTTGCCCAGCAAACCGCGGCGGCGGTTTCCCCGGAGCTCCAGCATCGGCTCGCCCGAACCGTGCGGACCACTTTGAAGGCGACCTTCGTATTCTGGCTTGCGGTTGCCATCGTGGCCTTCATCGGAACGCCGTATTGGATGGGACTGCTCAAAATCACCCGGCCGGCGGCCTGGCATTGCACCTTGCTGATCGGTCTTGCCTCACTCTGGCTGCCGCTGGTCCGCGGCATTCTGCAAGGACAACAGAACTTCCTCGGGCTGGGCTGGGTACTCATGCTCGATGGCGTCGGACGGCTCGTCATGGTTTGGATCATCCTGGCCCTCGGCGGACAAGCGGCTGGCGGCATGGTCGGGGCCTTGTGCGGCACCGGGGTGGCCATCGGGCTCGGGGGATGGTTGATCCGCGGCTTGCTCCGCGTGCCGGGGGAGGCGGTGGACTGGTCGCCGTGGTTGCGGAAGACGGTGCCGTTGACCCTGGCCATTGGCAGCGTTCAGTTCATGATGATCGTGGATGTGCCTTACATCCAAAGCGTGTTCCCCGCCAGCCAGACTGCGACCGGCTACATGCCGGCCGCCCTCATCGGCCTCGCCATGACCACCATGCTCCTGCCCATGGCGGCCGTGATGTTCCCCAAGGTCGTCCGCAGCGCCGCCCTCACGCAGCGCACGAGCGCCCTCGAGCATGCCTTCGCCGGCACCGCCCTGCTGGGCGCCGCCCTGGCCGGTGCCTGCGTTCTCCTCCCCAAGCTGCCTCTCCAGATCATCTTCTTCGGAAAACCGGAGTTCTGGGCCGCCGCGCCGTTGGTTCCCTGGATCGCCTGGTGCCTGCTCCCCTTGATCCTGGCCAACGTCCTGATCGCAAATCTGCTCGCCCGGGAGCGGTTCGGCATCGCCTACCCGGTTGCCCTCATCGCCCTCGCTTATGGCCTGACCTTGTTCTTTGCCCGGCCGCACCTCCAGGCGCTCGAACCCATGGCCGCCTTCCGCACGGTGCTGCAGATCCTCGGAGGATTCAGCCTGCTCCAGTTGCTCGCCGCTATCGGGTTCACGTTCCGTCGCCCGTACTCGAACGCGGCGCCGGCGCCCTGAGCTTTCCATAAACCCAGACCTCCAGCGGCCGCAGCGGGCGCAGCCATCCGTAAAACGGCGAGTAAATCAGCCGCAGGCGGATCACGGACAGGAACATCGTGAGCGAAGAGCGGAAGAAACTGCGGGTGACCTGCGACCCCAGCTTGTCGGTCCACTCGATCGGCACTTCCATGATGCGGTAACCTTCCCGCTTCAGGACGTAGAGCAGGTTCACGTCGAACGCCAGATCGGCGATACTCAACGCCGGGTGCACCCGCTCGACCGCGGCGCGCCGGATCACCTTGGCGGGGCACTGCGTGTCCTTGATGTTCATCCAGAAACAGAGCTGAACCAGGGTGTGGAATACGCGGCTGGCAAACCGCCGCAACCGCGGCTGGCTCTGGTGCAGCACCGACCCCGGCAGCCAGCGCGAACCGATCACGCAATCTGCTTGCGCCGTCAGGTGCACCAGGCTCAGCAGCGCCGCCGGCCCCGTCGCCCCATCCGCATCCACCTACCCGATCAGATCCGCGCTGGTCGCCAGCTTCAATCCCTCGATCAACGCCCCGCCCTTCCCGATCGCCCCCGGGAAATTCAGGAACCGGATCTCGGAAAACTCGCGCGCCACCTCCTCAACGATCCCGAGAGTGTTGTCGCGACACCCATTCAGGACCACCACGATCTGGAAGGTGCCCGCGTACCGCTCCCGCAAACACCGGGCATACTCGCGCAGCACGGGTCCGATGCGTTCCTCCTCGTTGTACGCCGGGATCAACAGCACCAGACTGGGCGGCGTTACGGTCACGGCGTCTCCATAGCAGAGCCCCAATTGTCAACGCAAGCTCCTTGAAAGCCAACTTGTTTGGCGCATTCCCGATCCGGGCTGCTACGTCGCCGGCACGAAACGCTGCGCCACCAGCGTCACCCCGAACAACCCGATGAACACCAGGCTCATTCCGATGCTGCCGCCCCCCGCCACCGCCAGCAAATCCACCAATACAATGCCCGCCAGCAGACCGCCTATCGCCGCCGGCACGTTCGCGCCGACCGGCCGCAGTGCCCTCTGGACTACGCGCCCGGTCCAGACCGCCAGCAGCAGCGCGAGCAGGAGCACCCGCGGTCCATACGGCCCGCTGTTGGCCACCCACGCCAGCAGCAGCGGCACGCCCAATAACAGGAGCGGCCAGTAAGGCAACCCCCGCTTGCTGCGCTCGTGAATCGCATAGAGACTCAGCCCCGCCACGTAACTCCCCAGCGCCAGACTGCTCCAGACGGCCAGTCCCGTGATCCCCTCCACCGCGCTGGCCGCCGCCACCCAATACAGCAGCACCCGGCACGCGGCCATCAGGATCGGCGCAAAGGCCACCCACTTGTGCGCCGCGTCGTACAACAGGATCGCCCCCGCCAGCAATACTCCGAGCAACGCCGGCCGCCAGCCCAGAAACATCAGACTCACCAGCCCACCACCCAGCCAGCCAAAACCCCAGCGCCAGACTTCGGCCACGTCGATCTGCCCCGACGGAATCGGCCGTTCCCGGCGGCTCACCCGGTCGAATTCCTGGTCGAACGCGTCGTTCAGGAACATGCCTCCCACATAGAGCAACGACGCGCCCAGGGTCAGGATCAGGAAATCGAGCCCAGGGCCGCCGCCGCCGAGCAGCCACCCCGCCAGACAGTTTGACCAAACTGTCGGCAGATTCGAAACCCGCCCCAACACCAGCAGTGTCTGCCAATGGGGACGGCGATGAGGGGTCGCCAACAACATCCGCGCCGCTTAGGAAAGCAGGCTCCCGCCAAAATGCAATGTCATCCAACGCCAGGACGTAAACTCAATCAACGCACTTTATACGGCACCTCAGAATGGAGTGCCCCCAACCGCTTCCGCGCTGCCGATGTGCCAGTCTCTCGAATCCGGACGGTAACCTGGAAGAGCGCCGCGCTCGTTCAATCTCGCACTAACCGGACTATGGAACCTCACGGACATTCGCGCGGTTGGATCAACCTGCGGCAAACAACCCGCGTTCACTCAACCGCGCGAGGGTCCATCGGTATTCGTCAACCAACTGATCCACCACCCCGCGTTGCTTCAGTTCCGCGGGCAGGACATCCCAGGTGTACGTCTCCATTTCGAGATGGCGGCAGCGCCGCGGATCCCGGCCCAGCACCTCCAGCACCCCCAGTAGATGATCCGCCGTGGTGTCGAACAAATCCGAGGGCGGGCTGTATAACGGCACATGAAAATGGATGCGCCATTCCTCCGCGGGATCGGTGTCGGCGCGCGCCGCCAGCGCCGGTTCGAGGTCGCGGTAGCGAATCAACTGCCCGCCGGCTGGCCGCACCACGACCTGGTGGAGATAGGTGGTGTCTGCAAACGCGCGCAAGGCATTCCGCGCCGCTTCGCCCGGTCGGACTTTCAGCGCCGAACTCAAATGCACTTTGCTCAATCGAATGCCCGCTTCCGCGAGTTGACCCAGTCCCACCGTGGGATCCTCGAACTCGACCGCCAGGTGGCACGCGTCGTAGTTGATTCCCAGGCGCCGGCCCAGCCGCGAATCCCCCGGCCGATCCGCTCGCAGGCGCTCGAAGAACCGGATCGATTCCGGGGTCGTCTCCAGGTAACAAAGCGGCTCCGGTTCCAGCCCGAGATGCAAATCGCGTCCCGACCGGTCGCTTAGCGCGGCGATGTGTTCGACGCATCGCCACAGGTTGGCCCGCATGGCCGATTCCTGGTCCCGCGTGCGGATGAATTCCTTGAACGAACCCGGGACGGTGCTGACGCTGCCTTCCATCCCCTCCGGAACAATTTGTGCCAGCAGATCGAACAACCGGTTCGTATACGCCACCCGCTCGGGCATCGTCCAGTCCGGCACGTAAACCTGTTCCTTGACCGACGCGCCGTGAAACGGGCCGAATGGAAATCCGTTGATGGTGAAAATGTAGCAGTCCCGCCGATCGAGCCAGCGACGAAAGCCGCCCAGCACCGCCGGATCCGACAACTCACGCGCCGCCCGGTCGCTCAACCGCAGGCCGATCGCATACGGCCGGTTCGGCGCCACCCGTTCCCGGACCGCCATGGTGTGGAGCTCGAGATTGGCGAGCGTTTCCACCCAGCTCTCCCCTCGATGAATGTTCGTACAATACGCCAGGTGAATCCCATGCTCGAGCTGCATGGCCCGCAGCATCGCACCGATCACCCCCACCAGGCGATCCGAATCCACTCCGTTCGTGGCAGCTCTTGGCAACATTCTGTCTTACTGATCGGTCGGGGACGCTGAGGCGGGCCGTCGTAAATGCGGTTGCCAGCGGCCCGGCGTGGGTGCAATTTTCCGTCCGGCTCACAGTCCAATGCCAAAACACCACCTCCCCGCTGTGTGAACTGGTTCAAGTCATTCTGGAAAGCGCTGAGAGAACCTGCCGTGGCTGCGGGAATGAATCCTCCCGAACTTGCGGCCAATTTCAGTCCGCGTGCGCAGCAGGCTCTGGCTCTGGCGCTTAGGGAGACGGAACGCTTCAACCACAACTTCGTCGGGACCGAGCACGTTCTTCTTGGCCTGATCAGCCTGGGTCAGGGTATCGCCGTCAACGTGCTGCAGAAGATGGGAGTGGACCTGGAGACAGTGCGGAAGGAGGTCGAGAACCAGGTGGGGCGGGGCCCAGGTCAGAAAGCGACCGGTGCCATCCCCTACACGCCGCGCGTCAAGAAGGTCCTGGCGCTGGCCGTTAAGGAAGCCCGGGGCCTCGATCACACGTATGTGGGGACTGAACATCTTCTCCTCGGATTGCTCCGTGAGGGCGACGGTGTGGCGGCTCGGGTGTTGAGCAATCTGGATGTCGACATCGAGCAAACGCGGCGGGAGATCCTGAAGGAACTCGATCCCAACTTCACACAGGCAGCCGAGGAGAATTTGGTCGTTCGGAAATGCAGCGCCATGCCTACGAATCAGACAATCAATCGTGCGACGCACATCCTGCAAGGCTACTACCGGAAACTCGCTGAGGAGATCGCGCAGGACATCATCCGCCACGAGAGTGATTTCGTTTCGACCGGATTCTCGGAAGCTGACAGCGTTCTCGACCGGCATTCGCGCCGGTTGTGGGATTTGAGCCAAGTGTTTCATCACTTGGCGCGCTACCCACGGGGTCCCAAGCCCGAGGCTAGAGGACCGCTTCAGAGCCACGAGTTCCGGTGCTTCGGATGTGGCGGAGTGATCCGGCCGGAGGATGAGGCGTGCCCAAGCTGCGGCTGGACGTGGAGGCTCTTATGATGCCATTGCCGAACCAGTCGTGTCATCTAACGCCGGTTGAGCGCCGTCGTGAATGCGGTTGCCATCGGCCCGGCGTGGGTGTGCTCCGTTAGCCCATGCAGGACGCCGTCACAACGTCCATCGGCCTGAGTTGCCTATGTGCACTTCTCTACATTCCAGTTCACATTTCAGCATTGGTCATTCACGGCATCTGGGTGGCGCCATTCATCGAGCGTCGTGGTGGGCGAACGGCGGGCTTTTTCTCACACTGGGTACTCGGCACAGGCATGCTCCGGGACCTGCGGCTTTTGCGGGAGCTTACCGCGACGCCGATGGTCTCCCGCCGCTGGATTACTTGGTTTCGACTGGTGCTGATTCTTGGTCAGGTGTTATTGATCGCGGCGATCTTGCTGGTTCTTGTAGGATTCATCGCCTATGTCATGGGCTAATCAATCGGCTCCAATGCCGGGAGAGCGCTTGTCCTGCCGAGCATCCGGGGAGGGACGTGATGGACAGGAGAGGCAACTCCGTGACTATCACCCGATTCCCGCGCTCCACCGGCCCAACGCTTGACGGGGGACAATCGGAAACCCTAACGTCCCACGAAGCTCACGATGCAGGATCAGGAAAACAGCATGGACCCAATTCAGGTTCCGCGACGCAGCGTCAGTATCGCCGAGTCGCGCCGGCACGAGGTGGAGCGGTTGCGAGCGATGTCGGTTGAAGCACGGATCCGTGCCGCCTTGACGATGAGCCGCCGATTTTCCTGGTTGAAACCGAAACAGCAGGGCCAGGCGCATGGAAGATTCTGAAGCCATACTGAGGGTCGCGGCGCGGAGAGCCCGTTGATCCGCCATGTCACCGACCAGGTGGAGGACATGGAGATGCCGCCGTTGAAGCAGCGGAAGACCTATCCCGCCCTCACGCTCGAGCAGGTGCAAACACTGATCACCTGGATTAACGAAGGCGCGGAATGGCCGGGGAGTATCGCGCTGTAATGACTGCCGGGTTCAACCCGGAGGTGAAGCTGCGGGTGTCATGGCTCGGCTCACCATTCAGTGTCGGTGACCTCGCGATCCCGCGCATGACTGATCATGGTCAGTCGCGCTTGCCAACAGGACGCTCCAACGCCTTCAAACGTCGGTCGATTTCGTCCAGTTCATTCGCGAGGGCGGCGCATATCTCTTCAACGGCAATCGGCACTTTCAACCCAATTTTGCGCGCCAGATCCGTCATACGCAGGTCTTCGAGCCTTTGGGAACTGACCGCGGATTCTTCGATGTTGCGGGTATACTGCTCCTCGAGCAGATCCAACGCCTGCAGGCTTTGTGCGTGAGAAACAGGCGGCACTTGCCCGTCTTCGGCTGGCGACTCACCGGGGCCGGCTTCCTGGGTGCCGGCTTCGTTTCCGGCAACCTGGCGGATGGCATCCAGAAGTTCCTGGTCCAAAAACTCCGCCCGACCGGTGGCGGTCTGGGTCACATTGCGGAGGTGTAATTCGAGAAGGGCCGCGCCCAGGATGCTGAACCGTGTAGCTTCCGGACTGGTCACTTCGATGGGTTCCGGCTTGCCGTCCACCTCCCGGGCGGCATAGGCGTACTTGCCCTCCGGGGTGATCCTGGGCATCCAGTGGGCCTCGTTGGCAATCCGTTGGCGAACGGATCGGATGATTTCCCTTTTGACAGCCGGTGTGAGTGAGGCGACGTGCGTCTGCCTCTCCTCAGACACCGCCGCCTCCAAGGCCGTAGTAACGGCTGCCGTTGGCTCGGTGGGGTTCTTTAGCTTGGGTGCCGGCCTGGGGGGCACTTCCGAGCCGGAACCACCCTTTGGGCTCGAGGTTTTGAGCGGTTTTCCTGCTTTCGCTTTAACGAGCCCAACCGTGTGATTCGACTCCGGCTTCTTGGATGTCAGGGGTGCACGCGATTTCGGCAGGGCTTCGGAAGGCTCGGGGGCTGACGTGACGGTGCGGGCCGTTGGGAGCGCTGCAGTTGTTGATGGAAGCTTCGCCGTTTTCCTGAGTATCGATTTGGCCTCGCCAGGTGCGGCCGGAATCGGCGATTTGGATGCTGGCTTCTTCCGTGGAACCAGGGTTGCCGCCAGAACTTCCCCGGCCCTTTTCGGAGCAGCCGGGATCAACAGCTCCGATTGGCAGCCGGGACAGGGGAACTGCCGTCCGCTCGCGGCCGAATCCACCTTGATCCTCTGACCACAAGAAGGGCATACGAATTTGAATTCATTCATAATGATGCGATTGCCGCGGCCATGAGAGTAGTCCATCGGATGGATCTAGCCAACCACACAGTTGACACCACGCCGTTGACGATCGTTGACGAGCCCTCGCACCGGGGAGCATCACGGGCATCCAGCCCACATTCGAATCGACTTGGAATGGACTTCTGAACCCGGCCCACCTATGGTCGCGATCGCCAGATCAACATGCGCCCTCCACGCAAGACCGGATACCAGTTCGGCACGTTCCAGGGAGTGTTCCTGCCGAGCGTCCTGACGATCCTTGGGGTGATCATGTATCTGCGTCTCGGCTGGGTGTTGGGCAATGTTGGGTTGACGGAAACCTTGATCATCGTTTGCCTGGCCACCGCGATCACCTTCGTCACCGGGCTTTCTCTGGCAGCCCTGGCGACCAACATGAATGTAGGCGGCGGGGGAGTCTATTTCATCATTTCACGGTCGCTCGGGTTGGAACCTGGGGCCGCCATCGGTTTGCCGTTGTATCTGGCCCAGGCGCTCGGGATCGCCTTCTACGTGTCCGGATTCGCGGAATCCGTGGTCGCCGTGGTCCCCGAACTGGATCCCAAGCTTGTCGGAGTCGTCACCCTCGTCACGATGGCGCTGCTGGCGGCGGTTTCCGCCGATCTCGCCCTGAAATCGCAGATCGTCATTCTGTTGCTCATCGTCGCTTCGCTGGCTTCCTTCTTCGCGGGGAACCCGTCCGGGACGGCTCCCGGAGTCGTTCCGGAGACGGTCCCGGTGCCCCTAGGATTCTGGGTGGTATTTGCGGTCTTCTTCCCGGCGGTCACCGGAATCGAGTCGGGCATCGCGATGTCCGGGGATCTGAAACGTCCCGCCCGGGCGCTGCCGATCGGAACGATCGCGGCGGTTCTGACGGGGCTGTGCGTTTACCTGGCCATCCCGATCTTTCTGCATCGCACGATATCAGACACCAACGTGCTGCGCACGGATCCGCTGGTCATGCAACGGGTCGCGCGTTGGGGTGAGTTGGTGCTCGCCGGGATCTGGGCGGCGTCGCTCTCCAGCGCGATGGGCTCGTTGTTGGGAGCACCGCGGACCCTGCAGGCGCTGGCTCGGGATCGTGTCGTGCCGGCGGTTCTGGGAAGGGGCTACGGTCGCGGCAACGATCCGCGGATTGCTTCGGTGGTTTCGTTCGGGCTGGCACTCGCCGGGATTCTTCTGGGCGACCTCAACCTGATCGCGCCGCTGCTCTCGATGTTCTTTCTTACCTCCTATGGCATCCTGAACCTTTCCGCGGGGTTGGAGCAGTTGATCGCGAACCCTTCCTGGCGGCCCACGTTCAGGGTGCCAACGGTGATCTCTCTGGGGGGATTTGCCCTTTGTCTCGTGGTGATGTTGATGGTGAGCCCGGGCGCCACATTGGTGGCCAGCCTGGTTTCGGGAGCCATCTACTCCGTCATGAAACGCCGCAGCCTGCGAGCCCGGTGGGGTGACATGCGGCTGGGGTTGTTGATGTTCGGCGCGCGGCAGATTCTCCACCGCGTGGCGAACCGGAAGCCCGATGCGCGAACGTGGTGTCCCAATCTCCTCGTGTTTAGCGGAGCGCCCACCACCCGCTGGTATCTGATTGAGCTCGCCCAGGCCATCTCCCGCGATCGGAATTTCGTCACCCTCGCCAGTATTATCCCGGAAGCCCACTGGACACCCGAACGGGCGGAGAACCTCCGGGTATCGATGCGGGACTATCTGCGGCAACGAGAGGTCCACGCGTTCGTGCGCATCGTTCCGGGGGACGACCCGTTGTCGGGGGCCCAGGACCTGATCCGGGCTTACGGATTTGGTCCGCTGGTGCCCAACACGGTTCTGCTGGGGGAGACGGAACAGGCGGCTAATATACTGGAGTTCGCCCGACTGGTGCGGTTGGTGGCGCAGACCCATAGGAACCTGCTGATCCTCCGGGAAGCCGCGTTGCCGGAGGGCACCGCGACCACGGCCGACGGAATTCCCGAGGCTGACATTGCTCCGCCTGAGCCGGCCAAACGCATCGATGTCTGGTGGCGCGGCCGTTCGCGAAACCTGGGTTTTATGCTGGCCCTGGTGTTCCTGCTCCGACAGAACGATCGCTGGCGTCACACGGAGTTGGTGCTTAAGCGAATTGTCGAGTCGGCCGACGAGGAACCCGGTGTTACCCAGGAAATGCTCTCTTTCGTGCAGGGCGCCCGAATCCGAGCCCGCACGGAGGTCCTCCTTCAGGAAGACCGTTCTCCATTCCAGGTCATTCGCCAATCGTCCGCCGACGCCGACTTTGTCGTCCTGGGGATCCGGCGGCCGGAGGCGGAGGAAACGCTGGAGAGCTATGGCGCCTACTACCAGTGGTTGTTGCGGGAAACCGAACCTCTGTCGGCGACCCTCCTTACGATGGCGACGGAGGAATTGGATTTTCAGCGAATCTTCGAGCGTGGAAATCCATGAGTGAGCACATCCTCGCCACGTGCGCATTGATCATCGCCCTGGGTATCACTGCCCCATGACCACTCTTCCTAAGGTGTGTTCAATGAATGCGGGCGGCGTAGTCGAGCCTCGCCGACGGGGTGGACGAGCAGAGGTTCAACCGGCCGCGGCTGATCTGAGATGAATCGATGGAAATCGCACTGGTTCTACTAATCGCAATCGGAGCGGCGATTCTCTTCGCCACGGAAAAGCTCACCGTCGATGTGGTGGCACTGCTGGTCCTGAGTGCCCTGCTCGTCACGGGTCTGGTGTCGCCTGCCGAGGCAATCTCCGGGTTCAGCAATCCGGCCACCGTGGCCGTTGCCGGCATGTTTGTGTTGAGCGCCGGACTGACCAAGACCGGTGCCCTCGCGGTGCTGGGTCAGGCGCTCATCCGCCACGGACACAACGAGTCCATCCTCCTCATGCTCGTGATGGTGGGTGCGGCGGCGGTATCCCCGTTCATTAACAACACCGCGGCGGTGGCCGTGTTCCTGCCCCTGGTCATGAGTGCCGCCGCGGCGCGCAAGATCTCCAATTCGCGCCTGCTCATTCCCCTCTCGTTCGCTTCGCAATTCGGCGGGGTTTGCACCCTCATCGGCACCTCGACCAACCTGCTGGTTAGCTCCATCGCGGCGCGTGAGGGTCTGGGTGGATTCGGCATGTTTGAGTTCACGAAGTTGGGGTTGCTCATGACGGCTGCGGGGCTGCTCTACTTTATGTTATACACAACGTCCTAAGTAATGCAGCATAATCGGCGGAGTGTTTCGTTCGGT
>JAHDYP010000089.1 GCA_023383055.1 Verrucomicrobiota bacterium | reverse complement strand
TTGTGGCCATAGGCAACTGTTGCACAATTTGCCACATTTCAGACCGTGGGTGGGGGGGCGGTGAGCCGGGAAATCGAGTTCTACAATCTGGATGTCATCATCTCGGTGGGCTACCGGGTGAAATCGCAGCGCGGCACGCAGTTCCGCATCTGGGCCACGCAGCGGCTGCGGGAATACATCGTGAAGGGTTTCACGATGGACGATGAGCGGTTGAAGCAGCGCGGCGGCGGGAATTATTTCGAGGAGTTGCTGGCGCGCATCCGGGACATCCGGTCGTCGGAGAAGGTTTTCTGGCGGAAGGTACTGGAGATCTACGCGACGAGCATTGATTACGATCCGAGCACGGAGGCGTCGCGGGCATTTTTCGCCACGGTGCAGAACAAGATGCACTGGGCGACGCACGGCCAGACGGCGGCGGAGGTGATCCATGCCCGGGTGAACGCCGCCAAACCGCAGGCGGGCATGACGAATTGGGTGGGCGCAAAGCCCAGCAAGACGGAGGCGGTGATTGCCAAGAATTACCTGACTCCGGAGGAACTCAATGCGCTGAACCGCATCGTGACGGCGTATCTGGAAACCGCCGAACTGGCGGCGTTGAACCGGAAGCCGATGTATATGCGGGATTGGATCGCGAAACTGGATGACTTCTTGCGCCTGAGCGGGCGGGACATTCTCAAACAAGCCGGAAAGGTTTCGCATGAACAGGCGGTGCAGAAGGCGGAGCTGGAGTTTGAGAAATATCACCGCGCGGAACTCGCTGCGCCGTCGCAGGTGGAGAAGGATTTTGAAGCGGCGGTGAAGGAGTTGAAGAAACTGCCCACCCCAGGCCGGAATAAAAAGAAGTCATGAGCAATCCGCAACAACTCGTCCAGAAGCTCTGGAACTACTGCAACACCTGGGTGTCCCCAAAGACGAGGTTTTCCGGCTTGAGGTCGTGATGTCTTAGGCCGGCGGCATGGACTTTGACCACGGTTTTCGCCACCGAACCTGCCTCTGCCGAGCTCACACGCATACCGGTAAGTGCCACCGAGATTCTTGCGCATGGATCCCCGGTGGGAGGGGGCCCGGGAGCCCCCCTGGGCCGTTCCCGGGCGACTCGCTCGCCCCATTCGCGATCTGCGCCATCACGCCCCTGTCCGGGAAAGCCGGAGGCCGGCGCGCCCGATGGGGTTGCGGATGGGGTTTTGGAATGACGCCGCGCGGGATTACGGGATGGCGACTCGGTAGAAGCGGGTGACGGCTTGAGCCTGATCGGTGACGGTGACGGTCCCGCTGGCCGCTTGCACTGGAACGGCTTGCAGCAGGAGCCAGCCACTTTCCGAGATCGAGTCGCGGTATTGGACGGTATAGCTGCGGTTGGCGGCGGCATGGAACTGAAGGGCGGTCACGTCATCGGTAACGCCCAAAAGCTCGAGTCTAAGGGTGCTTGAATCGTCGTTCGGGTGCGTGCCGGCGCGGTATTCCTCGAGGTTGGTCAGACCGTCACCGTCGGGGTCGGCGTCGGCGTCGGGCAGATCGATCAGCGTGCCGTAGGCGGCTTCCCAATCGTCCGGGAGTCCGTCCTGGTCGCGGTCGTCGGAGCTGGCGGAGTGGCCGGGAGAAGGGACGGCGGCGAGCCAATTGGTGGGTTCGTTGGCGTAGGCGGCGACATCGATGCGATGGAGGGAATGGCCGGTGCCGTCGGCGGCGGGTGGCCAGGGGGCGAGATCGGCGTATTGGACGCGGTCGACCAGGACGTAGGGGACGAGGCCGAGGTCGGGGCCGGTGGTTTGGGGGGGATCAGGGCGGAGGAGTTCGAGATTATCGGTGCTGTTGGCGAGTTTGCCGGAGTAAGGGCCGACGATGGCGGTCGAGTTATCGAGGCCGTAGGTGGCGCGGAACTGCGCGAGGGCGGTGGTGTTGGTGAGGGGATCGAAGCTGACGATCAGCACGGTCTGGCCGGCGGCGAGCGTGGTATTTGGCGGGAGGGCGAACTCGATTGCGTCGTTCAGTCGCCAGGCGTTTTCCGGATGCAACGGATCGAAGAGCGGCACTGGCGAGGCGGTGATATTCAACAGTTCGATGAACTCGTCGCGGGTGTTGTCGTTGGTGCCGAGATCGGGAGGGTGGTATTGGATTTCGCTGATGACGACGGGACCGACTTTGGGCAGGGCGTTGGGGAGGCCCTGGCCGGTGCGGAACACGGCAAGGCTGGCGGGGTTGTCCGCACCGAGGGTGCGGCGGCTCATGGCGGTGAAGTCGGCGCCGAGGGAGGTGGGGTGGCGGCCGAAGGTGACGCCGTTGGCGGCGGGGCCGAACTTAACGGAGGCGCGGTAGCCGAGCAATTGGGCGCCATCGGGCGTGGCGGCGGAGAGATGGACTTGGTCGCCGCGGGCGGAGCTGAGGGAGAAGCTGGTGGGGGCATTGGTATCGGCGTTGAACTGGTATTCGTAGAAGACCTTGAAGGCGCCGGGGGGGACGGTGGTGCCGGCGGGGATGCGATATTTCCGGAGCTGATCGCGGGAATCGCTGAGGTACCATCCGCCGAGGTCGACCGTGGCGGTGGAGGTATTATGCAACTCGATCGCGTCCTCGAGGGGTGGATCGGAGTGGGACAACACTTCGTTGATCACGATGTTATCGAGGGGGAGGTAATTGCTTTCGCCAGGTGAATGGGTGGTGGGGAAGAACTGCCAGGTCGAGGCACCGTCGGGGAGCCGTCCCTGGGAGGTGCCGGCCGTTTGGGCGCCGAAACTGACCTGATCGATGACCGTGGTGCCGTTGGCGGCAACCAACGCGACGGTTTCTCCGCTCGAACTGAGTTTGAAATCGACGTGGTCGGCGCCGTTCTCGGGTTTTTCGTCGGCGATCAATTTCACGAAGCCCTTGGCGGCGATGAAGGAGAGGGGGGCGAGGCGGGATTCGGTGAGTTCGGCGGGGTTGTCGGTCAGATGGAGGCCGCCGAGCGCGACGGGGAGGGGGTCGGGGTTGTAGAGTTCGAGCCAATCGTCGCCGGTGTTGGGTGAGGCCATCCATTCGTTGAGGCGAAGGGCATTGGGAGAACCGAGGGAATGGGGTTGGTTGGGAGTGCCGGGTGTGGGGAGGGTGAGGGTCCAGGTGTCGGAACCGGCGGGGTAACGGCCGAGGGTCAGGTCGGGGATTTGCAGGCCGAAATGGATGACATCATGGATGATGGTTCCGGTGGTGTCGCGCGAACTGAGGACGAGGGTTTGGCCTTCGGCGCTCAAGGCGAAGCCGGTGTGGAGGCCGGGGGAGTTGGTGGCGTCGTCGCACCAGACGGTGAGGTAAGCCTGGGCGGCGAGGATGGTGTTGGGTGGAAAGACAAATCGGTCGGGACGGAGGACGTCGTCGCTGAGGCTCATGCCGCCGAGGTCGATGGCCTGGCTGCCGCCGTTGAACAGTTCGATCCAGTCGGGGGTGGCGCTGCCGTTGGGGACGGAGCCTTGATTCAGGGCGGCGATTTCGTTGATCAGGAGATCGCCGGTGACGGCCGGGACGGTGGCTTGCAGCGACAGGCCGAAGACGATGTCGCTACTGCCGGGGGCGGCCTGGTGGACTTCGGCGGCGAGGACATTGCGGCCCTGGCGAAGGAGTGGGGTGGCGATGAGGAAGGGGCCTTCGACGGCGGCGTCGCCCACGGTGTCGGTGGCATAGGTATCGTAAGTGACGCCGGTTTCGGGCATGCGGGTTCGCCAGATGGGCGAGCCGTTCAAGTAGACGACGACGCCATCATCAATCACGTGCCGCAGGTGGAGCGCGACTTCGTCGGGGTTGTAGTTGAAGTCGAATTCGGTGCGGAAGTAGTAGGTGGTGCGGCCGAGTTCGAGCGGGGTGCGTTTGGTTTCGGGCAGGCCGGAGTTTTCGACATAGAGCAACGCGGGGCCGGCGGGCCAGGCCGAGTCGTCATAATCTGGAATCCTCCAACCGGACGGTTCGACGCCGCTTTGATGGTAGCGCCACAGGGTTGCGGCATCGATGGCGACGAGCGTGACGAGGGATGGGGCGGGGCCGAAGTTGAAGGAGGTTTCGGCGGAGGCGAGGGACGGATGGCCGTTGGCGTCGGTGTGGGTGCAGCGCCAATAGTAGGACTGGCCGAACTCGAGGGACGCGAACGGCAGCGGCAATGAAGTCAGGTTGGTCGGGCTGGTCAGCTTGAAGACTGGCGACTGGTAACTGCCGGTGGCGGTGCGGATTTCCCAGGTGGTGGAGGCGTGAGCCGGAGCGGGGCTGGCGCTGTGGGCATAGGGTGAACTGCGCAATTCGGCGGGCGGAAGGGTGGGGTGCCCGGGGGTGGGGGAGAGGTTGGCGGGTTGGTTGGGGCGTTGGAAGGTGCCGAGACCGCACTGGGCGTTGACGGAGGCGAAGCGGGCGTCGGCGAAGCTGCCGATCGGGCCGAAGCCCAGGGCGCGGATGTTGTCGGGGTGGAGCAGGGTGTTATTGAGGAGGAACAGCTTTTGTTTGTATTCCTGGCGGAAGGCTTTGAAGAAGCTGTCTTTGAGGAAGTTCGGGCCGCGGTAGTTGTTGTTGGGATCGCCGACTTCGCCCATGTAGATCGAGGCGGAGGGCGGGGTGTTGTCGCCGTTGCCGAACATGGCATCGAAATCCCAGGGGAGCATGGACCAGCGGCCGTTGCGTTGTTGCCAGAGGAAGTGGTTTTGGGTGGTGTCGTCCCACGGGCACATCCAGTTGATGATGGCGAGGTAGGTCAGAGTCTTGTCGATGTCGAACTGTTGTTCGAGGTAGGCGCGGAGGGCGGGGATGTTCGGATTGAGCGCCGTGTGGGTGTCACCCCGGGCGGTCCAGAGGCCATCGATCATCTGCTTGACGTAATACCCGCGCTTCCATTCCGCGCTCTGAATGGTGTAGGTCCAGGCGTAGAGATCGAGCGAAGACCAGACCGACCGGGGCGTGAGGCGGCGTTCGTCGCCGACATCATAGGGGCCCTCGACGCCCCCGATGACACCGGTCGATTTGTAGAACTCGCCGGGTTCCTGGCGTGCGATGCCGGGGTTCCGCAATCGTTGTTCGGCGTCATAGCGTTCGAGGAGCCGCTCGTCCATTTCCTCCTGTTCGAGGCGTCGCATCAGGCTGCCGTTGAGGTAGAGATCGACGTAGCGGACTTTCGAGGTCGGCAAGCCGGCGGCGAGGAACAGGCCGTGGCCAACGACGAAATCGTTGCCTTTGTCGGTTTCGAAGACACCCTGGTAGCCGTTGAACAATTGGTGGCGTGGAAACTGCAACTTGAGCGAGTAACGGCCAGCGCTGCGGTTGTAGCGGCTGCCGTGATGCCGCATACGAATGTCGTACACGACGCCTTCGTGCACGAAGATGGCCGGTTCGGTGGCGTTCCAGGATGCGCGCGGATAGCCGGGCGGGTCCGGCGAGGTGACTCGGCGGGGGCTTTGCGAGATATTCGCGTTCAAGGTGTTGAGGCTGGTCGACGAGATGAACACATCGTAGACCGGGTAGGCGCTGGTGCGGACGGGGCTGACGTAATAGGCGTGCCAGGCGTAAGGATCATCGGCGCGGGGTGAAACGATTTCGAGGCCGTCGCCGCGGTCGGCCAGGAACCGGTAACGGATGATGCTGCGCTCCGTTTGACCGGGCAGCACCACGCTGAAGCGGGCTTCGCTTGCCGGACCCTCGGGGTTCATCGGGGTGGTCGTGCGCGGTTCGGTGGTGAGGTTGACATCTTCGATGAACCATTCGACGCGGGCGTTCGAGAGTTGGTTTGTGCCGGAGAACCGCGCGGTGAGGCGAACCGGTTGGTTGGCTCGGATCAGAGCGGCTTCGTCGGCCTCCTGTTGCGCGCTGAAGTGAACTACCACCGGTTTGGGCACCGCCCGGCTGACCGCGTTGGCCCGGCCCGGGCTTGGATTTCCGGGGAGCGGCGACGCCAGCCAGTTGGCGGGGTCGTTAGGCGGGTGACTGAAGCTGACCCGTTCGAGCGAGCGGCCGCGATACTGGTAGTTCAAGGGGTCCAGGCCGGTGAATTTTGGACCGGCACCCAGGGCATCCGCGCTGATCGCCCAGGGGAACTCCGCCGAGTAACCGACGGCGTCGACCGGTTGGTTGTGGGCATCACGGAGACGGACGGTGTCATTGGCGTTTCCCAGTTGACCGTCATACGGGCCGAGGAGGTTCGCGGCGGAGAGCCCATAGGCCGGGACGGCGGCCAGGCGCGCGGGGTTTTTGGCGACGACGAGGAACTGACCCGCCTGGAGGACCGCGTTGGAGGGAAAGCGGTAAGCGATACCGCCGGCGAGTTCCCAACCGGCCAGGCTGATCGGGCTCGAGCCGGGATTGTGCAATTCGAGGAACTCGTGGAGATCCTCGTAAAGGTCGAGCGCGGGCGAGCCGTCGCCGTTAAAGGCGGGTTCCTCGACGGGGTGATAGTGGACTTCGGAAATGACGACGGTGGATTGGCCCAGGAGCGGTGGGATGGTGGCCATGAAGGCCGGTACGAGGATCCAGCGCCAGAGGTCGGGGATTATTCGGTACACCGAGGAGAACATGACCGAACAGTGGTTAAAGTGCGGTGTGAACACAAGCGATCACGCTTGAAAGTCGAACGTAAACTCGCCACACGGCCCCGACTGCGGGCTTCGGACGTGGCAGTGCGTATAAGTTCTCCAAAATCATTCGAAACGTCCAGGCTGGGCCGTGTTAGAAGTGTCTTGTTCGGCCGTTGGCTCACTCACGCCTCTCACTCCGTATTTAAGGAACATTAACGCCTCCAGGTCATCGGTGCCATACATAGCCAATCACCGGAGTCTTGTGAGCGTGCGAAAAACGTAATGCCCACAGCGCAGATAAGGCTGACAATCGCGAGGGCAGTCCAAGCGTCTTTCATATTGTCGAACCTGAAGCAGAGTAGCCACCAGCCCTGGAAAAGCAAGTGAGCGAACCCGATGAGGCGATCGAGGGCTGGTGGCTACTCTGCGGTTGGACTGAACCGCGCCGAAGGCCTTGGGTCAGTATGGGAAAGTAGACCTGGTGCCAGGGACGATGGCTGCGAAGGCTCGGTACGGGGAGCAGGGTTGGGGGGATCGAGGGTGAATCGGGCTGGAGGTGAGGGCGGCGGTTGCCGGTTCCCCGGCCCTGGACAGGGGGCGTTCCGGGACGGGCGCCGGAACGTGGATGATAAGGGAGTTGATGGGGCACGCGGGTGTTTCGACGACGCAGATTTACACGCATGTGCTGAGCAAGAAGGAAGAAGGAGGAGATGGGCGCGCTTGCTCTTGCTCTTGCTCTTGATCTCCCCCGGATATTCGCGAGCTGGGAAGGTTGGTCGCTTCTGGTACGGTGGGGATTGGGGGATTGGGGATTCTGGATTTACAGCGGATTTCGAGATTCGGATATTGGGTTTATGGACAGAGACGATTGAGCACGGATCGCACGGACGGCGCGGATGAATGTTCCGGCTATTCCAGGGTGATGACGCGGTAGTAGCGGGTGTCGTTTAGGTCGAGGGGGTCGACGAATTGGAGGGTGGGTTGGTCGGCTGTCAGTTGGTAAAGGTCGAGCCAGTCTGGGGCGTCGAGGGTGGGCTTGGTTTGGATCCGGTAGGTTGTTCCCGGTTGTGCGGTGAAGTTGAAGTGGAAGAGGCCGTTGTGGATGGTGAAGTTCGAGAGAGTGACGGGGAGGGGCGGATCGACCACGGTGATGGTGACGGTTTCGTTGTCGGACATCGGCGGCATGCCGTCGTCGGTGACGGCGACCGTGAGCTCGAACAGGCCTGGCTGGGATGGGGTCCAGGTCAAGAGGCCGGAGGTTGGGTCGATGGCCGCTCCCGTCGGGGGCGTTTCCGTCAGGCTGAAGGTCAGGGCGGGGGCGGGCCTTTCGACGTCCCGGGCGTGGAAGCTCACTGAGCGTGGCCGACCACTCCAGACGGTGGGGTTGGTGTGGGGGGGGTGGGCGGGTGGGCTGTTGGTCTTCAGGACTGACACCGTGAAGTTGGCGCTCGTGCCGAGTGACGGCACGCCGTCGTCGCGCATCAGGATTGTCAGCGAATACACGGTGTCCGCGAGTTGTTCGGGCGGTGTCCACGTCAGTACGCCGGTTTGGGAATCGACGGCGACTCCTTCCGGCGCGCCTGGGCCCAGCTCAAAATGGAGCTGATTGCGGGGGTAATCGGAGTCTTGGACCGGACAATCCAGCGCGCCGTACGGAATGAAACGGTGCGCCGCGATTGGGCCTTCCACGGTCCCATCAGGGAGTTGGACTTGCACATACATGCGGTCGCCGGTCCCGTTCCAACTCTCATCCTGGGCGGGATCATGGTATTCATTGCGGAGGATCTCGAAGTAGTAGGGCTGACCTGCCTCCAGGTCGAACGGCCCCCACGGATACGGATGCCCCAGCGGATGCAGGTTCTCGGAGCGGTCGTCGCTGCTCAGGAACACTCGCATCGGCTCGTTGCCGGTTCCGTCGAAGGAGTACGCGCCGATTTGGTCCGGAACGAAATAGCCCCGCCATCGTTGAGCGAACGGGCCGACATAGAAGGATTCGTCATGCAGGTCGGCGGTGAAGTACCTGACTTGATCCGGATGGTCCGGGAAACGCGGGTCGGACAGGAGGGCGTTCTCGTCGCCCAACGGCGTGCCATACCACGTTTCCTGCAGCAGGCCATGCGGCGGCAAACCGTCCAGAACAAGTCCAACCTGTAGCACGAATGGATACCGCTCGAATGCCTCCTGGTCGGGGATGGGCTGGAGGCTGGGTAGCGAGTTCACTTCTGCAACGGTCACCTTGAACGTCGTCGTTGCACTCATCCGCGGCGCGCCGTCATCCCAGACCCGCACGGCGATGGCGTATTCGCCTGGTCCTCTGGTTTCATCCGGTGTCCAAGTGAACCTCCCGGTATAGCGATCGATCGAGGCGCCAAAGTTCGGTCCCGGTTCGAGTTCATAGGAGAAGAACGTATTGGAGATGTCAGGATCGTGGGCGGTGACCTGCACTTCGAGCGTCTCGCCTTCGTTGATGACCTGGTCGGGAATGGGATCAATCACCGGCGGCATATTGGTCCTACCGGTTATCAGGAAGCTGCGATAACCGCCGCCCGATGGGGTCCGGAACAACCGCACATCGCTCGTGCCGGTTGGGGTGGGTGCCAGCGTGGTCGGCTTTTCCTCGCGCAGTTGCCGCAGCATCACGCGGACAAACTCCGGATCCGTGAACCCCTCGTTAGGAATCGGCAATCCATCGGATATCGAGGAGGACGCGATCATCCCCGCCGCGGCAGCCTCCGAGTCGCTTTGGTAGAAATTTCCGTGTCCCCCGACGTTGGCGGCCAGCGCCTTGGCGCCGCGGCTTTCTCCCGAGAGACGCATCTCGACTGCGGAAAACACCAGTGATGCGTTGATCAAGGCGAAATCACCCTCGAAGCCATCCACCTCGATGGCCGCTTCGCCTCCGGGGGTGTTCGGATCGCTTTGGTCCGTGCCAATACCCACGCCGTTCAACGTCAACGTTCCCTGATGAAGCAGCTTGACGTAGGCGGGGTCTTTGCCTTCATGCCAGAAATCCTCCACGAGGATCCGTCCACATCGCCACACATCCCAGAACGTCTCCATTTCTCCGGCGGTGGTGCCCCCGAACACATTCGCGCGATTCGCCGAAGGTAGACCCTGGGACGTCAAGTCCCCCCCGATCACGCGCAATCCCGCCGGAGAACGCGGCGGGGCCCACCAACTCATGTTGATGCCGCGCAACTCGACCAGGGCGTGATCCATGTGATCGGCGAGGATGCCGTATTCGGACGCGAAGGTGCTTGTGCATTCGGCGAACACCCTCGAGCCCGGCTGATCACAGGCGATGATCTCCAGCCCGAGCCCCTTGCCTCCCCACGGCAGACTCCGCCAGACGTGCCACTGGCCGCGTCCGGCCCCCTGGATTCGCAGGTCACGAAGCGTGACGCGCGCCGGTCCCTCGATGCGAAGTGTTGCGGCCTCGCCATGCCCAAACCAAAGCAGGTCGCTCAGGCCGTCGCCGGCGAGCTGGATGTCCGAGTTCGCAGGGATGACGACCGTGTTCGTCAATCGGTGCCACCCCATCGGGATATGGACCACGGGGTGCGCCTCGCCGGAGGCGATCGCTTCGTCAATCAGACCCTGCAACATCTCGGCGGTGTATTCGCCATCGGGGATTTCAAAGACCCGGCGATGGCGGTTGGGCAGAAAGCCGGGCAACTCCGGCACCTCGACCTCGAGCGCCTCGGTCGCCAGCCGGGCATTGTCGAAAGCGACCGAGTTGATCTGGAACTGCTGCGCCAGCGTGCCGGCATTATGGACGTTCCCGACCAGGAGGACCTGGGCCCCGTTGCCCTGGATGACGGGGCCGCTTTCGTTTTCTGGCCTGACGCGGATGGTGTTGTCGAGGATGGTGGCGCGGGGGCCTCCCAGGCGGATGGGGGTCGCGTCGAGTGGATCGATGATCTGGTTCCCCTGGAGGATGACCGGTCCGCCGCACCATTGTTCCAGAAATGCCTTCGACCCGATCGAAGTGTTCCAGCGATAGGAAAAGAAGCTGCTGCAGTGCTGCAACCAGATGTCGCAGTAGGTCGAGTTGCGGAGGTGGCAGCGGTAGAAATGAGCCGCCCCGCCGCCGGGATTCACGAACCCCACCCGGCACCCGTCAAAGAGGGAGTCCCACACCCACCAGTTCACCGAGTTGAAGCTGTCGGTGCGAATCGCGGCTTCCGAGCATCCGAGGAACTGACAGCGCAGCACCGACACCTCGGCGTCGTTCCAGCCGAGGCCTCCGCGGATGCCGTGTTTCACCCCTCGGAAGACCATGTCGGAGTATTCATTGAAGCTGGTCGCATAGGACCGCTGCATATCCCACTTATGGTCAATGGCCGAGAGTGCCTTTCCCGCGCCGTCCCATGTCAGCCGCGTCACCTTCCCCACGGTGGCACCGTTGGACCAGAACATGACGCCGTCCTCCGGCCCGTCCCAGAGAATGACCGTGGTCTCGGGATCCTCTCCGGCGATGATGAACTCTTCGCGGGTGAAGAACTCGAGCCGACGCGTGATTCGGTAGGTGCCGGACGGCAGGAACAACGGCCCGTCGAAGGCTCCCAGAACCTGGCTGTTGCCGGTCTGGTTCAAGGCCGCCTGCAATGCATCGGTGTCGTCGGCCACGCCATCGCCCACCGCGCCGAAGTCCCGCCTGACATCCAGCCAGCTCGAGAAGGGCCCGACGAATTCCTCGGATTCCCACCCCACGAACCGGACCTGGGTGTCGGGGGCAATCGCATTGCCGGCGGCGGCAGTGTCACGGATGCCATTGAGCGTCAGGACGTACTCGTGACCGCTGGTTTGCGGGCTGGTGGTCAACACGACCGTCTTGCCATCGAATTGGAGCTTGGCGCTTTCGACGACGAGACCATCGGCAGGCGCGTAGTGTGACGGATCGGTGGCATCCTCGGCCCGGAGCGGTTCGGAGAACCACACCGTCACTTTCGTCAGGCCGATGCCGCCCTCAGCGCCGAGCACAGTAGGCGGTGTCGTGTCCGGCGTCACGGTCAGGATCGCCTCCTCACTGGCGATGGTGAGTCCCGGAATGGTCACGAGGCAGCGATAGCGCGACAGGTCGTCCCCCAGGCTGGCAGCGGAGGTGAAGAACTGGCGTTGTGTCGCTCCGGGAACATCGATGCCATTGCGCTGCCACTGGTAGGTGATGTCGGGCGACGAGGCCTCGACGCGCACCT
Organism: Verrucomicrobiota bacterium; assembly: GCA_023383055.1. Taxonomy (GTDB): domain Bacteria; phylum Verrucomicrobiota; class Verrucomicrobiia; order Limisphaerales; family JAHDYP01; genus JAHDYP01. The sequence continues at coordinate 15,684 of JAHDYP010000089.1, read as the reverse complement.
GCAGCACGGTGTTCTCGCCTTCCGGCACCACGAGGGGTCCCGGTTGCGCGACGAAATTGATGCTCTGGCCCAGCGGATTCACATAACAGCCCAGGAAGGCTCCCCCAATGGGCGCACTGCCATTCTCGGGTGGAGGTTCGCCCGGCAACTGCCAGTTCACGCCCAGGCTGCCCCCTTCATAGGCCTCCTTCATCCACGCCTCGACGTAGTACATGCGACCGGCTTCGAGAGGAACCGGCGCCGAGATGTTGATCGGGCCGGGGCGCGCGACCAGCGGATCCTCGATCCAGAGACGTTCCGCATACCACTGGGAATCCCAGGCGATCATAACCGCGTTGGCAGGAGAATCGTCGGTGCTGAGAAAGAGCCGTCCTTCGCGGCGGGCGCTCAGGTAGAAGACATAATCCCCGGTGACAGGCGGTAGCAGATGTCCGCGCAAGCGGACGCCAAAGTCGTTCAGCCCAGTTCGGGGCGCCTCGAAGAGGCTCACCTGGCTGACTCGATCGGGTAATTCAGGGAACTTCCAGTGGCTGGTCAGATCCGCAATCCACTGCCCGGGGATGCTCTCGAACACCTCGCGTTGCAGGTAGCCGGGCCACCAGACGAAGGCGGTGAAACCGGCATTGCTGTCCACCGCGATCGAATTGCGGGCGGCGGCGAGGTCGTGAAGACCGTTGACCATGACGCGGTAGGCCTGCCCGGGGGTTTGCGGCGAGGTGGTCAGGACCACGCTGTGGCCGTCGGGCGCGCCGGCGAGACCCAGGACCGTTAAGCCGCCGTCGATTGCATAGTGGGATGGTTCCAGCGCATCGGCGGCTTCGATCGGTTCCGAGAATCGCAGCGTGACCCGGTCCAACGAAGGGCTGCCTTCCGCAGCGAGCAGAACGGGCGGCGTCAGGTCGGGAACGACCGTCAAGTTTGCGGCATCGCTGAGCTGGCTCGAGATTCCATTGCCGGCCCGCACCCGGAATTGGGCCTGATTGTCGGCGACAGCCGCCGACGCGATCGTCAGGATTGGCCCATTGGCTCCGACGATTGGCACATCATTCTGGTACCACTGGTAGTCGTAGGGTGGCGTTCCGGAGAGCGCCACGGTGAAAGAGACGGAGCCGAACTCCGCCACCGGCCGGCTTTCGGGTTGGCCGACGATGGTCCCTGGATCGACTGGCCCCGTGGACGAAAGGAACGCGCCCGGGATGGGCGAATCGCCGTTTTGGAGGGGCAGGTCACCCGGTTTCACCCAGGCCACCGCGAGGTTCTCGCCGCCGGTACCTTCCTTCATCAACGCCTCGAGATAGTACTTCCTGCCCGCTACCAGCGGAATGGAGGCGGACATGTTGAGCGGGCGGATTGGACTCAAGTCGAGGGGTTCGGCGCCGGCGGGTTTGAACATGAGGTAATCGAAGTTCAGGTTGCCCGGGAGGGTAGTGAAGCGCAGCGTGCGTTCGCCGCCGAGTGAGACGCGCGCGAGTTGGCCAGCGGAGTCGCGCAGGGGCACCCAGATATAGTTGGCCCAGCCGCCGGTGGCGGGTGCCTGGAACTCGCCCAGTTTGACGGTGGTTTGCTGGGATGTACTGGCGCCGGCGGTGACTTCATCCAATTGGGCGGCGATGTCGGCCCCGCCGGAGGACAACCGGGCGAGGATATAGTAGTCGCGGGCCGGTTCGGGGAAGGGGCGGGTGTAATTGAACCAGTCGCCGGTGTCGTTCCAACCGAGCTCGAAATTGGTTACGACCTCGAAGCTGCCACGGTTGGAAGCTCCCGGCTGATTCGCGAGGTCGAGGGTTTCGACGCCAGTGCCGCCCCGATAGAGTGGGGATTCGTTGCCGGGATTGGCTTCGTGCCAATCGATGTCGGCATCGGCGGCGGTGCCGAGGTTGCGGAAGGAGCCGCCGGGGTAGGGGCCGGTCATGCCGATGGGCTGGTCTGTGACGTAGTTGCCGCCGTTGAAGTTGAAGTCTTCGGCTTCGATGAATAGCGCGTCGGCGAAGAAGTCGGCGGGGGGTTGAAGGCGGGAGCTGAAGTTGGCGCCGATGGTCCATTGGCGGGGATCGTTCCAGGCGGGTTCCAGGGCGATGAGTTGCAGGTTTGACGGGTTTTCGTCGCCGCTGAGGAAAAGCGCGCCCTGGTCGTCGGAACAGATGTAAAAGACATAATCGCCGGTGAGAGGCGCGGTGATGTAACCCTGGAAGAGCACGCCGTAGTTTTCGCGGACGTTGGCGGGGGTCTCGAGTTCGGTGGTGGGAGTGACGAGGTCGGGAGCATCGGGGAATTTGGTGGAATTCGTGAGGTCCGCGAGCGTGTAGCCGGAGAGATCGTGAAACTCCTTCCGGGTGATGACGCCGTCGGTTTGGAGGAAAGCGATCCGGGTGTCGGGTGCGATGGTCGAGGGTGGAGTGACGGCATCGCGGACGTTGTTCAGGGTGAGGGTGTAGACCTGGCCGGGGGCGATGGGCGAGGTCGCGAGCCGCACTTTGGCCGATTCGATGAGCGTGACGCCGGTGACGGTGACGCCGTGATCGATCGTGTAATGGGAGGGGTTGGCGGCGGTGGCGGGGTCAACGGGCGCCGAGAAGAGCACGGTCAGGCCCGTGGGGTTGCCGCGGGTTTCGGCGGAAACGAGATCCAAGGCCCGGGCGGTTCCGCAAGCCAACGTGAAAGCTAGGGCAAAGCGAACGAGGGGTGAGGGAAGAGTCATAGCGGCCTCCTGCTCACTGTCGGAGCAGTTTGGTTGAAGTGAAGGGCAGAAGCCACATAGCGACCTGCCGGGTTGGGCTGTTGGAGAAAACAACGCTCCGAGGGGCCGGGCCTGTCAAGGGAGAAATAGAGGGGGATGGGTGCCGCGGCGGTTGGTCGGCGGGACCGGGAGGTTACCCGCCGTATCGGTTTCGTTTCTCAAGGTGCGGCGTTGCGGGTGATGACGCGGTAAAAGCGCGAACGGGAGGTGGACCGCGGTTCAGAAAACTCGAAAGCGGGAGAACCGGGCGGCAGCTCGAGGAGGTCAATCCAAATCGGATCCTCGAGGGTCTCCTTGGCTTGGATCACGTAGCTCTTGTCGGATTGGGCGGTGAAACGGAACCGCAGTTGGCCGTCGCGGAGTTCAACTCCGGTGAGGGTGGCGGGGCGCGGTGGTTCAACCACGGTGAGCGTGACGGCTTCGTGGGCGCTGAGCGGGGGTATGCCATCGTCCGTGGCGGCAAAGGTGACTTGGTAGACGCCGGGTCCCTGGGAGTCGAGCGGGGTCCAGGCGAACCGGCCGGTGGCGGAGTCGAAGGTGGCGCCCACCGGTAGATCCAGGGCCGAGAGGGTGACGGAGTTGGGTGGGATGTCGTAAGGGTCGACCGCGTGGACGTTGAAGTTGAGCTCGTCGAGTTCGGTCACGAGCCAGTCACCGGCGTGGGCGATGACGGGTGTTGCGTTGATTTCCCTGACCGTTACGACAAACGAACGTTCGGCGGACAACGGCGGGATGCCGTCGTCGGTGACCCGCACGGTTATCGGCCAGGCGCCGGGGCCTTGGGCTTCGTCGGGGGTCCAAGTGAGCGTGCCGGAGACGGGATCGATATCGGCGCCGGCGGGGGCGGATCCGGCCAGGGAGAAGGTGAGGTATTGGGGCGGGGAATCAGGGTCGAACGCTTCGGCCTGAAGGTGAAGGAGACGGTGTTCGTCGATGGACTGGTCGACGAGCGGGTCTGGGGCCGGTGGATGGAAGTCGTAATCGCGGAATCGAGCGAGCACGGTTTGGCCTGGTCGATTGACGTACGCGTAGCTGGCGAGACCTACGTGAATTTGGTCGGGCCAATCGACGGTCTGGTTGCCGCACCAGACCCAATCGATGCCGTTGGTGCTGCCGAGGGCACCGAGTTGGTTTCCCTGGCGGAACAGCCGCAGCCAGACGTCCGGGTAAGGGAGAGCCAACGGATTGCCGAAGACCGCCCGTTGACCATCGGGTTCCGCGCGGAACCAGGACCAGAAACCGCCCAAGCCAACGGGGCCATGGCCTTCGACGAGCTCGACGGGGCCGGTGGGATGGACGAAAGCGAAGAGGGAGGGGCCGGTGGGATCGAGGTTGGGCCGGGCCATCAATCCGGCGGCACTGACGGGGTGGAGTGGTTGGAGCGTGTCGACGCGTACGCGGATGTCGAAATCGCCTTGGACCCACTGATAGCAGAACTGAAGGCAATCCAGGCCGCGGAGGTAGGATTCGGTGACCGGGTCGTAGCTGTCGTTCAGGCCGGAGCCGCCGGAGCGCATCTCGAAGGCTCCGTCGGCAGTCTGGCCGCTTACCCCGGGTATGAGCGGGTCGCCCGGCCGTCCCAAGTCCGTTCCGACGAGCGAGGCAGACATTCCGGTCGCACCGAAGAGGGGGGTGCGATTGGTCTCGCGCACGCGGATGGTGAACCGGTTGGTGGCCGACAATTGGGGCCAGCCGTCGTCTTCGACCACGATGGCGATAGGGAATTCGCCGGGGCCGTGGGCTTCGCCGGGAGTCCAGGTGAATTGACCGGTTAGCGGGTCCAGGATGACTCCCGGCGGTTCGTTGCCGCTCAGCCGGAAATGCAGGGTGTTGAAAGGGGCGTCCGGGTCCGAGGCCTGCGGGACGATCCGCACGGGGGTTCCTTCGTCCACTTCGAGGTCCGGAGAGGCTTCGATGTTGGGGGGAAGATTGATGCCGGTGAACCGGAGTCCGACGGCGCTCGATTCGACCCAGATCCGATCGAACCGGACATCGGTCACGCCGGCGGGGAGAGGGCGCAGCGGTTCGAGGCGGAGAGCACGCGCCGGTTCGAGCAGGTGGCGCAGAAACTCGAGCGTCAGCGTGCCTTGATCCGGAGAGTCCTGCCACCAGGCCTCGGGCGTGCGGCGGAAGTCCAGGCTCAGGGCCATCGCGGCCTGCGCTTGAGCGGAGGCGTTGAGGAAGTAATTGCTGCCGACGCCGCCGACGCCGAGCAGGAGGAGTTGGGTGGCGGGGCTGGGGCCGGTCAATTCCACGCCCCCTTCGCCGAAGCGGGTATTGAGGAACGAGATTCGGCCTTCGAAGCCATCGACCCAAATGGCCGCATCGTTATCCTCCTGGCCGCCGTGGTTGGGGTCGGGCGAATAGATGACGCCACCGAAGTGGGTGAACGTGCCGGCTTGGGTGGCCTGCACGATGCGCGACGGTTTGCCTTCGTACCAGGAATCGACAACCGCGAGATCGCCTCCATGCGAGACGTCATAGACCAGGGTGCCGTTGTCGCCGGTGCCGGCCGAATAGATCTCTGTGCGTCCGTCGGTCGACTGGCCCGCCTGACGGAGCGGGCCGCCGATGACGCGGGTGGTTCCCAAGGCGCCGCTCAGAGCCTGAACGTGGGTGTGATCCAGCCGGTCGATGAGTTGGCCGAAAGTATTCCCGCTGCTGGTGCGCGGCTGGTCCAGCCACACGCGGCTTTCCGGCAGATCGGCATGCTCGACCACGATCCCGTGATTGTTGCCGGAGCCGCGGATGGTGAACTCGCGCAGGGTTGCCCGGCAGGGGCCGCGCAGCAGCAGAACCGCGCCTTGCGACTTGCCGGTCCAGATGAGCTGAGTGCCGAACGAGAAATAGCCGTCGCCGACCAATTGCAGGTCCGAGCCGGCCGGCACTTCGAGGGTTCGGTCAATCAGGTATTGGCCCTGGGGGAGGTGGACGACGGGTCGTTGGCCTCGGAGTTGGTTGGCCTGATCGATGGCGGCCTGGATGTCCGCGGCCGTGGCGTTGGTGGGCACTTCGAGGACCGGGCGATGGCGGTTCGGGAGGAAGCCCGGGAGCCGCGGCTCGGTGTCGTCGAGGTTCTGGCGCGACGCGAGCGAGTTATCGGCGACCAGGCTGCGCCAGTCGCAGGCGAGCGGTTCGGGGGTGGTGAAGACATTGCCCACGGCGATCAAATTGTCGAGGGCATGAACCGCGGGTCCGGGGAGCGCGTCGGGCCGGGCGAGAAATTGGTTGTCCAGGAGGAGGAGCGGGCCGAGGTCCGCGGCGCGGACGGGGGTGGGATCGAGGTAATCGACCACGCGGTTGCTTTGCAGCGTGAAGAAAAGAGGATTAAGCGTGAAGTTGTCGGCAGCCAGGAAGGCCTTCGAGCCGCGGGAGTAATTCTGGCGCAGGGTGAGGAACACCGTATCGCCGGAGCGGACGTCCGCGTCGGTCGAGCGGAGGAAGACGCACTCGTAGACGTTGGGGTTGCCGGCGCCGGGGTAGGTGGACACGCCCACTCGACAGTCTTCGAAGCGGCAATGGCGCACGAGCCAGTCGAGGGTGTTGTAGCTGCGGAGCAGGATCGCCTGCTCGGTGCAACGGCGGAACACGCACCGCAGGATCGTCGAGGTATCGTCGTTGACCGGTCCGCCCACACGGATGCCGCAGGCCACATCCTGAACCAGCAGGTCGGTGTAGGCGGCCAGACTCGAGGCGAACGTCTGCTGGGTGCCGTCCCAGACGTGGTCGATGGCGGCGAGCGCGCCCTGGCCATCGAGGGTGAAGCGCGCCATGCGCATGACGTAGTTCCCGTTGAACCAGAACATGGGTTGGTCGGGCGGTCCGTCCCAGCGCAGGATGGTGGTCAGGGGATCCTCGCCGATGAGGCTCACGCTGTTCCGATAACGCAGTGTCAGTTGGCGGGTCAGCCGGTAGGTTCCCGCGGGGACGTGGAGGACGACGGAATGTCCGGGAGTTCCCAACTCGTCCAGCGCGCGCTGGAATGCGTCCGAGTCGTCGATCACCCCGTCGCCCGCCGCGCCGTAATCGCGTTTCAGGTCGGACCAACTGGGGAACGGGCCGACGAACTCTTCGTTTTCCCAGGCGATGAACGCGACCTGGACGGCCGTCGGCATGGCGTTGGCCGCGGCGGACCGGTCGCGCAGACCCGCGACGGTCAGGGTGTAGCGGTGGCCTTGTGCTTGGGGAGAGGTCCACAAGTCAACCGTTCGGCCGTCGGTGCGCAGGCTGGCGCTCTCGATTTGGAGGCCGCCGTCGAGGGTATAGTTGGCGGGGTTGGTGGCGGTGGTGGCGTCGACGGGTTCGGAGAACTGGACGACGACCGAGAGTCCATCCAGATTGCCCAGGACCGAGAGGACTGTCGGAGGTTGGGTATCGCTGGAGACGGTGAGGGTGGCCGTCGCGCTGGAGCGAGCGCTGAAGGTGTTGCTGACAAAGACGTGAAAGGCGGCGCCGTCATCGGACGGATGGGCGTCGGTGAGGGTGTAGGTCGCGTGAGTCGCTCCGGGGATTGGCGATCCATCGCGATACCATTGGTAATCGTAAGGGGGCGAACCATCCGCGCCGACCGAGAACGTCGCCTGGTCGCCTTCCGCCACTGTGGCGTCCGAGGGCGCGCGGGCAATCGACACGTCGCCAAGGGTGGCGAAGGGCAGAAGATAGTCTCCTGCGATAGGGGGGGTGCCATTGACCACTTCCGGATCGCCCGGTTTGTGCCAGGTGACACCGAGGTATTCGCCGCCGGTGGACGTTTTCATCAGGGCTTCGAGGTAATAGCGCCGGCCGGCCTCGAGCGGGATGGGGGCGGACACATTTGAGGGTGGCGTTCCCCGCCAGGCTTGACCGGCGGTATCGATCCATTGGCGGGGAGGGCTGCCCGCCGAATCGGAGGCGATCGGGCGCTTGGAAGCCGGGCGGTCGTCGGTGCCAAGCAGCAGCGCCCCGGGGCCCTGCGAGGCAAGATAGAACGTGTATTGCCCGGTGACGGGCGGGACCACGTAGCCGCGGAATTGGATTCCGAAATGGTCTTCCAGGTTCAACACGAATCTGGGGTAGTCGCGCGCGCCCGGCGGTTGGAAGCTGGCGTTGGCGAGGGAGTGGGCGTTGGGGGGCCACTCGATCGCGGCGGGATGGCTGATGCGATCCGGCGCGTCGGGGAATACGAAGCTGTTGGTCAAGGAATCGAGCGATCCGCCCGGCAGATCGAGGAACTGTCGGCATGTGATCAGCCCCGCGGAACGGATGATGAGGCGCGTCGAGTCCGCTGAGATGACATTGGGTGGCAGCGCGCGGTCGCGCACGGAGGTTACCGTCAAGACGTGATTCGCGTCCGGGCCGGGTTCCTCGGTTCTTAGCCAGACTGTTCGAGAGTCGGTGCCGAGCGTGGCCGACTCAACCGCCAGGGCGGGGGTGAAGGTATAGTGAGCCAGGTGGGTCGCGGAAATCGGATCGACCGGTTCGGAGTAGATGACGCGCACTTGCCGGGGTTCCGCTTGCACGACCGCCGCGACGAGGCCAGGCGGCACGACATCCGGGTCGGGCGCAATTGCCAGCAGCAAGCCGTCGCTTTCGCCGCCCAGGTTGTTTTGCAGGGGACGCACGGCAGGGAAGTTCGTCGACGCGGTGTAGCCGGCGACCCACACCGTGCCGGTGGGGTCTAGCGCGAGGGCGGTGGCGGACTCGCGGTCAACCCCACCGATTTGGGCGGTCCAAAGGATCGCCGATCCGTCCGGGTCGATTTTGGCAACGTAGATATCCTCGATCTCGCCACTGAATTCAGGGGGCAACGGTTGGATTTGAGGGCGCGCGATCGGACCGAACCGGGTCCAGATTCCCCCGGCCAGATAGATATTGCCCGAACTGTCGAAGGCCACATCCGAGGCGGGCATGGCATAGCTTGAGAATACCGGCTGGCCGGAGGGGTCGAGTTTGGCGAGGAAGGACTCTTGTCGGGCGAAGTCGCCGCCATCCAGGAAATGGGCGGGCATCCAGGCGTTGGCGGTGGTGGGGAAATCGGTTGAGTAAGTCATGCCGCAAACCGCGGCGTTGCCCCAGGCGTCGGTGGCAATACCGGCCGACGCCAGGTGATCGGAACCGGAACCGCCGAGATAGGTCAGATAGATCGAAGCCGAACCGGCAGGGTCGAACTTGGCCACGAAAGCATCGCCGTTCCCGCCGGCATAGTGTGGTTGGAAGGCATGGGCGGTTGGCAGATCGCTCGAAGTGGTCCAGCCGGTCAGCAGCACATCGCCATCGGGATCGATGACCAGACCGCGCGCCTCGTCGTCACCACTGCCGCCCAGGAACGAGGAGGAAATCAGCGAATCCTCCCCGGAAGTACCAGGATCGAAGCAGGCAAAAAACAGATCCCGCGGGTTATCGTTGCTCCCGCCGCCGAATACGGACTGCCAGGCGTGTTTGGTGGGGAACTCCGGCGACGTGGTGGTGCCGACGATCCAAGCTCGACCGGCGGGACTGACCGCGAGGTCGTCCGGTCGGGCGCGGAACCCGAAGAAGGTTGAGTATAGAATCTGATTGCCGTCCGGGTTCAACTTGGCGAGCAGGGGGAAATCGCCGCCACGTTGGTGGTCGAGGGTGGTCTGGCAGGCGTTGACCAGGGGGAACCCTTCGTTTTCGGGAGTGGCGGGGTCGTCGGTCGAGCGGCTGATACCCGTCAGATAGATGTTGCCCGAAAGGTCGGTTGCCACGGCGATGCCTTCGTCCTGCTCGCGACCGCCCAGATAGGTGGCGAACAGGACATTCGATCCGCCGGGCGCCAGTTTCAACAGATAGATCTCGCGGTCCCATTGCCCGCCGTGCAAGGCATCGATCGGGTCGATCAGGGGGATATCAGGCGACAAGGTGGTGCCGATGGCCAGGATGTTGCCCTGCGCATCGACGGTGATGTCCGTGAAGCCGTCCGACAGGCTGCCGCCTGCGCAGGTCGAAAACGTCAACACGGGATCGATGACCAGCGATTGCGTGGGATCGTATTCGCTCAGTTCGAAACTGAGCTCACGGTTGAGCAGGAACCGGCTGGCGATCGCGTGCCGCAATCCGTCCACGATCTGGTAGGCCACTGGCCGATGGAATCGCAGTTGGCGTCCGCCGACCCGCGCGACCAAGTCGCCCTGCTCATCGAGCGTCAGAGCCTCCGCCCCGTCGATCGCCAGGCGGATCGACCTGGGATCGGCGCCCGGGGTCACGAGGAAATCGAATTCGAGCCGGCCATCCGGGGCTCCATAGAACACGAGATCCACTCCAGGGTAGACGTTCTCGTAGCGCACCCGGTCGTAACGGGGAAGGTTCGTTCGCCATTCGCGCGGGTCATTGCCCCGGAGCATGTTCACTTGCATGGCTTGGAGCGCTTCGCCTGCTATCGCGGGGCTGGCATTTGCCTCCAACCAACGAATCCGCAGCTCGCCGGTGGTCGCTTTGTGGACCGCGGGATGGGAGTTGTTGGGAACCTCGGTTGTCTCCCGCGGTTCCGTTTGAAAAACGAACGTCGCGGCTCCAGGTCTCAGCCAGACCGCCTCCCCGCGCCCTCTCGCCAGGAAATGGACGGCTTTCGGCGCCTGACCGCGGTTGGGCTCGAAGCCGAGCGGCCAGGCGAGCGGACGGTGCTGAACCCGGCTCGTTGACGGCAGGGCAGCGTGGGATTGGGCGGTGGACAGCAAGACGGCGAGGAATGCCGTGACGACAACGACGAGGGTGGGGAAGCGCATGGCAAAAGGGTTTGCAGTGAGAGGACGACGACAGACAAACCGACCTTTCATGGGTTGGCTGGACAATAGTCAGACTACTTCCAGCGTCAAGTCTCCGTGCCTGCAACTGATGCCGCGCCGGAAGCTTCCACCAGCAGGGTCAGTTGGCCGGCGCGACTGTGGCGCGGTAGCAGCGTACGGTGGCACCCACCGCGCCCGGGTCGAGCAATTGGAACGTGCTCGCAAGGGCGTTGGTCAGCGCGATTTCCTCCCAAGTCGCGAGGTCCACCGAGGCTTCGACCCGATATTTCAAGCCGCTGATTCCGTGGAGGATCAAGGTGAGCGGTTCGGTGGGTGGGAAAACCGCCGGCGGGCTGAATTCGATGCGGGCGCTGCCGATGATCAAACCTTCATTCGACAGGCCGGCCGGGAAATCGAGAGCGCCGGTCGCGACTACCATGGTTCCGGAGTTGAACGTCGGCACGCCGATGAATGAATTGGTGGCCGACCCGCCGAGTTTCACCAAGTCACCGGCATTGCTGAAGCGCATGAGTTCACCGCCATGACCGGGGCTGGAGAGCAGCAGATCCGCATCGGATTCAACCTGGAACAGCCCTGAAGCGAGGTTGGTGATGAGGACGCTCTGACCGAAGCCGGTGAAGGAACCGATCAGCCGGCCGGCATCCTGCCAACGGATCAAGCCTCCATTGTTCAGCGTCCATTGCGTCAGGACCTTGTCGGTGTCGCCCAGCAGGTTCACCACCCCATTGGTGGCGACCTCGATTGAGCCGCTGATGAACTGGCCTCCCAGCCAATCCAACGTGCCGCGCAATGTGCTCGAACCGGTGACCGTGCCGCCGGTCACCCGCAACTTGCCGTTGAGTGTGCCGTTGAGTTGCACCGAGCCAGAGGGAATCTCGACGGTTCCCGTCCCAACAAAGACGTTATCCGCCCCGAGCTCGAACTGGCCGCCGATGACCTGAAGGCTCGCGGACTCGGCCACATTCAGTGTGCCGTTCTGAGTCAGGCCACCTTCGAGAATCAGTTGGCCGGCGTCGACCTTCAGTTCGCCTTGGTTGTTCAAGCCGATGGGGCCTTGGAACCGCACCGCGCCGTCGGGGGTGGTCTGTTGGATTAATCCGTCGTTTTGGATGTGAAAGAACTCGCCGCCGAGGCCCGGGCTGGAGAAGAGGAGGTTGGTATCGGTCTGAATGGACCATTCCCCGCCGGGCAGGTTGGTGATCAGGACGCTTTGACCGAAGCCGGTGAAGGAACCGATCAATCGACCGGCTCCCGCCCAGTTGAAGAGCCCCTCATTGTTAAGCGTGCCGGCGGTGAGGAGTTTGTCGGCCGCGCCGTCCAGGAGCAGGCGGCCGTCGGTGGCAACGCGAAGGTCACTGTCAGCCAATCGGCCGCCGGTCCAGTCGAAGCGGCCATGCACGGTGCCAAAGAGGTTGAGCGTGCCTTCCCGCAGGCCAAAGAACCCCTCGCCGTCGGCCACGTGACCGGGCAACAGATCGATCCGGCCAGCGGTCAATTCGACGGCGGCGCCGGCGGCCACCGTGAACCGGCCTTCACTGGTGATGGGCTGCTGAAAACGAAGTTGGCCCTGGTCGACGGCGACGAGGCCGGTATTGCGAAACTGGATGGGGCCCTCGAGGGCGGTGGTGCCGGGACCGGCGGTTTTGCGAAGCGTGCCGGAGTTATGAATGAGGAAGAATTCGCCGCCGAGGCCCGGGCTGGAGAAGAGGAGGTTGGTATCGGTCTGGATGGACCATTCCCCGCCGGGCAGGTTGGTGATGAGGACGCTCTGGCCGAAGCCGGTGAAGGAACCGATCAACCGGCCGGTGTCCTGCCAACGGACGAGCCCTCCGTTGTTCAGCGTCACCGCCGTCAATAGCTTATCGGCTCCCCCCAAGAGGTTGAGTTCCCCTGTTGGGGCGATGTCGATGCCGCCGCTGTGGATCCTGCCACCAGACCAATCGAGTCGGCCCTCGATGATCACCGGCTGAGCGAGACGCACCGAGCCAGACTCGATGCGCACCGTGTCGGTGGTTGATGGCACGCCCGGCGGCGACCAGTTCGCCGGGTCGTGCCAGTCGCCGGCGCGGTCAGCAATCCAGGCTTTCTCGGCGGAGAACATCGTAACCGGCAAAGCTGGCAGAAGGATCCACGAAAGCCACATGGCCAAGCGCCGCGGCTTCGGGGTGGGGTGGTATTGGCGGGGTGACATTGCAGGTGAGAGGAATCGCATAAGAAGTATCAGATCCAGTCGTTTTAGACCTGGGCTGCAACAGGCGTCAGCATAGAGAGGTGCAAACCTGCGGGCAAGGTTAAATGGCGTAAACACAGCGCCTTCAGCAGAATGCGATGAGATAGACAGCAAGCCTGTCACTCTATCGCGTGCGTGATTTTGTCTCCCGGCGGACAGGACCAACGCCGAGGACAAAATCATGGGGGGTAAGATCATCCGGAGCGGCAAATAGGGTGACAGGTTCGGAATGATTGGATTTAGTATGCTGGTAATGAACGACTTGTGATTATGACTGTTCAGTGCAATGGGGTGGGATGAAGCCGGGGGAGCCAATGGGAGTTTGTGGAGTACGCCTCATTAGGGTGTCGGCACACACCTGGCGTGGGGCGAGCGCCGATTGCCGGTATTCGCCAGGCATGACGGATTAAGGCGGGGTTGGGGGGATGCCGGGAATGAACGGGGATGGGGGAGTGAAAGCAGGATGGGAGGCATGGTATAGTTCTAATAGAGAGTATTAATTTAGCTTGGACTAAAGCGGGCGCATGGCTAGGGTCGCGGTGTATTCGGGAGAGGTTTGAATCTCCCGTGATTCAATCCTATGCACAGGTCCATTGGCGTTCGGTTTTTGAGTCTGGGTTTACTGCTTTTCGTGCCGGTGTTCGGTGTGGCACAGGCAGCGCGACTTTCGATCGAGCCCGGCGGGGGGCAGCAGGTGCGCCTGAGTTGGCCGGATGACGGGACGGAATATGTGTTGGAGAGGGTTACGGATCTGGACGCCGGGGGCGAGTGGGCCGAGTGGGGGGTGGCGCCCGCGGTTCAGGGGGGGCGGCAGGTGGTGGTTTTGGTGCCTGGCGCGGCGGCCGAATATTACCGGTTGCGGGAGCTGGGGCCGCGGCTGACGCGGGTGGCGCTGACGTCGCCGGCGGATGGAGAGGCGGGGGTCTCGGTGCTACGGGAGACGGTGGTTGAGTTTACGCGGCCGTTGTCGGAGGGGACGGTGTTGGGGGTGGAAGATATGGAGGCGAGCCTGGGCGGGCGGAGGCTTTTGTCGCGGGCGGTGATCTCGGCAGATCGGCGTCGGGCCACGCTTTTTTATCTCGAACCGCTGCCGGCGGGGGCGCGGATCAAGGTCGCGTTGCGCGGGAATGGGTTGCTGGATGCAGAGGGCGTGGCGGTGGATGCGGATGGAGATGGTGTGGCCGGGGGGACGGCGGTGGTTGAGTTTGACACGATGAGCACGGCGGCGGTGCCGGGCACGGCGGTGGTGGGGCGGGTTTACGCGTCGGATCCGGTGGCGGCGGGAGGCGGTTTTGTCAACCGGCCGCTCGAGGGGGTGATTGTGACGGTGGACGGGGCGGAGGAGACATTGCGGGCGGTCACGGACAGCGAGGGGTATTTCCGGTTGGAGCCGAGTCCGGCGGGGCGATTTTTTGTGCACATTGATGGGCGACTGGCGGTGGGGAGCGACTGGCCGGGCGGGGCATATTATCCGTATGTGGGGAAGACTTTTGAGGCGTTGGCGGGGCAGACGAACAATCCGGCGGGGGGGACGGGGGAGATTTTTCTGCCGCTGGTGAAGGCGGGGACGTTGCAGCCAGTGAGTGTGACGGAGCCGACGACGGTGACATTTCCGGACGAGGTCCTGTCGGAGAACCCGGGGTTGGCGGGGGTGAGCGTTACGGTGCCGGCGAATGCGCTCTTTGCGGACGGTGGCGCGCGCGGGGGACGGGTGGGGATTGCGCCGGTGGCGCCGGATCGGATTCCGTCGCCGCTGCCGGCGGGGTTGGAGTTTCCGTTGGTGATCACGATTCAGACGGATGGCCCGACGAATTTCGATGAGCCGGTGCCGGTGCGCTTTCCGAATTTGCCGGATCCGGTGACGGGGCGGGTATTGGGTGCGGGGGCGAAGACGTGGCTTTGGAGTTTCAATCATGACACGGGGCGTTGGGAGCCGCAGGGGCCGATGACGATTAGCGCGGATGGGTTGTACGCGGAGACGGATCCGGGGGTGGGGGTATTGCAGCCGGGCTGGCACGGGGTGAACCCGTCGACGCCGCCGGTGTTTCCGGCGGAACCGGAACCGGAGGAGAAGTGCGATCCGCCGGGGTTGATGGATATTTTGGAGCTGGCCGGAGTGGGCGGGGAGTGTCTCGACAAGTTGACGAAGATCGGGTCGGTTTTGGACTTATCGGTTACCGCGGCGACCAAATCGGTGGAGGCCGGATTCAAGATTCACACGGCGATCGAGGCGATTGCCGCGGGGGACAGCGGTAAAGCGGCGAAGCCGGCGGTGGGCGCGCTCAAGGATTTCAAGGATGCCGTGGCGTCGCTGGTTGAGCTGGGGGCGAAACAGACCCCTGACGACAAGTTCCTGAACGCGGTGATTTGTTTATTGAAGATCCAGAAGGAGGAGTGGGACATCGTCTGCCAGACGCTGGATTGTCTGTTTCCGAGCAAGCCCGAGTGGTTGTTTGGCTGCAAGCCATTGGAATTCGTGGTGGAAACGGCCGACAAGATCCTTTCGAGCTGGGACCTGCTGAAGGACGGGATTCGCGAGCAGCCGTTCGACGCGTTATCGCTTGCCCTCGACGCGCTCGAGAAGGGGTTGCCGGAGGATGTCACGCCCAACTTGGTGGGGCGGCATGGGGGGCCGGGGTTGCAGGATTTGTTGACGCCGGAGGAGATTGTGATGCACCTGGAGGCGGCGGAGGCGGCGATGAACGAACTGGTGGCGATGACGGAGGGGGTGCCGGAGTTGGCAGGGTGGGTGAACGAGTTACTGGCGGCGGCGGATCCGACGGTGGTTCAAGGGCCGAGTGTCATGTTGTCGCGTTATCAGCTTTACGAGGAAGTGTATTACCGGCTGGCGTATGAAGGGTTCGAGTTTCGGGGGCGATCGACGGCGCTGGGTGCGTTCGAGTTTCCGCCGATGCCGGCGGACACGGACTACGTATTTTCGGTCTACGTGCCGGAGTTGAACGTGGTGGCGG
>JAHDYP010000088.1 GCA_023383055.1 Verrucomicrobiota bacterium | reverse complement strand
GTTCCGGTGGTGGTGGCGCTGGTGCCCGTGTCAGAGATCGTGAGCGTGTCGCTCGCGGTCGGATCGCCTGCGTCGATCGTCAGGACTTGGGCGATTCCGGCCAGTTGATTCGTATCGTTCCAGACATTGATCTGGTCGTCGCCGGCGCCCGTCGTGACATTCGTGACGGCGGAGGTGCTCTTGATGCGCAGGATGTCAGGACCGCTGCCGAGGCTCAGATCCAGCAACTCAACCGCGCTGTAATTGATCGAGCCGCCCATCCCCAACCCGCTGAGCGTGGATGCGGTCAGCGTGCCCGAACGGCCCGTGGTATTTCCCCTGTCGCGCACGTCCAGGTGATCGCCTGCGCCGATCACCATCGGATCGCCCAGGTTCACCGTCAGCAGCGCGTCGATGTCATCCAGGCAGTCCGAATCGTTCCAAACATTGACCGTGTCACGGTCGGCGGCGGTATTGACGTTCGTGGCGCCGCTGATGCTCTCGACGCGAACGGTGTCCTGGCCGGCATTCGAGTTGACCGTCGTTGTTCCGACATGCGTGCTCTCGACGGTGAACGTGTCGCCGCCCGAACCCAAATTGATATTCACCGTCTCGAGCGTGCCATAGGTAATGCCGTGGCTCATCCCGAGCCCGATCAACTGCGTGCCGGTCAGCGTGCCCGGGTTCGCGGCGGTGTCGCTGGTGTCGTCGACGTTCAGCGTGTCGCTATGCCCGTCGCCGTTCACCGTCAGGAGCGCAGAGATCCCGTTGACGTTCCCGGCCGTGGCGGGCGTTGCCCCGGCGGTGCAGCCCACGTTGACGGTGTCATTCTCCGCCCCACCGTTCACCGTCGTGACCGCGCTGATGCTCTGGATGTTGATCACGTCGGCACCAGCATCGCCATTGACCGTCAGAGGCTGGTTTCCGTTCACGACGTGGATGATATCGCTGCCCGGCCCGCCGTGGATCTGGGCGGGAGTGGATAGACCTGTAATCGTCAGAGTGTCCGCACCGCCGCCGAGGGTAACGCTGAGGTCCTCCAGTTGCTCGTATTGGATCCCGACGGCCATGCCGATCCCGGTCACCCAGCTCGAACTGACAACGCCGGTGGTATTCACCGTGTAAGAGGCGCTGTCCACTACGACGAGGCGGTCGGTGCTGCTATCGGTCACTGTTGTATTGTGGGTGGTGACTTGACGCAATTCCGTGCTGGTCGTGGCAACCTGCTGGCGTTTGACGGTGAAGCTCTGGAGCAAGGGCGTCCTGTTATCCGTGTCGAACTGCTGCGTCCCGTACTGCCATTGGGTTTGCCCTTCCAGGATCGCGCCCGTGTTGTTGAACACGGCGGCATCCGTGAAGACGGATTGCGGCAACTGGGTGAATTGGATCCATTCCATCACCGGGAGCCCGTTCGAGTCGAGGGTTGCGACCGGCTGAAACACGCCCGTGCCGGTGGAGGTTTCGTATCGATGAGCGTTGCCAAAGAAGTGCAGCTTGGCCGTAATCCCACTCAGACCCGACGTGGAATTGCCCTGGACCGTCACCGTGTCGGCTCCCGCCCCGCCCAGGATGTTCGTTTCACCTCCGAGGGCATTCACGGTGACTGAATCATTCCCGGCCCCGAGCACGACGTCGGTCTTGCCCGCATGGGTGCCATCGATTGCGAAGGAATCGTTGTTCGCCCCGAGGCGAAGATCCAGTTCCTCGAAGTTGGAATACTGGATGCCGTTGGAGGAGAGACCAAGCCCGGTCAGGCTTGTGGCGGAGAGATGTCCGTCGGTGGAGGCGGCACCATTCTCGTTGTGGACGAAAAGCTGGTCGGTGTGAGCCACCTGCTGCCCGTTTTGCTCGTAAGTGCTCGATCCGCCGTCCACGGTGACTTTCCCGTCGAATCCGGTCAGCGTATCGACTTTCGGCAACATGACCCAGTATTCCTGGCAGGGCACTTCAGTCGTCGGAGGCGAATAGACGTACGGCGCCATGTAACGCCAGTTGACCTGATCCACATAGGTCACCGCCGGGAACGTGTAGTTGAATTGCGCCGTGTAGTAGACGTACTGGTGCTGGTTCCATGCCCGGTCGTCCCATTGCCAGTTGCGGGTCGTCTGGTCCAACCGAACGCCATTGAGTGCTGACTGCAGGTAAGTGGTTTCACCGGTTGTCGAGAGGAACGAGTAGCCGGCATAAGCGTCCACGGGCAGTTGTGTTTGATAATGGCGACCGCCCACAGCGGCGAAGGCGGTGCTGTATGTGCTTACCACGCCCGATTTCCACGTGTTCCAATTCACGCCGGACGGGTAGTACCAGTGATAGTGCGCCGTCCCATCGACGACCCAATCCAAGTACACCGGCGCCGCCAGGTTATCCGTTCCGGAGAAGGTTGAAGTAGTGGCGAAGGCCGGATGGGTGTAGAATGGATAAATCTTCCGCATGTCCTGCCGCAGGACCGGGTCGGGCGTCACGAGGTGAGCCGGCAGTACCACCTTCATCGCCGGCGCTTCTCCGCCCACATGCACAATGTCATTGCCGGAGCCCGTGACCACGCTCACATCCATGGTCGCCGAGCTGCCGAGCACATAAACCACGTCATCCCCTGCGCCGGTATCCAGTTCGAGCACTTCAATGCCGCTGAACGTTGTGTTCAAACCGCCGCCGAGCAGGTAATTGGGAGTCAGGATGAAGTAATCGGCCAGCGGCGAACCCACGATCACAAACGTATCCGTGCCGTTGCCGCCTTCGATATATACCAGGTTGTTCTGGAGATACACGTAGCGGATGGAACCCAGCGGACCGGGATCGCCGATTTGGTATTCGTTGGATCCCGAACCGCCGTTGAGCGTCACGTCGTCCTCGCCGGACAGCGGCAGCGTCGTGTTGTTCAGATCCACCAGGAAGCTGTACTGAACAAACCGATCGTCACCATCCTCGCCATACAGCCACAGAACGGCCAGGTTGTGATTGATCTCGAACCGGTCGTTCTCCGTCCCGCCATAGATGAACGTCTCGGCGGAAACACCGTTCGTGGTGTTGGCCAGGTCGGCGACCGGAACGTCTTCGTCGTTCTGCACCGTCGCCACGTAACCGATTGTGATCGAGTCGGCTCCTGCACCGGTGTAGATGTGGGTCGTGTTGAGGTTGTCGTTGAGCTGGAGCACGTCGTCGCCGCCCAGCGTGCTCACGGCGAAGTTCTCGATCTCGCGGTAATAGACCGTGTCGGTGCCCGAAGCGCTGGCGGTCTGGACCAGGACCTTTCCGTAAACCACGCTCCCGATCGTCTGTTTGTCGAGGGTTACGTTGTCGGCGGCGCTGGTGCCGAAAATCCAAAGCGTGTCGCTGCCAACCGAGCCGCCGCTGTCCTCGATCCAGACGTTCCCCGTGCCGGTGCCGGTCAGGTTGAGGATGTACTTCTCGGGCGCGAGGTTTTCACCGGAGTTGGTCTTGTTGTCCAGCGTGACCTTGGAAGTCCACGGCGTGACGGCAATCGCGGTGCCCCCGACGGTGATGGAGTTGTTCCGGTCGCCGACCACCAAAATGTTGCTGTTGGCTCCGCCGGAGATCCGGGCTTCCTCGAACAGGCACGTGCCGGTGCCACCAGTGATGTCCTCCACCTCCGCGCCGGCATCCCACACGTCGTCGGCGGGACCGTTCCGGAGAACCCAGTCGTCGTTGTGAGTCCCATACAGGTTGGTGATCTTGCCGGCGACGAACCGATTGCCGAACAAAGCCAGGTCTTTGTCCTGCGCTTCGACGAGCGTGTCGGTCCCGCCGGCATCGAGGAACGTATCCGTGCCCGGGCCGCCGGTGACGGTGTCATTGCCGAGGCCGCTGTCCAGCACGTCGGCATAGGGGGAGCCGATCAGCGTATCGTTCCCGGCGCCGCCGACCAACTCGAGCACCAGCAGGTCGGCGTCGTCCACTCCCGAAGCGTCGATTCGGTCGTCGCCGCCGGCGGTGTTGATGACCACCCGATCCGTCTGGCTGGCGTTACTGTTCCGGAGGCCATTGTAAACGAGATAGGTGTCCGTGGTGTCGGCGGCACGTTTCACGCGCACCTCGTTCAGCGTCTGGCCTTCGAGGAGCCAGGTGGTATCGGTATAGACCACCAGATTGTCCGCGGCGGTGCTCCGCCCGTGAATGGTCAGCAGGTCCGCGGCGTTGTCATTGGCGAAGGTGACGACGGTAACTTCCTCCGGAGCCAGGAGCCTGCCACTGGACGGGTCGGTGTCCGGCTCTCCATCGCCGTCCAGATCCTGCCCGACAATCACTGTCCGCGAGGAAGCCACCACCAGCCCGAGATCCACTTTCACCTCGGCGATGGCCGTGCCCGTTAGATCGTTGACTTCGATCTGATCCGCGCCGCCCGCGGCATCGATGTGGAGTTTCTCCATTCCGGCAGCTGTGAAGGTCTCAGTCACAGCACCGCTCGTGTTCAGCGTCTGCACGAGGAGGTTCCCGCTGCTGACCGAAACGCGGAAGCGTTCCGGGTTGTCGGTGCCCGTATAGTGGAACGTGTCGGTGCCGCTCCCTCCGGTCACCGGTGAGCCGGCCGTGAGCCCCACATCCAGACTATCGCCGGTCTTCCAGTATATGGTGTCGTTCCCCGCCCCGGCGTCGATCTTGTCGATTCCCCCGTTCCCGGTGATCTCATCATCGCCGTCGCCGCCCGTGATGGTATCCGGCCCGGACCCGCCGATGATCTGGTCGCCGCCGCCGCCGCCGCTGAGAGTTCCGGCGCCGCTGCCGCGATGAATCAACTGGTCGGCACCCGAACCGCCGGTCAACTGGACCGCAGCGGCACAGTTCTCTCCGACCTCCAGGTAGTTGCTGCCGTCGCCCCCGTTCAGAAGGATCGTTCCCGAGGATGCCCCGCCGTCATAGACCAGCACATCGTCGCCGTCTCCACCATAGAACTCCACCGGCACACCGACAAACGAATCCAGGAGATCATCATCGTTGGTATCCGTGGGCCGCACGATGAACACGTCGTTGCCACTGCCGCCGTCGCCAACGATCTTCGTGATCCCGGTGTATTCCTCGCTGTAACCGAATGCGGTCACGCGGATCCGCTCGCCGGCGGGATCGCCTGTCTGCGGAGCCACATGCTCGATGTAGTAGGTTTCATTCACCTCGGTCTTGGCCACTCCGCGCAGGTTCGCCCGGGTACCGGTGTTGAGGCGCAACGTGCCGTCGGCTTCCTTGCTCGCCAGGTTTGGCACGGGCGGCAACTGGAGCGTGCCGACATGGAACGTGGCGGTCTTCTCGATCTTCACAAACAGGATCTTGATCTGGACCGTGACGCTGAGATCAATGGATACCTTGCCGCTGCTGTTCTCGCCGCGTGAGGC
Source organism: Verrucomicrobiota bacterium (assembly GCA_023383055.1). GTDB lineage: Bacteria > Verrucomicrobiota > Verrucomicrobiia > Limisphaerales > JAHDYP01 > JAHDYP01. The sequence goes on along the minus strand of JAHDYP010000088.1, from coordinate 22,180 downwards.
CGTAAAACTGGCGTCGAACCCGATACTGGCGAGCGTGATCCCGAAGAGTTTCGCTCCGACCGATGCTCCGACGCGCAAGCCGAACTCGGTTTCGTTCAGCCACACGCGGAAATGGAATTCGCCGATCAATCCGAAACTGCGTGTCCCGATCACCAACTCGCCGGCGACGCGGATGTCGAAGTTGCCGCCGGAATTCAGCCAGCCCGAAGCCCCGAGTGTTGCCAGGCCGAAGAAGCTCAATTCGGCGGTGAATCCAATCGCCCAATCGCCGGCCTCAAGCGTCTGGGAGTAGTTCGCCGGACCGAGCGTGCCGAACGGTGTGTTGTTGATGGTGGACGAGAAACTGTGCGTGAAGGTGCCGCCGCCAACCTGGATCTTGAACCCGGCGTCCAGCTTGAGCACTCCCAGGACGCTCAACTCGCCGTTGAGATCGAGCAGGAACGATTTCTTCTCCAGGACAACGCTGTGGGTCACTCCGCTCACCGTGTACTGGTAGGTGTAGTCCGATTGGGTGGTGTTCACCTCCAGAGTGCCGTCCGCGTCAATGCGAAAGATCGGAATGGCAGGTGACGGGAGGTTCACATCCAGGGAGACATCGGCGTAAATCACCACGCCATCGTCGTTGCTGTTGTTGTTGTCCGTGTACACCACTTTCACCAGCACATCCGCCGACGCGTTAATGGCATTGCTCAGCGCGAACGAGATGTGCCCCTCGAACGTGAACTGCTCGCTCGATAGAAATATGTCGATCCAGCCCTCGGCTGTGATGAATCCAATGAAATTGAAGGAGCCTTCGACGTGAATCTGGACACTTTCCTTCGGTAACTGGATCGATTTCGTTCCACCGCCAACAGTCGGCACGTTCAGATTCACCGCGGCGCCGGTGGTATTGATCGCCAGGGCGAACTTCCCTTCAATATCAATGCCGACATTCGGGCCAAGCGGCAGACCCGCCTCCAGTTCGAGATCAAGCGCGGCCACCAACCCTTCCTTCGTAATGCTCAAGGTACCCGCCGCCCGCAGGTGCCCAAGGATCCCCAGTTCCAACCCGGCATAGACGTCCATCTCGAACCCGGTCGTGCTGGCCTGGATGCGGAACCGGCCTTCCAGCGTGAAGGTATCAAGCAGGGTCAGGTGACCGCCGCCGGCAATGATAAGATAGAAGCCCGCCGGTCCGGCGCGCGGTTGCATGATCAGCAACTTGCTCCCGTGCTTCTCCAGGAGGTAACGGTTCGCACCGCTCTCGATGATCCAGGCCGTGCCCGTGGTTACCACGGAAAGATCCGCATTGGTCGCCAGCGTCAGATCAGCATTGGAAAAGAGTTGTTCGATCGAATCAGGAATCGTGGTGCCGCCGTCGAGTTCGGCCACGATTGCGTCGGTCGAATCCGTCACGAACATCTGGCTGGTAATCACCAGGCCCGTTCCCCCTTCCGTTTTCTCGACCAGGTACCGCGCTACGTAGGTGTCGCCGTCATGGGTCACCTGGTCCGTGACCAGCCAGGTTGTGCCTGAAACCAGGGTGGCGACCGACGGCGTCGAACTCATCAGCTTGCAGCCGTTGTCCTGGAACTTCGTCTTCAGCCCGGTGGGAACCGAACCCCCGTCGAGCGAGGTGACGTAGCCGGACTCCACTCCCGCGAGGAAGAGCCCCGCCAGGCGCGGCGGTCCGGCGGGCACGCTGATCTTGCCTCCCTCGATGCGGGCGGCCAGATCGGTCGGGAGTGTGGCGCAGAGCCTGGCGCCAAAGTCCAGGGGCAACTCGTAAACCACCTCTTCGCCCAGGGTGTTTATGTAAAGCTGGAACTCAACCTCGAAATCGAGCAGCGCGATGTCCATCCGCCGCGCCAATTCGAATCTCGCCGCAAACCCGCCGCCCGTGACCTTGCCTTCAGCATCGTAGTCGATGACCACCGCCATGAGCCCAAGCGCCTCGAACTCCATGATGGGCACCTCCAACACTTCAAACTCGAAGCTGGCCAGGAGGAACATCCGCACTCCGCTCTTGTTCAGTTCGAGCGAGAAGGCGCCGGTCATCTCGAGCGAGAACAGGCCGCCGGGCGGGCAGAAGGTGGCATCGCCGATCATGAACAGCGCGAAGTAGTTCTGCGGCAGGAGGAATTGATGCGGGTCCTGCTCAGTCGTCTCGGGGTCGGCATCGCGCCCAGGCAGCATCAATTGCACCTCCCGCCCTTCCGCCGGGCCGCCGATGTTGAGTTGCAGGATCACATCCGCTTCGAACGAAATGCCTATGTCCGCGAGTTGATCGAGGCTGCTGCTGGAAACGTTGAAGCAAACCAACCCCCACATCTCGAAGTCATCCTGGTTGTCCACCACGATAATTCCCGCGGCGGTAACGATGCTGTCCGCCGAGATAATCCCCTCGATCGAGATGCTGGCCTCGAAGGCTAGTTCGAACCGGGATGGCGAGAAGGTCATCGTGAGGCTCCCTTCGAACTCCACTCCAAGGAAGCCCGCCGCGGTCAGTTCCGCTTTTCCCGCAATGGCGATTTGGTACGCCGCAATCCGCCCCTCAAATTCTGCCTGCGTCTCAGTTTCTCCGCGACTGATCGTATTTCCATCCGCATCGATGAACCCCATCGTCAACAACCCCACGAGCGAGAACACGCGAGGCGTCTCCGGCACGTCCATCAGGAAATAGAGCGAAACGCTCCCGCTGCTGACATTGCTCAGGTCGGCGAAGATCTTCGCCGTCGCGGTCAGTTTCCCGGGGTTCGGCCCGCTGCCATCCGGGTCGGCGAAGATGAGGCTGCCGCTAATCAGGAATTTGACTTGAGGATCCTGGCCTTCCACAGGCGTGATCTCGAGGATCATGTCGATGGTGCCCTTCAGTGCCTCCTGCGGTACACTCTGGAATCCCAGAGTGGCTCCGGCCTCGATCCGAATCGTCCCAGGGTTGAAGCCGTCGGTGGACCCGCCGCCTTTCGTGACGATCAGCACCGCGTTGCCGGTGCTCCCCGTGCCATCGTCGGTCCCCTTCCAGGCGATCAGGTATTCCGTGCCGTGGTCGGTGATCTTCCATTTCTCACCGGTGGTTTGCCCATGCACGGTGGCGCTAGCGGATAGTTGGATTCCGCCCGCCGCAAACGCATTGATGACGGCCTCCGGAGCCGCCAGTCCATCGGCTGCATCCAGCAGGGCGGTGTACGTCAGGCCACCGGTTGGCGGCGGCGTGTCGACCAGCGTCAAGACGACCCGGGTGATGTCCAGCCTCGCATCGCTGCTCGACGCGATCTCCCGCTTCTCAACCAGGTATCGTTCGTTCAGGTAGTCGAGCGTCCACGCCCAGTCCAGCTTCACTGGCGCCACCGAGGCATACAATGTACTCATGGGCATGCCTCGGTCGGTGAACGCCTTGCCCATATCATCCAGGATTGTCTGCGCGCTGTTCATGGCATCGACATGGGCCTGAATGCTCGAATCCTTGTTGCCTTGGAGCGAGAAGAGATAGCCGAACTGACCCCCGACCTGGTTCACCACCTGTTGTTCAAGCATGTCCTTCCACTGGTCGTCCGTAAGCGCCGCGGTGGGTTTGAACCGCGGGCTGCGCAAGTCGGTGGCGATCGTATCCAGGCTCGTCGTGTCAATCGCCGGGAACGGCGTGGCGTTGAAGGCGACGCCGCCTCTGAACCCGTACAGGGTCAGACCACTTGTGGGCTCGAGAACAATCGGGATATCGGCGCTGAGATAGACCTGCAGCGGCCCCAGTTCCGAAACGCCCAGTTTGATGTTGAACCCCTTTCCCGCAAGGGTGATTGACGCACCAATACCACCGTAAAACACCGTGTCCGCAACCGGCGTGGTATAGTCGGTTGCGAAAATCCGACGGCCATCCGCATCCAACCGGATCAGTCCGACGAACATCGTGCCGGCAATGTCCGCGCCGAACAGCTTGCCCCCCGCGGTGATGCTGGCCGATTCAACCCCCACGACCGGGAATTTGCCCGCTTTCAGCAGCTTGAGATCGATGAGCGCATGCTCAACCTTGCCACCGAGGGTCACCGTGCCGATCTTCGTGTCGATATCGATCGACAGATCCAACCGCATGTCGGTCGGGTCGACCTGGAAATCCGGCCATATCACGCCCACCTCGGCCGACTTAATCGGCAGCCAGCTCGGCCACTTCAATCCGGATGTCGCACCCTCCGCCTGAGTGCCTTGACCAACGCTGATCGAGACCGAAAATCCCTCGTCCGGAACGATGGCGCCATTCCCCATCACCATAAACTTGGAGGCGGTTCCGCCGATCTCGACCGTTCCGAGAACCAACGTGGCAGTCAGGGAGCCGAAGTACATCATCTGTTCATTCGCTCCGACGTCCCATACGACCGTATGGTTCTCGATCCTCGTCCGCGCGTTGAAGACCACGTTCGCCGCGGTCAACCGCAGGAAATCGCTGTTCGCAGTGATCGTGGTCGCAAGGAATTCGAAACCGCTTGGGATATTGTTGGTGAACAACAGCGTGACCTTCACCCCCGGATCACCCGCTTCGTTCCCGGTTGCCGTCAGCGAGAAGACCCCGGTCGTCTGGCCAATCTGCATGCTCTTCGCTCCCGCCGAGATAGTCCCGCTGAAACTGAACGCCGTCCCCGACACGAACCATAGGTTCTCCACCTGGACGAACGGGTCCGTCATCTTGAGCGGTCCGATGGAATGGTCTCCCGTAATTATCACCTTCCCGCGGCCCAGCTTGAAACCGTGCTCGAAGACCTGCAGCGCCGGGATTTCCTGCCCCTCCACCACTATCGTGGAGAGCACGACCTGCAGATCGATCGGGTCAATCTTGACATTGACATACGACAGCAGGAGAAGCTGCTGGCCCCACTGGTCTTCCTCGTCCGTGCTGGCCGTCCAGTTCGGATTGTAGCTGATCGTCGGCTCCAGCGCGTTCACACTGAACACGCCCGGCTTCTTGATGTCCATCGTGTCGGAGTGAAGGGTAAACCCGCCGAAGGACACCGCTCCCGCCCGGCCGGTCGTCCCGTCCACGGCAATATCCAGCCCAAAGCTCCATTCGAGGATACAGAAGTCGATGGAGGTCTGCTTCTCCGGATCGCCATCACCGCCCCAAGCCAGCTTCGCCTCCCCTGCCTCCAGCTTGAACTCCACTCCCAGAACACCGTCGTCCTTTTCGCCGTCCAGAACGTAGTTCAGTTTGGACATAGTCACCGCGACCTTCTTAAGCTCCAGAGGGCCGAGCGAACCGACGAAATAGTCATCCGCGTCGCTATAGGTGACTCCGACCCCCAGGATGCTGCACGTGGCGGACAGCGACGTCGTCACCAGTTGAAATCCCGGGCTCGCGGTGGCCGTGCCGCCCAGCGTGAACTGCCCAGTCCCCTCCAGCGCAAACAATTCAATGCCCGAGACGGACACGGCCACGCTCAGTTTGTCTCCTCCATCCGCGTAGTTGAAAAAGAGCACGCCCGTTCCGTCATCGGCAATACTCACGGCACCATTGATATCGATGATCGGCAGGTCATCCGACCCCAGGATCAGGATGTTCGGGCTACCCTCGAAGGCATTGACGTTGTCGGTGAACCCAAACGAGGCCGGCGCATCCGTCCCCAGGGTGTTGATCCGGACCGCGAGTGTTCCGCTCACTGTCAGGCCCGGCATGTTCACAAAGCCGGCCATCCCCTCGATGCTCAGCGCCGTACCGGCGCCGGTCAGGACGAATTCACCGCTGCCGCCAGACATCCGCACACCGGCGTCTCCCGACATTAATGATGCGGTCACGGAGGAAGCCTCTCCAAGCACCTGCCCTGATTCGAGCTTCAGAAAGAACGTTCCGGTGAGCGACTGGCCGGCAACGGTCATGGTCCCGTTAAAAGTCACCTGGCCGTCGCCGTCCGCCCCCTGAAAGAACGCAGTGACCTCGGTGGCCTGACCCGCAGTGCTCGCCACGACGGACTCCAAATCGCCCGCTGGGACGGTGGGCGTGAGGTTGGTGGGGGCTCCCCCTCCCTCATAGCCCACAAGGAGATTAGCACCGCTGATCGTCCCGAAGGCAAATGCAGGCTCGGTGACCAGTCCGCCTGATTCTCCAACCAACCGGCGCTGCCCCGCCGAGAGCGTCGCCGTCATCACCCCGGCAGGCGCCAAGTGAAGATCGATATCCTCAAACCCGATAACATGCCCCAGTTCGTGGACGAGCACCGATAGCAGATCGGCTTTGCCGTCCGCCGGGCTTCCTCCACTGGCCAGCCACAGGCCAGTCTCGGGATCCTGCCTGAACTCGCTACTGTCGGCCGGGGAGAGATCGATGAACCAACCGAGACCCGCCGCGTCCGTATCCAGCAGGATCACCTCGCCGCGAACCTCGGCCAATGCCTGTCCGGGCAAGTCAGCGATCTCCACTCTCACCTGCCCCAGCCGAGCCGTCAGGCTGGCGTTGGCGAACTGCTCTGCCCACTGGCCGGTGGCCTCGGCAAGAATGGCGAGCAGGAAATCAACGGAGTCGTCTTGGGCTGCTGAGCCCAATAAAGATGAAAATGACGCGCCGGCAGCAGCCTCGCCCAACCCTGCTGTCAGAGCGTCCTGAGAGGAAATCAGAGCTTCTCTGGCACCATGCGCTGTGACCGGAGGCCCGTTGGCGGCTCGCAACGTCTCGGTCAACTGCACGGTCAAAGGATTGCCAGCGTCAAGATCGGTCGGGATAACCACGTCATCGCCCAAGCTCTGCACATTGGCGCTCGGAACCGACTCGCCAGACCAGGCGATATCGACGGTTTCGGCACTCGCCGAAGTGGCGGCATCCTGGCCACGCTCAGTGAGCGTGGCTGCTGCGGGCGAAGCCAGGCCGTCGGGCGTCAGCGACGATTCAGGCTGGTCCTGGCTGGAGCCGGTGACTTCATCCGCGGCCACGGATGTTACCGACGGTCGGTCAGGTTCCGTGGCGATCACCGGCAGCGGCTCGGTCAAGTCCGGAAGGCCTTGGAAGATATCGTGGCTGTTGAGGGCCGGGTCGGAAGAGACCAAGACATCGGTCCAGACGGAAGCCTCAGCGGTGGCTTGGATGACCTGCTCGGAAGCGATGGGGATCAGGGAGTCGGACGTGACCGGAGCGACAGGCGCACCCGCGCTCAAGCCGTCGGCGGATAGCAACAGCCGGGGCTCCAGGGCCTCCAGTTCGAACCTCGCATGGGAACGGCGTTGCATCTTACGACCCCACCGACATCACCGACCTGCAACAATCCGCGTCTTTTCCCGGCGGCGAGCCGACGCGCTGCCAAGCATGTCTGGTTGCGGTGTAGGAGCAGGCTAACGCATCGGCAACACCCCGCCATACCCCGATTGGGGTAGACGGATGAGCGGCTTTATCGTGCCTGCGCCGGGCTTGAACATTAGTCTGACTTTTTCAACAAACCGCAGGCCCAAGAATCCGAGCCTGGCAATTTTGCGCTCCACAAAGTGACAGGTCCAAAGGCTCCCCCGCGACCCCATTTGGGACTGATGGCATGCATGCGCCTGGGGTTATGGAGTGCGGTGGCAATCGCACCACGCGGGAGCGACACCGCTTTGGCTGGGATGGCAGGGCCGAGTTACACGAGGCCGACGTGGAATAGTCCATTGAACGGCGGGCTCGCAGTAGCTCGCCGCACCGAAGCTCCGAGCGAAGGCGGGTAGCTCGCCCCTCCAGATCCGCAATCGATGGGGAAAATGTCCCCCTTGAACCTGTCACCCTGTTCCGGTCCCCGGCCGCAGTCCCAGAGGGCGACTGTTGGTTCCAAATTGCGAGAGCCCGACAGAGGACAAACGGGGAAAAAGGTAAAAGATCGGGGGTAAAAGCTGGGGTATCGCAGATAGGAGAGGAGGATCCCATACCCACGGTTCGGGCTTCGGCGGGCAACCTCGGGTCAATCGCTTCCGAGAGTATGTGAACCGGGCTGCGTCGCCGCTTTGACATCACCCTGGGCTGACGCCTCGGAGATCAAACCAAGCCATGAAGCCGACAAATCTGCGTGTAAGCTGCGGGCTCTGCCGGCGCACTCCGTATCCCCCGGCGATCGAAGCGCGCCATGCCTCCGACCTCCGACCTCAACCTCCGTCTTTGCTGAGCAGCCTGGCGACCGCTTGGGAGCGTGAGTTCACATGCAGCTTTTCGTAGATGTTGCGCAAGTGAACCCGCACCGTTTCGGGACTGATGTTTAACCGACCGCCAATCTCCTTGTTGTGATAGCCGCCGGCGACGAGGTGCAGGATCTCCTCCTCGCGCGGGGAAAGATCATCCACGCCCGGCGTATGGCGGGTGGATTCCTGGAAGGAGTGGACCACCTTGCGAGCGATATGGCTGGACATCGGGGCCCCCCCCTGGTGGAGGTCGCGAATCGCCTCCAGCAACTGGTCCGGCGGGGTCCGCTTGAGCAGGTAACCCCCGGCGCCCGCCTGAAGCGCGGCGAAGACCTTTTCGCTGTCCTCATACACCGTCAGCACCAGGATCTGGAGCCGCGGCAACAGTCTTCGAAGCCGCCGGACACATTCGATACCCGAGACGCCGGGGAGGTTCAGGTCCATCAGCACGACGTCGGGAGGTTCCAGTGGAATCCGGGCGAGGGCCTTTTCCGCGTTGGTAAAGGAGGCGACGCAACGAAGACCGGGGGCCTCGTCAATGAGCCGGGAAAGATTCTCGCGAATCCACGTATCATCCTCAACGATGGCTACCGAAATGGCCATGATTCAATCCGGCATTGGACAACGGCGGACGGCATTCCGCAATAACCCGATCGGGTAGAGCCGCCATCCGGCCGCAGTCTCAGCGCCTCACCCAATTCGCGCCAGGTCAATCTTGATCGAGATCCGAGTCCCACCCCCAGTCCGGCCATCCAGGGCGAACTCACCGCCCAGACCCTCCACGCGACGGCGCATGTTCTGAATGCCGCGCCCCCCGTGGTGAACCTCCGGGTTGCAGCCGTCGAAACCGGAACCGTCATCTTCGATATGGAGCGACAGCACGGATCCCTGGAGCCGACTCTGGATCAGGACCTCGCTGGCCCTGGCATGTTTCAGGCAATTATTGAGGGCCTCTTTCACCACCAACAGGAGGCTGTGACGCGCCTTGGCGGAGACAGTCTGCGGCGGCAAGACCGGTGGGAAATCCAACCGGCATCGGACGGTCGTGCCCTGGAAGAACTCCTGGGCCAACGGTCCCAGGTAATTCAGCAGCCCTTCGACGGAATCCCTGGCGGGATCCACGGCCCACACCACTTCGTCCATGGCTTGCGTCATGTCCCGGGACCGTTGAGTCATCTGCTCCAGATAAGACCGCGTCGCCTCCGGCTTGCCGAGACTTCGCTTGGCGAATTCGGCCAGCAACCCGAGCTGCGTCAGGCGTGCGCCAAGATCATCGTGGATATCCTGGGCGATGCGGCTGCGTTCACCTTCGAGGGCAAAACGGTTCTGGATCAACTCGAGCCGTCGCTCCATCCGGCGCCGGTACTCGAGACGCACAAGAAACCCGGTTGCCGCGCATAATGCCAGCACGGAGAAGGTTTTGAACCCGATCGTTTCCCAGAAATGCGGCAGGACGGTGATCGGCAGCACCGCACCCTGCTCGTTCCAAACACCGTCCTTGTTGCAGGCCGTCACTTCAAAGCGATACGTGCCGGGAGGCACCGGACCGTAAGTGGCGGTGCGCCGCGCCCCCGGTTGCGTCCACTCGGCATCCAAGCCGTCCAGACGATAGCGGAACCGGACTTTCTCGGGAGCTTCCAGGCTGACGCCCGTGAAAACCAACTCGAGGCGATGCCGGCCCGGGGGAATGCGAAGGCCTGACTGGCGGTCCAGAGCCAGCATGCCGTTGCTGCCCTCGCCGAATACCGGCACATCATCAAGCAGCACTTCTTCGATCACCACCGGCGGAGGAAGGGGATTGACCGGGACCTGCGCCGGATCCAATACCGCCGCGCCTTTCACCGTGGCGAACCAGAGCCGGCCATCGCGGGCCTTACACGACGCCGGCTGTCCCCCACCACTGCAATCCACGGTGTTCAATCCGTCCGAACGATCGAAGACACGACACGTAAGCGCGCGCCGCTTGCCGTCGAGGTAATCGTCGAGTTCCTGGCGACCGACGCGGACAATGCCGCGATTCGAGCCCAACCAGAAATCGCCGTGATCGTCCTCGAGAATCGAGCCAATGGTATTCGAAGGCAATCCATCGCGCGTGGTGATATGGGCGAAGCGACCTTGCCGCAAGCGGGCCAACCCACCGTGCGACATGCCGATCCAGAGGGTATCGTCGCGGTCGACCCAGAGGGCGATTACGTGGTTATCAGGCAACCCGTCGGGTTCGCGATAGCTTCGGAACGAGTTGCTACTGATATAGTTGAGTCCACCACCGTAAGTGCCTATGTACAGGGTGCCCTGACCATCCTGCGCCAATGCGTGCACTTGATTATGCGTCAACCCGTTCCGCCAGTTGAACAGGGTCAACCGACCCGCGTCATGACGTAAAAGCCCACCATCGCACCCCAGCCAGATGGTCCCTGAATGATCTTCGAACAAGGCTCTCGGCGTCATGCCCGTGGGCGCTTCGTCTAAAAAAACGAAGGGCGTCAGCACCCCGGCATGAACCCGCAAGGCCGTTCCCCCGTAAAGACCGATCCAGACCGCACCCTGGCGGTCAGCCAGCACAGAGTAAACGAGGGGATAGCGCTGAAGTTCGGGTGGCTCCGTCACCGGCGTAATGCGCTCGTTATCCCAGCAATTCAAACCGCCACCGTTGACTCCAATCAGGATTCGTCCCTCGCGATCTTCGGTCACCGACCTCACATTGCCGCTGCGCAGGCCGTGGGAGGTGTCGTAGTTTCGAAAAAGCCCCGGCTTGAAACGGTGAAGTCCACCGTGGCCCGTGCCCACCCAGACGTTATTCTCGCGATCCACGAAAACAGCCGTCACATCGTTCTCGGCCAGGCCCGCTTCCGCATGAAACCGCTGCCACTGGCCCGTGGTACTCCGCCGGAAAAGTCCCAAAGCCCACGAACCAACCCAAAGGTTGCCTTGCTTGTCCTCCGCAATCGATGTCAACGCCGGCAACGGTTCGGGATAAGACAGGATCGGCCCCTGCAAATGCCCCTCCCGCAAGCGAAAGATGCCTGCTTTCGTCGCCAGCCAATGTCCGCCTCCCGGGGACGGGGTCGCGCATGGAACGACGAATTCCCCGTACTCCAGGTCATTCGTACCTGACACCGGAAAGCTCAGGGGAACGTGGCCCGCGTTGACCGCCTGTTCGCGGAGTCCCACCCAGCATGGTTCGGACGGCGCAACCAGCAACCGCGGTTTCTCGCCCGACCCGCCATGGCCCGGCTCCCGCCTCGATAACCGACGATGGCTCGTCCCATGAAGTCCGCCCTCTCGATCGACCACCCACAGCTGACCCTCAAGATCCACAACCAACGCGGCGGCGCCACATGCCGGCAGACCGTTTTCCGGGCCGAATGCCGTAAACTCATCGTCCACCAGGCAGGTCAACTGCCCTTCCTCCGTCAGAATCCACAACCCGCCTTCCGGATCGGTAAGCAGTCGGAAAATGCCGCTGCTCCCCAGCACTGGCGTGTTGGCCTCATTGAACACCGTGAAACGCACGCCGTCGAAACGCACCAGCCCGTTGAACGTCCCAAACCAAAGATAACCGTCGGGAGTCTGCGCGATGGACGTGACCGAAATCTGCGGCAGACCTTGCTCGACCTGCCAGACGTTGATCGTGTAACCGCCCACGTTGCGGTGAGCTTCAATCGCCTGACAAACCGGCGCCGACAACCAGAGCATCCAACCGACGCCCCCAGCCACGCCCAAAGAAAACCAGCGATGATGCCCATACCAGCGCGTCGTCACGATGCCCGAGCATAACCCGGGCGAACACCGTCGCAAGCTTTGAAGCAGCGGCACAACATGTCCACACGCCAAAACCAAATCGCATGACACCTCCCTCGCGGATAGAATCGCACCCTGCGGGCACACCCTCACGTAGCGCAGGTTGCCCAACCTGCCGTTTCGCAGGCTGCCCAGCCTGCCGCCCTGTCGTGCGCCACCCGTGCATTTGACCGACTATGGAGTTGACTGGCGGCTTGGTGCGAAGATAAGTATTGCCTACAGCAAAACCCAACCACTGCAGGGCCACTCATGACGCACCCTGCGGTTGCACGCGAAGCCACAAGCATGTCGACGATCTCCCAGCGGGGTGCGAACAGGTCCGCTTCACACTCGGGTACGCTTCAATGCTCCCCGTGGCATGCCCCTGCGCACCGTCCCTTGGCACGCCCTCGGAGGCGGAGCGGCACCGGCGAATCGTCACCGAAGAGACACTGGCCGGGGTTGCCTCAAATGGTTCAGGGCGTCCTGGCGATCGCTTTGGCCGGTTGGATGGCCGGGACCAGCGTTGCGTCCGAAGGCGGGATGCCCTTGAGCGAATCCCGCTGGCCGGGGCTGTTGGCGACCGACGAGATCGGCCTGGCCGATTACGTGGACCGGGTGCTGCAGCGCAACGAGAGCCTCCAGGTCCGTCTGCTGGAACTGGAGGTCAGCCGGTTAAGAAACCGCGGTGAGCGGGCCGTATTTCAGCCGGAATTCGTCGGGAGTTACGAGCACGTGGACAGCCTGCGTCCCAATACCTCCGAGCAGGAGCGACAGCAGTTCACGTCGTTCTATGAGCAGCAAGACAACCTTTACAGCATGGCGATGGAGTCGCTGGTGCCGACGGGGGCGCGGGTTCGCCTGGGCTTCAACCTGAGCGATCTGGAGAACAATCTCCAGGGCGGCCTGTTCAGCGGCGGCAACACCAACGGAGGGGAGTACTTGTCATTCGTCGGAGTCAACCTCGTCCAACCACTGCTGCGCAACGGAGGAGTCGCCGTCACCATGGCCGGCATTCGCCTCGCAGCCGTCGCGTCCGACGTGGCTTACCAGGAGTACCGGCGGCAGGTGATGCAGGTGGTCAGCCGCGCGGAATCGTTCTACTGGCAGCTTTACTTTGCCCAGGAACAGTTGCGGTTTTTCGACGAGTCGGTCGCGGTGGCGGAGAACCTTTTGAACAACAACCGGGCGCGCTTGCGATTGGGCAACGCCTCCGAATTGGATGTCCTGGAGGCGGAAGCCGGCCTGGCGTTGCGGCGGTCCAAACAGGCGGAAGCCCGGCAGAAACTGGTCGAGATCTCCAACAGCCTGATCGGTCTCTGTTCGAGCACGGTGATCGAAACCAATCTCTTGCTCCGGGCAACGGATCATCCCGAAGTCCGGAAACTCGAACTCGGCATGTACCCGGCCTGGCGCGACGCCATCGCTTTGAACCCCGATTACCTCGCCCAACGACGCCGGATTGCGGGCGAGATGATCCGCAAGGCGTATGCACGCAACCAACGGCTACCGCAGCTCAACCTCAAGACCAGTGTCGGCTACTACGGGCTCAGCGACAGTCCGCACGATTCCCTGGACGACCTGCAGACGGGCGATTGGCCGGCATGGACTTTGGGTGCCGAGCTGCGGGTGCCGATGGGCGCCGGCAGCAAGGCGCGCTACGAGTACGACCAGGCGTTGATCCGACAGAAACAAGCCGAACTCCAGCTCCAGGATCTGGAAACTCAGATCGTGAACGCGTTGGATACGGCGATGCGCAACGTGGCGAGCACCATCCAGAATGTCGGCAATTACCGGAAGGTGGCGGAGTTTTACCAGAACCTCTTTGAGACCCAGCAACGCCGCCTCGACCTGGGGGCCATCGACAGCCAGAAGTTGCTCGAAACCGAAGAGAAACTCTTCGAGGCGAAGAACACCGTGGTCGAAAGCCTGGTGCTGCATGAGCGGGCGCGGCTGGAGCTTGAATTGGTCAAAGGCACCCTCCTGCAGGCCCGCAACCTGGACTTGAGCAAGAGCGACCTGGAGCGGCGCACGGCCGCGGTGCTGACCAAGAACCTGCTGCCGGAGGATCGCTACGATTACTTCCTTCAAGAGCTGAAGGCCGAGTTCGACCGGCACGATCCGGATTATTCGCCGAATACACCGGTCCAAACGGAGGCGATCGAGGTCTTGCGAAAAACCCTCGTCGAAATGGACGCGCCTCCCGCTGAAAGCTATCCGGCCGATCATGCCGACCCCGCCGTCCTGCAAAAGGCGCTGGACACCCTTCACGAAGAAATGCAACGCCTCCAGCGTAACCCGCGCAAATAGTTACCTCCGCATGGCCATGAGAGTCGTCCTGATGCTTGTCGGTTGCCTGGGCCTGGCCCTGAGCCAGCCCCAGGCCGCGGTCCAACGTATCCAAGGCATTACCGAACCGGTTCGCGATGCCGTGCTCAACTCGCCCGTCGACGGGATCATCGCCCGCCAATTCTTCGAGGAAGGCAGCTTCGCCCGCGAGGGCGAAGTGCTGCTCGAGTTGGACAAGAGCCTGCAGGAATTGGAGGCGGCCCGGCGCACCATCGTCCGGGACAACCGCAAGAAGGAGTTCGAGCGAATGTCGGCGCTTTACCAGGAGACCAGATCGGTGAGCGAGGAGGACCTGGACAAGAAACGGCTCGAGTACCAGGAGGCGGAAGCCGAATACGAACTGGCGGCGGAGCTGTTGCGGAAACGACGGATTGTCGCCCCGTTCTCCGGGTTCGTGGTCGATTGGTTCAACCGCGATCCCGGGGAGGGCTGCAAACAGAATGAGACCGCCCTGGTGCGCCTGGTCGATACCCGGCAGGCCCGGTTTGTCTGCAACCTCGAAGCCGACCGCGGACGCCTGGTGCGCGAGAAACAAAAAGTCCGACTCGAACTGGGCGATGCCACCGACCGGCGCACGGTCGAGGGAGAAGTGATTTTCGTCTCGCCCATCGTCGATGCCGCCAGCGGCCTCCTCACGGTCAAGGTCTTGTTCCAAAACCCGGACGGAAACGTGCGCCCGGGGGTAAGCGGCTATCTGCTGCTGGAGGACTGATCCATGATGATCCAGTCCAATGACCAGGATGCCTTGGCGCGCGAAATCGTGCGGTTGCGCGCCTGGGAGGGTGAACCTCGAGATTTCTGGCCGCGCCTGGCGGCGGCGCTGGCCGCGGTCTCGGGCGCGGCACGCAGCCTGGTCTTGATCAAGGGCACGGACAACGGGGGCGGCTGGAAGCGGATTGCGGATTATGGCCAGTATTCCGGGCCGGCCGCGGTGCTGCAGGAATTCGTGAAAAGGCTCGAGAGCCTGGCCGAAGAAAGCGGCACGGACGGCGAACCGCGGTTGACCTCCTTCGGCGAGGTGCGCGTCGGCGGTGAAATCCCCTTCGCCCTGGCGGTCCGCTTCGAACTCCAGGACTCGCGGACTTTCTGTGTCGGCCTGCTTCTGCTCACCGGCATTTCAGAGACTCGAGCCCGGGACGTCGCCCGCCAGGTCAACCTGCTGCGTGACGTTCCGCGAAGTTACGAATTGTTCCGCGAGAGCCTGCGGGCGCGGTTGGACGCGCGGAAGTTCGCCGTCGTGCTCGATCTCCTGGCGGCGATGGACAGCGAGAAGCGTTTTCTCGCCGCCGGCCTGGCCTGGGCCAACGCCCTGGCGGACCATTTCAAGTGTGACCGGATCAGCGTGGGCTGGCTGGAGCGCAACTCGGTGCGCCTCCGGGTCATGAGCCGAACCGAACAGTTCAACCGGCAGATGGCCGCCGCCAGCGCCCTGGAGACCGTGATGGAGGAATCGCTGGACCAGGACGAGGACATCGTGTACCCGGCCCCGGAGGGCGCGCGCGCCATCTGCCGCGATCACGAACGTTATGCGGCCGAACAACACGCGGTGAACCTGGCCTCTTTCCCTCTGCGCGTGGAAGGCAAGCCGGTGGCCGTGTTGACTTGCGAACGGGCGAGCCGGCCCTTCGAACTTACCGAACTGCAGCAACTGCGATTGAGCACGGACCTGATTGCGCGGCGGTTGGCCGAACTCAAACGCTGGGACCGGTGGTTTGGCGCCCGCTGGGCCACCACCTTGCGCGAGCAGGCGGCGCGATGGATCGGCCCGGAACATACCTGGGCCAAGATCCTCGCCGTGGTCATCACCGTCGCGCTGCTGATCCTGTTCTTGCTGCCGGTTCCCTACCGGGTAGAAGCCAGGTTCCAACTCAAGAGCGATGAGGTCTCTTTCCTGACGGCCCCTTACGAAGGCTATATCCGCGAAGTCAATGTCCGGCCGGGCGACCTGGTGGCGGCCAACGCCGTCCTCCTGCGGCTGGATACCGAGGAACTGGAACTCGAGGAAACGGCCGCGCGGGCTGACCTCAACCGCTACCAACGCGAAGCCGAAAAAGCCCGGGCCACCTCGGCGCTGGCGGAGATGCGCGTGGCCGAAGCCCTGGCGCAGCAGGCCCAGGCCCGCCTGGAATTGGCACAATACCGCCTGGACCATGCTTCCCTGCGTGTGCCCAATGAAAGTGTTGTGGTTGAGGGCGACTTGCGCGAGCGCATTGGCGCGCCGGTCAGCCAGGGCGACGCACTGTTCCGGGTCGCTCGGCTGGACAAGTTGTATGTCGAAGCCGAAGTCGATGAACGCGACATCCAGGAATTGACGGATACCGCCACGGGGCAGATCGCCTTCGTGAGCCAGCCACGCTTGAAATTCCCCGTCCGGGTGGAACGGATCGAACCCGCCGCCGTCCCCCGCAAAGCCGAGAATGTGTTCCTGGTGCGCTGCGCCCTCGATGATGCCCCGGAAGCCTGGTGGCGACCCGGAATGACCGGCGTCTGCAAACTGGATGTCGGCCGACGGTCGATCGTCTGGATCTTCACGCGTCGGACGGTCGATTTCCTGCGCATGTTCCTCTGGTGGTGAGGCGCCCATGGCCGCCGAGCAAAAAACCTTCAGCGAATCCTGGCATCGGGTGGCCAACCAGCGGATCTGCCTGCATTCCGGGGTCAAGGTCGGTCGCCAGTACTTCCGGGGCGAACGCTGGGTGGTGCTCGAGAACCCGTTCACCAACCAATTCTTCCGGCTGCGTCCCGCGGCCTACGACTTTGTGGCCCGTCTGCGCCCCGACCGGACCGTGGACGAGGTTTGGCGGGAATGCCTCGATCGATCGCCCGACGACGCCCCCGGGCAGGAAGCGGTGATCCAGTTGCTGGCCCAGCTCTACCACGCCAATCTGCTCCAATACGATTTGGCCGCCGACAGCGCCCAACTGTTTCAGCGCTACAAGAAGCGCCGCGGACGCGAACTCAAGGCCCGGTTGTTGAACCTGATGTTCATCCGGTTCCCGCTGCTGGACCCGGACGCCTTCCTGCGTCGGACCATGCCACTGGTGGGCTGGCTGACCGGCTGGTTGGGCGGATTGATCTGGCTGGGCGTGGTGACTGCCGCCATCAAGGTGGCCATCGACCATTTCGATCTCCTGCGCGACCAAACCCAGGGCGTGCTGGCGCCGGGCAACCTCCCCTTGCTTTACCTGGGCCTGGTCCTCGTCAAGACCCTGCACGAGTTCGGCCACGCCTACTTCTGCCGGCGCTTTGGCGGCGAGGTGCACACCATGGGCGTGATGCTGCTGATCTTCACCCCGTTGCCCTACATGGACGCAACTTCGAGCTGGGGCTTTCGCAGTCGCTGGCGGCGCATCCTGGTCGCGGCGGCGGGCATGATCGTCGAGGTGTTCGTCGCGGCCCTGGCCACCTTCGTCTGGGCGCAGACGGGACCGGGCACGGCGCATAACCTCGCTTACAACATCATGTTCGTGGCCTCGGTTTCGACCCTGCTCTTCAACCTCAACCCGCTGCTGCGCTTCGATGGTTACTACATCCTGACCGATCTGCTCGAAATTCCCAACCTCCACCAGCGTTCCGCCCGCCACCTGCGCCACCTCTTCGAGCACTACCTCTTCGGCCTGAAACGCTCGGAAAGCCCGGCCCGGAGTCGGCGCGAGGCAATCTGGCTGACCGTGTTCATCGTGCTCAGCGGGATCTATCGGGTGATTGTCTTCGGGGGCATCCTGCTTTTCGTGGCCGACCAGCTTTTCTTGCTGGGCATCCTGATGGCGATCCTGTGTGCGATTACCTGGGTGCTCGTGCCCGTCGGACGCTTCGTCAATTACCTGGCGACCAGCCCCGCCCTGGAGCGAAACCGACCGCGGGCGGTGAGCGCTTCAATCGCGCTGGTCGCGCTGCTGGTGGCCATTCTCCAGCTGATCCCGTTCCCCAATCGCTTCCGTGCCCCGGGCATTGTTCAGGCCACCGAATGGTCGAACGTGCTCACAGAGACCGCCGGCTACTTGAGGCGCCTGGAGGCCGAACCCGGACAACCCGTTCAACGCAGCCAGGTCCTCTTCCATCTCGAAAACCAGGAACTGAACCTCGCGCTGCGATCCGCCGAAGCGCGAATCGCGGAGGTGGAAGCGCGCTTGCTGCAGGCAATGCGCGAAGATCCGGCTAACATCCGACCGCTGCGGAGCCTGCTGAAGTCCGCTTCCGAACGTTTCGAAAAACTGCGCCGCGAACAGGATCGCCTGAGCGTCAGAGCGCTGAACGATGGCGTTTGGGTGGCGCCGGATATCGAGGATTGGCTGGGCCGTTGGCTGCCCCGCGGTTCGCTCGCGGGCCAGGTGGTCAACCCCGCAGCCTTCGAGTTCAGCGCGACGGTCCGACAGGAAGACGTCAATTTCCTCTTCGCCGCCGAAGCCCCGACTGCCCAGGTGCGACTCTGGGGCGAAGCCGGCCGCAAGATCCCGGTGCCGCGCTTGCGCCTCATACCGGCCTCCCGCCAGACGCTGCCTTCCCCCGCCCTGGGCTGGCTGGGCGGCGGCGAAATGCCGGTGGCTCCCGAGGATCCCGAGGGACGAACCGCGCTGGAACCCTTCTTCGAGATCCGGGCGGATCTGGCTGAACACTCCCCTTCGACCGTGCTTCACGGTCGATCCGGAAAGATCCGGTTTAGTCTGGGATCGCGGCCGCTGCTCAGCCAATGGGTGCGCCGGCTCTGGCAGGTCCTGCAAAAGCGTTACCAGCTGTGAATCCGGCCATCAGCGATTATCGGGCGCTGGACTTCCGTCGACCGAAGCCGCTGCCCAAGGGTCTGGACGCCTTCGTGAACCGCTGGATCGGACTGCATCGAAGGCGCCCCGGCCAACTCAAGTCGCTCGCCGCCGAAGCCGAACGCATCGACGACCAGGCCAGGGAATTCGCCGATTGTTCCGATCACGCCCTCGCTCAACGCCTTCTCGCAATGCGAGACGCTCTTCGCCGGAAGACCTTCGACCCCGACACCGAAGTCGCCGGACCACTGGCCGCAATCCGGGAGATGGCCGAGCGCAAGCTCGGCTTGCGACCGTTTCCGGTTCAATTGATGGGCGCCCTGGCCCTGCACCGCGGGTTCCTCGTCGAGATGGCCACCGGCGAAGGCAAAACCCTGACCGCCGGACTGGCGGCCGTGCTGGCCGGATGGACCGGTCGCCCCTGCCACATCATCACCGTCAATGATTACCTGGTCGAACGCGACGCCAACTGGCTCGCCCCGCTCTACCATGCCTGCGGCGTCCGCGTCGGCTTCGTCACCGGCCCCATGTCGCCCGAGCAACGCCAGCAGGCCTACAGCCGCGAGGTCACCTACGCCACCAGCAAGGAGGTGCTCGCCGATTTCCTCCGCGATCGCCTCCGGATGGGCAACCTGCCGAGCGTCACCCGACGGCTCGTGCGCCAGCTCCTGCACCCTCCGGCCGGCCGCGCCGAGGGCCTCGTCCTGCGAGGCTTGCATACCGCCATCGTGGACGAAGCGGACAGCGTGCTGATCGATGAAGCGGTCACCCCGCTCATCATTTCCAGCGCCCACCCGAACAACTCCTTGAGAGAAGCCTGCACCCTGGCCCAAACCCTCGTGGCCGACTGGATGAAGGAAGTGGATTACCGCGTCAACCCGCGCTATCGCGAAGTGGAACTGACCGACAAAGGACGGCATCAACTCGAGACCGCCTGCCACCAGTTTCCAGGTTTGTGGCGCGGCCCGGACCGGCGGCGCGAACTCGTCACCCAGGCCTTGGTCGCCCGCGAGTTCTATCTGCCGGACAAGCAATACATCATCCAGGAAGGCAAAATCGTCATCGTGGACGAGTTCACCGGCCGCCCCATGCCCCAGCGCACCTGGAGCCAGGGCCTGCACCAGGCCATCGAAGCCAAGGCTGGCGTCCCGGTGACGGATCCCACCGAAACGATCGCCCGACTCAGCTTTCAGCGCTTCTTCCGCTGTTACCACCGGCTGTCCGGGATGACGGGCACCGCCCGGGAAGCGGCCGGGGAATTCTGGCATGTGTACAGACTGCCGGTGGTGTCGATTCCCACCAACCGCCCGTGCATCCGCCAGCACCCGCCGCAACGGGTCTTCCCCACCGAAGCAGCCAAGTGGGAAGCCGTGGTCGCGGAGATCGAGCGACTCCACGCCACCGGCCGCCCGATTCTGGTGGGCACCCGCAGCGTCCGCGCCAGCGAACGCCTCGCTGCCATGCTGACGATTCGAGGGCTCTCCTTCCAGTTGCTCAATGCGACGCGCCTGGCCGAAGAGGCGCTCATCGTGGCGTGTGCCGGGGAGCGCGGGCGGATCACGATTGCCACCAACATGGCCGGCCGCGGAACCGACATCAAACTGGGCGAGGACGTCCCCGACCTGGGCGGCCTCCACGTGCTCGCCACCGAACGCCACGAATCCGGCCGGGTCGATCGCCAACTGTTCGGCCGCGCGGCCCGGCAGGGCGATCCCGGCAGCGCCCAGGCCTTTGTAAGCGTCGAGGACGAACTGATCACACGCCACTTGCCTGCCTCCATCCGCCCCTGGCTGCGAGTCTGGGCCCGACGTGGCGGCCCCGGTGCCGAAACCGCCGCCGCCTGGGCGTTCAACCGAGCCCAGGCGAGGGCGCAAGCCCTGGCCTTTCGCCAGCGCCAGGCCGTCCTCCGCGGCGATACCTGGCTCGACGAATCGCTGGCCTTTGCCGGCCTGGAACCGACCGTCTGACGGATCGGGTTCGAGCCGGTGAGTCATTCCAACCCTTCCCACCGGGTGTAATGGCAGACGACGAATCCAAATGGCAGAGTCGAGCCATGACAACCACCCGGATCAGAATCCGTGAGGATTTTCCCGCAACACCGATTTGTCCGCACTGCGGCCAGGAAATCCAGGAAATCGCCGCCCGCCGCGTGGAATCCACCCTGGGCGTGCGCTTCCTCTATTTCTGCACCAACTGCCGAAAGGTGCTGGGTATCTCCCATCGCAAGGGATTCTGGATGGGGTGACGGGGCCGTGCTCCTCTGCGCATCCACAACCTGCAAATCCTATGACAACGCTGGTATCAATTCCAAGCCGAGCCACCACAGCACGGACGGTGAATCCGACAATCGGGTTTCCCCCGACATTGCCTGACCGGAGGCAGGCTGAGTGGGCGTTGACCACGCTCAAAGAGCGGTTGATACGCACGATGTTGCCCATGGGCATGGACGAAGAGCAGACCCGGTTCCTCCGCCTGGCCGCAGGCGAGGCCGAGGCATTGGCGTGGCTCACACCCTTCCCGCACCTTTTCCTGCCGGTGCTCTTGGAGGAGAAGCTGAGCGCCGCCAAACAGTATGTCACACGCCAGCGGAGTGCGCGAATTCTCAAGCACCAATTCTCCGGGATTGCGGGATAGCCGTAAAATGTGATGTCTTGCGGGAATGCTGCAAACCGAATCGATTCCGTGCCCGTTCTGCGGGCAGACGTTCGAGCTCGAAATCGACCTCAGTGCCGGCACGCAAACATTTGTGACCGACTGCGAAGTGTGTTGTCGCCCCATGGAAGTCCGGGTGACGTGCGAATTGGGTCAAATCAGCGACTTGACTGTGAGCGGGGCTGGTTAAAGCTGGCATCGCATCTCGGGATCGCACTCAAAGGGATCACTGAACTGAAGCGGGCATGTTCCGTGTCATCTTCCACCTCGACATGGATGCGTTCTACGCCTCCGTGGAGCAACGTGACAACCCGACACTGCGTGGCCGGCCGGTGATCGTTGGTTCCCCGCCAACACAACGCGGGGTCGTCTGCGCCGCCAGTTACGAGGCGCGAAAGTTCGGGGTGCGTTCGGCTCTGCCCAGCGCCACGGCCGGCCGGCTTTGTCCCCAAGGCGTCTTTGTCCGGCCCCGGATGGAGCGATACCAGGAGGAGTCCCGCGAAATCATGCGGATTGTCGCAGCCACGGGGGCGCTGGTGGAACAG